>NZ_JAEEAP010000627.1 GCF_016103465.1 Streptomyces sabulosicollis
GTGGGGCGCGGGGCCGCCGCCGGAGCGACCACGGCCACCGTGAACACGGCGGCCGTGGCGAATGCGCTGCCTCTGCGGGGCCGGCGTATTCGTATCCGGGGGCGGGTGGTCCCGTGCGTGGTGTTCATTGCCGACCACGGTGTGACGGCGCGGGCCGGGGCGCCCGTGGGGTGCCGCCGAACGGTGGAATCACCTGCTCCGTCCGGGCGGCGGGGGGTTCCAAACAGGTGTGAGGCAGGTCACCTGCGGACGCAGAAATTCCGGGGACTCATTCCCCGTTTAACCGAGTGAACGCATAAACGGGGACTGATTCCCCGGAAAAGTTGAAGCTCGAACGTCAAGGCCGGGGCCCGGTGTCGCCACCAAGCCGCCGGAGCGCCGGCCACCGGAGAACCGTACGCGTGGAAGCCGTACGCAGAAGGGAGTGCTGTCATGGCCGCCGACACGATGAACGCGAAGTCCGCACAGCCCCGGCTGCGCGCGGACGCCCTGCGCAACCGGGAGCGCATTGTCGCGGCCGCCCGAGAGGTGATCGTCGAGTGCGGGGCGCACATCCCCCTCGATGAAATCGCTCGACGGGCGGGGGTCGGCAATGCCACGATCTACCGGCACTTCACGGACCGCCGTGAGCTGATCCACCATGTGGCGCTCTCGGTGATGTCCCGTGTCGCCGACCAGGCCGAATCCGCCCTGGCCGAGGAGGCCGACACCTTCTCGGCGCTGCGGCGCTTCGTCCACGCCGCGGCGGACGAGCACATCGGCGCGCTGTGCCTGCTGCTCTCCGACGGCCTCGATAAGGAGCACCCTGATCTCATCGCCACCCGCGACCGTCTGGCGGCCGGTGTCGAGGCCCTGATGGGGGCCGCGAAAGCCGACGGCCGACTGCGCACCGACATCGGCGTCGGTGACCTGATGGTCGCGCTCAACCAGCTCACCCGGCCGCTGCCCGGCAGCGCCTGTGTGGACTTCGAACCCTTTGTGCACCGGCACCTGCAGCTGTTCCTGGACGGTCTGCAGACCCCGGCGCGCTCCGAACTACCCGGAAAATCCGTGACCTTGGAGGATCTGCAGCACCGGCCGTGACCGTGACATAAATCGCACCCGGCCGATCCCGGAGCACCGCTTATTCCGCGCACGTTCACACGTCTTCCTTACGTGCGTCGTCGCCTCTCGCTACCTCTTACTCAACGGCCTGTGCCGGTCTGACCTCGACCGGCCCCTTACGTCCCATTTCTCACTCTCCGCACCGCTAGGTAGGCCCATCCATGCCTGAAACGGCTCAATTCGTGGATCCCCGGCGCTGGAAAGCGCTGATATTCATCGCCCTCGCCCAGCTGATGGTCGTGCTCGACGCGACCATCGTGAACATCGCGCTGCCCAGTGCCCAGAGCGACCTCGGCATCTCCGACGGCAACCGGCAGTGGGTCATCACCGCTTACGCCCTCGCCTTCGGCGGACTGCTGCTGTTCGGCGGCCGGATCGCCGACCTGTGGGGTCGCAAGCAGACCTTCATCGTCGGTCTGATCGGCTTCGCCGCCGCCTCGGCCGTCGGCGGCGCCGCGCTCAACACCGGCATGCTGCTGGGCGCGCGTGCCCTGCAGGGCGTGTTCGGCGCGCTGCTCGCCCCCTCCGCGCTCTCGCTGCTCGCGGTGATGTTCACCGACCCCAAGGAGCGCGCCAAGGCGTTCGGCGTCTTCGGTGCCATCGCCGGTGGTGGCGGTGCCGTCGGTCTGATCCTCGGTGGTGTGCTCACCGAGTACATGGACTGGCGCTGGACCTTCTTCGTGAACATCCCGTTCGCCATCATCGCCGCGGTCGGCGCGGTCGCCGTGATCCGCGAGCCGGTGGAGAGCCGCAACTCGTCCCGGCTGGACATCCCCGGTGTGGTTCTGGCCACCGCCGGTCTGGTCTCGCTGGTCTACGGCTTCACCCGCGCCGAGTCCGACGGCTGGTCCGCAGGCCCGACCGTCGGTCTGTTCGTCGCCGCGGCGGTGCTGCTGCTCGCCTTCGTGGTCGTCGAGTCGCGGGTGAAGGCCCCGCTGCTGCCGCTGCGCGTGGTCGCCGACCGCAACCGCGGTGGTGTCTACGCCTCCCTGGCCCTCGCCATCATCGGCATGTTCGGCCTGTTCCTCTTCCTCACCTACTACATGCAGGTCGTCAAGGGGTACAGCCCGGTCAGGACCGGCTTCGCCTTCCTGCCGATGGTCGCGGGCATGATCACCGGCTCGACGCAGATCGGCGCCCGGCTGATGACCCGCGTCCCGGCCCGGCTGCTGATGGGGCCGGGCTTCCTGGTCGCCTCGGTCGGCATGCTGCTGCTGACCCAGATCGACCTGGACACCTCGTACCCGGCGCTGATCCTGCCCGGGTTCCTGCTGCTCGGCCTCGGTATGGGTACCGCCTTCATGCCGGCGATGAGCCTGGCCACGCATGGTGTCGAGCCGCGTGACGCGGGTGTCGCCTCGGCGATGGTCAACACCTCGCAGCAGGTGGGCGGCGCCATCGGCACCGCGCTGCTGAACACGATCGCGGCGAGCGCCACCACCGAGTACGCCAAGTCGCATGCGGCGGCGGCCCCTTCCCGCACGGTGCTGCAGCTGCAGTCGATGGTGCACGGCTACACCTCCGCCATCTGGTGGGCGGTCGGCATCCTGGTGCTGGCCGCGGTCATCGCCATCACATTCGTCAACGCCGGGCAGCCGGAGGGCGGCGGCGCGGTCGCGGGCTCCGGTGACGGTGCGGCGGAGGATGCTGTTCCGGTGATGGCGCACTGATGCGCTGAGACGTGCCCGTGGGCTGTCGTTCCCGGGCGGTCCCGCGCGGGCTGTCGTTCCCGGGCGGTCCTGTGTCAGGCGAAGGCCCCGCTCCTCCTCGAGCCTCGAGGAGGAGCGGGGCCTTCGTGTGCGGCCTTCGTGTGCGGCCTTCGTGTGCGGCCGGTGGGTCCCGGTGGGTCAGCGCAGCCAGGGCAGGTCGGCGCCCTCCGGCTGGAGGCCGTCCGCGATGATCCGGCATATGTCGCCGAACTGCCCGACCTGCTCGGGGGTGAGCCGGTCGAAGATGGCCGTCCGAACGGCGGTGACGTGGCCGGGGGCGGTCTCCTGCAGCACCTTGAGCCCCTTGTCGGTCAGGACCGCGTTCTGCCCGCGCTTGTCGTCGGGGCAGTCCTCGCGCCGCACCCAGCCGTCCTTCTCCATGCGCGCGATGGCGTGGGACAGCCGGGAGCGGGTGATCTTGGCGGCCTCGGCCAGTTCGGTCATCCGCATCCGGTGGCGCGGTGCCCAGGAGAGCTTCACCAGCAGGCCGTAGTAGACGTGGGGCATGCCCGCGTCCCGCTGCAACTGGCGGTCGAGGTGGTCCTCCAGGAGCATGCTCGCCTGGACATACGCCTGCCAGCTGCGCTGTTCGTCATCGGTCAGCCAACGCGGCTCGTCGGCGTCTGAGGGGGTTTTCATGGCGTCGTCCACGCGTCCATTCTAGGCAATTCTCTTTGAACCTTAAATAACTGTGCGCTACAGTGATAGATGCATGCTTGAGACTTCAAGCATCTTGTCGAGCTCTGCCGACTGTCGAGGAGTCTTCATGTCCGCGCTCGACGGGCGCATGCCCGCGCTTTACCTCAGCCATGGTGCTCCGCCGCTCGCCGATGATCCGGTCTGGCCCGGACAGCTCGCCGCCTGGGCCGCCGGCCTGCCCAGGCCCAACGCCATTCTCATGATCTCCGCTCACTGGGAAGAGGCGCCCCTGGCGATCGGCGCCACCCAACAGGTGCCTCTGGTCTATGACTTCTGGGGATTCCCTCAGCACTATTACCAGGTCCGGTACGCCGCGCCGGGCGCCCCCGAGCTCGCCGAGCGGATCCGTAAGACGCTGCGCACGGCGGGCACTCCGGTCCAGGACATCCCCGACCGGGGGCTGGACCACGGCGCGTATGTGCCCCTGGTCGAGATGTATCCGGAGGCCGACATCCCGGTGCTTCAGGTCTCGATGCCGACCCTCGACCCGCGGAAGCTGATGGAGATCGGCCGGAAGCTGACGCCGCTGCGGGACGAGGGCGTTCTGATCGTCGGCAGCGGCTTCTTCACCCACAACCTGGCCGCACTACGGCAGACGGGCCCGATGCCGCCCAGTTGGTCGGCCGAATTCGACGACTGGGGACAGCGGGCCCTGGACGCACAGGACGTCGACGCGCTGCTGGACTTCGAGCACACGGCCCCGGCGGCGGGGCTCGCCCATCCGCGTACCGAACACTTCGCGCCGTTGTTCGTCACGCTGGGCGCGGCGGAGGCGGAGCTGCGCAGCCAGCGGAGCGTGATCGACGGGTTCTGGATGGGGCTGGCGAAGCGGTCGTTGCAGTTCGGGTGAGGGTGAGGGTGAGGGAGTGTGAGGACAAGAGGTGGGG
>NZ_JAEEAP010000628.1 GCF_016103465.1 Streptomyces sabulosicollis
GCGTACGACCACTCCACACCGTCCGCACCCACCACCGCCACCGCATCCGGCGATCCGGCCACCTGGGCGTCGAACAACTCCCCCAACGGCCCCACCGGCACATCAGCAGCGGTCGCGTTCCACCCCTCCACCACCCGAACCCGCTCATCGCACCCCAGCAACTCAACATCGCTCACCCGAGCCGCCGGATCCGCCGCCATCTGCTCCAGCACCCGCACCAGCCGCCGGACCACATCCCGGGCGGCGTCCTCCTCGAACGCGTCCGGGCGGTAGTCCAGCCAGAACGTCAACTCGTCCGCCGGGTCCACCCCCAGCGTCAGCGGGAAGGTGGTCGCCATCCGGGTCGTGCTGGCGGTCAGCCGCAGAGGAGCGGCCGGTCCGGTCTCGCCCGCGTGGAAGTTCTCGAAGGCCATCAGGGTGTCGAAGGTGGCGCCGGGTCCGGCCAGGCGCTGAATCTCCTTCAGGCCGAGGTGCTGGTGGTCGAGCAGCGCCGACTGCTGGGCCTGCACCACGGTGAGCAGGTGGGCGATCGAGTCGGCCGGGCGCAGCCGGACCCGTACCGGGATCGTGTTGATGAACAGGCCCAGCATGTCCGCCATCCCCGCCAGCTCCGGCGGACGTCCGGCCACCGCGGCGCCGAAGACCACGTCGCTCCGGCCGGTGAGCTTGCCGATGACCTGGGCCCAGGCCACCTGGAGCACGGTGTTCAGCGTGACGCCGTGGCCGCGGGCGAGTTCTCGCAGCGCACCGGCCAGATGGTCGCCGGTCTCCGCGAGGACCTTGCGGGTGAGGACCGGTTCGGCGTTCGGGTCGAGCGCGGCGACCGCCGTCGGCTCGGACACGCCGCCGAGCGCCCGCTGCCAGGCGCCGCGCGCCGCCTCCCGGTCCTGGTGCCGCAGCCAGGTCAGGTACTCGCCGTAGGGCGTGGTCGGCGCCAGTTCGCGGGCGTCGCCGCCGGCCGCGTAGACGGCCCACAGCTCCCGGATGAGGATCCGCAGCGACCAGCCGTCGAGCACGATGTGGTGCAGGGTCACGACCATGCGGTGGCGGTCGGGGCCCGTCTTCACCAGCAGGATCCGCGCCAGTGGCGGGGCCGCGAGATCGAAGCGGCGGGCCCGCTCCGCGCTCTCCAGCCGGTCGGCACGCTCCCGCGCCGCCTCGGGACCGAGGTGCGACAGGTCCACCTCGCGCCAGGGTGGGGTGACGTGGCGGGTGATCACCTGGACGGGTTCGTCCACGCCGACCAGGCGGCGGAAGCCGGTGCGCAGGCTGCCGTGCCGCTCGACGAGCGCCTGCCAGGTGGCGCGCAACGTCCTTACGTCCAGGGGTCCTTCCAGCTCCAGGACCTTCTGCTCCACATAGATGTCCCGCTCCCGCTCATCGAACGTCGCGTGGAAGAGCAGGCCCTCCTGGAGCGGGGACAGCGGCAGTACGTCGACCACGCCGCCCGCCACCTCGGCCTCCAACTCCTCGATCTGGGCCTGGTCGAGCGCCATCAGCGGGAAGTCGGACGGCGTGTGGCCGCCGCCGGGGTGTGCGGCGAGACCGGACAGCGTCTCCGCCCACGCTTCGAGCAGCCGCCGGGCGTCCGGTTCGGTGAGGAGGGGCTCCGGCCAGTCCAGGCTGAGGACCAGTTCGGCTCCCTCGAGGCGGGCCGCCGCCTCGAGCGGGTGGGTGGACGGCTGCTCATCGTCGCCCGGGGCGGTGAAGCCCAGCTGCGGAGTGGGCAGGGCGGCGAGGGTGGCGGCGGTGTCGGGGTTGAGGTGGCGCAGCAGGCCGTAGCCGAGTCCATCGCCGGGGACGGCCCGCAGCTGTTCCTTGATCCGCCGCACGGCCCGGCCCGCGGCGGGGCCGCCGAGGCGGATCTCCGCGAGGTCAAGGGGCCCGGTGTCGAGCCGTACGGGGTGGCGGTGGGCGAACGAGCCCACGGTGCGGGAGAGATCGGCGCCGCCGCCCAGGGCGCCACGTCCGTGGTCCGGCACCGCCACGTCCACGAGGAAGCCACCGGTCCGGTCCTGGCCGGCGCGCCAGGTGGCGAGGGCCGCGGTCAGCCCGGTCAGCAGGACGGTCTCGGCGCCGGTGTGGAACGCTTCCGGCAGTCCGGTCAGCACCGCCGACGCGGTCTCGGCCGGGAGGTGTACGGATGCGCGCCGTACGGGGGCGTGCGCGTCGCGGTCCGGGTCTGCGGGCCGGGTGGTGAGCAACGGGTCACCGGCGGCGAGGAGTTCGGTCCAGGCGGGCAGCTCCGCACGCCGTCGCGGACTGTCGGCCTGTGCGGCCATGGTCCGCGTCCAGTGGCGGAACGACGTCGGGACGGCCGCCGTTTCCCGCCCGGCGACCGTGGCGGTTACGTCTTCCAGCAGGATCCGCCAGGACACCGCATCGACCACCAGCCGGTCCGCCACGACGAGCAGTCGCCCGGGGGCGTCCGGCCCGCTGTCACACCACACGGCCTGGGCCATCACCCCGGCCCGTCGGTCCAGCCGCCGTCCGGCCGCGGCCGACTCGGCGGCGAGCAGCCGCTGGAGGCGATCGGCGTCGATGCCCTCCGTCGCCACCCGCCGTGTCCACGGCCGGACGGACACCGACCCCGCCGGGGGCACGGTCAGCCGCCGCTCCGGCACGGTCTCCAGCCGGGCCCGCAGCACGTCGTGGCGATCGGCGAGGTCCCGCACGGCCCGGACGATGTCGTCCAGGTCCAGCCCGGCCGGGACGTCCAGCACGGCCGAGTGGAATCCCGCGGCCACCCCGCGTCTCGCGGGTCCCCGAAGCGCCTCGCGGTCCAGTAGGTCGTGCATGGCCGGGGAGAGCGGCAGGTACCCGGCGCCCCGCGCCCGGTCGCCCGCCGTGGCGCCCTTGTCCAGCGGTTCGGCGACATCGGCGAGGCGGGCCGGGGTGGCGAGCTCGAACACCTGGTACGGGGCGATCACCAGTCCGGCGCGCCGGGCGACCGACACCAGCAGCATGGTCAGGATCGAGTCGCCGCCGAGCTCGAAGAAGGATGCCTCCGCGCTGACCCGCTCCAGGCCGAGGATCTCGCCGTAGAGTCGGCAGAGCAGCTCCTCGGTGGGCGTCCGCGGACCGCGCCCCTGGGCGGCGTCGGTGAAGTCGGGGGCGGGGAGGGCGGCGCGGTCCAGCTTGCCGTTCACCGTGACCGGGAGCGCGTCCAGGGCGACGATCGCGGCGGGGACCATGTGGTCCGGCAGCCGCTCGGCCACGTACTCCCGAAGCCCAACGGTGTCCACGTCTCCCTGCGGGACGACATAGGCCACGAGCCGCCGGTCCCCGGGCCGGTCCTCCCGTACGACGACGGCCACGTGACCGACACTCCGGTGCCCGGCGAGCACGGCCTCGATCTCACCCGGCTCCACCCGGAAACCACGCACCTTCACCTGCTCATCCGCACGCCCGCCGAAGACCAGCTCGCCATCGGCCGTCCACGCGGCGAGGTCACCCGTGCGATACATCCGCCCGCCCGGTGCGGCGAACGGGCAGGCCACGAACCGTTCCGCCGTCAGCCCCGGACGGCCGAGGTAGCCACGCGCGAGCCCCGGACCCGCGACATACAACTCGCCTGCCACGCCGTCGGGCACGGGCCGGAGGCGCTCATCCAGCACGAACACCCGCGTGTTGGCGATCGGACGGCCGATGGTCACCGGGCCGGACGGCTCCAGCGGGGCGCTCATCGTGGCACACACGGTCACCTCGGTCGGCCCGTAGGCATTCACCATCCGACGCCCCGGCGCCCACCGCTCCACCAACCCCGACGGACACACCTCACCCGCCACCACCAGCGTCCGCAGACCCCCCGGCAACTCCTCCACCGTCGCCAACACCGACGGCGGCACCGTCACATGCGTAACACCGAACTCCCCCACCACCTCACTCAACGACCCCCGCGGCGGCAACCGGTCCGCACCCGCCACCACCAACGCAGCACCCGACAACAACGCCATACACATCTCGGACACCGCCGCGTCGAAACTCAGCGACGCCAACTGCAGCACCCGCGCATCAGCACCCACCACAAACCGCTCGATCTGCGCCACCGCCAGATTGCCGATACCACGATGCGTCACCGCCACACCCTTCGGCCGACCCGTCGACCCCGACGTGTAAATCACATACGCCACATCATCAACACCCACGGACACCACAGGCGCGGGCTCCGCCACCACCTCAGCCCGCCCCAACACCAGACACTCCACCCCGGCGGGAACCAACGCCCGCGTCCCCTCGGAGCACACCACCAGCACCGGCCCGGCGTCCTCCACCATCCACCCGATCCGCTCCACCGGATACGCCGGATCCACCGGAACAAACCCCGCCCCCGCCTTCACCACCCCCAACAACACCTGTCTCTTATACCCATCTGACGCTGCCGACGACCAGTCGAGT
>NZ_JAEEAP010000629.1 GCF_016103465.1 Streptomyces sabulosicollis
GGGTCGTTCACGGCGGGCTGCCTCGATGGGGGTATCAGGTGAGGGGGTCTCGGAAGGAGGTTCAGACACGCGGCGGGCGCGCCTCGTAGGGGGTGGAGAGGACCACGGTGGTGCGGGTGGAGACGCCGGCCAGCGAGCGGATCCGGCTGAGCAGGTGCTCCAGCTCCAGCGGGGTCGCGACGCGCACCTTGAGGATGTAGTTCTCATCGCCCGCGACGCTGTGGCACGCCTCGATCTCGGGCACCTCGGCGAGCCGCTCGGAGATGTCGTCGGGCGCACTGGGGTCGAAGGGTTTGACCGAGATGAACGCGGTGAGGGGGAGCCCGACGGCCTCGGGGTCCACGACGGCGGCATAGCCGCGGATCACACCCCGCTGTTCGAGGCGGCGAACCCGCTGGTGCACGGCCGACGTGGACAGGCCGGTGGCCTTGCCCAGGTCCGTGTAGCTCATCCGCCCGTCCTTGACGAGCAGCTCCACGATCTGTCTGTCCAACTCCTCCACAGCCGATCACCTTATGTGGTCGGGAGGGCTCCGGCACAACGGGTGGGCACAGCGGACATAGGCGCTGCTACGCCGCACCTGCACCGGGCATGTGACGAACGCCACATCTCCTGATGGGTGTCCTATGAGATGTGGCGATTACCTATGCGGCCGCGAGGGAAATGCTTGCTGTGGTCGAGGCCGACGCGCCTGGCCAGCCCACCCGAGGGGGAAACTCATGCCTCATCTCGAGCGCCTCGACGCAGGCGACATCGATACCGACGAGAACCACGACACCTATGAGATGTTCCGGGTGATCTGCCCGGACTGCGCGCGCCCCATCGCACTCCTCGCCGACGAGGACGTCCTTCCCGAGCACGCGCTGTGCTCGTCCCCGTGGGACCCGTTCGGGCTCACGGTCTGCGCCGGCACCGGCCGCCGGGTGGCCGACGCCGAGCCCGCCGACGCGTCGCTGGACGCGCACGAGCGGGACGCCGCGCTGCTGCTGACGCTTCCGGAGGGCCTGGACTGGCGGAAGCAGCCGTTCTCCCACCTCGGCGGCCCCGGCTCGCGGCCGGTGCGCTTCCCCGTGACGCGGCGGTAGAGAAACGGCGGGGGCGCGGGCCGCGCCCCCCACCGAAACACCCCGCTCAGCTCGTCTCAGGTCCCGCGAGAGCGCGGGCTATCACCACCCGCTGGATCTGGTTGGTGCCCTCCACGATCTGGAGGACCTTCGCCTCGCGCATATAGCGCTCCACCGGGAAGTCCGCCGTGTAGCCGTAACCGCCCAGCAGCTGGACGGCGTCGGTGGTGATCCGCATCGCCGCGTCCGTGCAGAACAGCTTGGCCATCGCCGCCTGCTTGGAGAACGGCCGCCCCGCGTCCCGCAGCCGCGCCGCCGCCAGGTACAGGGCGCGCCCGGCCTCGATCTGGGTGGCCATGTCGGCGAGCATGAAGCGCAGCCCCTGGAAGTCGGCTATCGGCCTGCCGAACTGCCGCCGCTGCGCGGTGTACGCGAGCGCCTCGTCCAGCGCCGCCTGGGCGACGCCGACGGCGCAGGCCGCGATGCCGAGGCGGCCCGCGTCGAGGGCGGACAGGGCGATCGCGAACCCCTGGCCCTCCTCGCCGATGCGGCGGGCGTCGGGGACCCGGACCCCGTCGAGGTGGATCTGGGCGGTCGGCGAACCGGCCATGCCCATCTTGTGCTCGGGCGCGGCCGCCGAGAGCCCCGGAGCGTCGGCGGGCACGAGGAAGGCGCTGATGCCGCGGGTGCGCTCGGGGCCGGTGCGGGCGAGCACGGTGTAGAAGTCGGCGATGCCGCCGTGGGTGATCCACGCCTTGGTGCCCTCGAGCGTCCAGGTGTCCCCATCGCGGGTGGCCCGGGTGGTGAGCCCGGCCGCGTCGGAGCCGGAGGAGGGCTCGGAGAGGCAGTACGCGCCGAGCAGCCCGCCGCCCAGCATCGCGGGGAGGTGCTCGGCCAGCTGCTCCTTGCTGCCGTAGCCGGCCAGGGCGTGGCAGGCCAGGGTGTGGACGCTGACGCCGAGGCCGACGGTCAGCCGGGCCGCGGCGAGCTCCTCCAGGACCTGCAGATAGACCTCGTACGGCTGGTCGCCGCCGCCGAACTCCTCGGGGTGGACCAGCCCCAGCAGCCCGGACTCGGACAGCAGGGTGAACAGCTCGCGGGGGAAGCGCCCGGCGGCCTCCTCCTCGGCGGCCCGGGGCTTGATCTCCCGTTCGATCAGCTCGCGGACGAGCGAGATCAGGTCGCGGGCCTCTTCGGTGGGCAGCTCACGCTCCACCGGCTGCGGGCCGTGATCGGTCATGGCGGCGCTCTCCTCTCCCCTGGTCAGGCGCTGCGGCGGCGTGCGCCGGGGTGGGGCGGCGCCGCCGGTGATGCTGCCGCCGGCCGGTCTCTCCGTCGGATCGCGAACGGTGATGACCTGCACTGCGGCGGTTGGAGTATGCCCGATCCGGAGCCATCCGGTACCGGTCGCCCGATCTTCAACCAATTTCGCACATGTACACCCACCACCTTCCTCCGCGCACTTCCCCCAACGTCGCACGCATTGAGCAAATTGGCCCAGACCATTGACCCCACTGGTCTAGTCCTTCTACCTTTTCCCCACCCTGCCCTGCGCGTTCATGTCAAGCTATGGGCAGGTCGTCGGGCAGTTCACTCTCCCCTCACCCCCCACCGAGGAGATTCCATGCTCAGACCAGGCAGACTGTCCGCCGCGCTCGCGGCGATCTGTACGGCGGTCCTCACCGCCACTCTGCTCGCGGGCTCGGCAGCGGCCGGTGAACCCCGGAGCGCCGACATATCCCAGGCCACGCCCAAGGCCGCCAAGACCCCCACCACGAAGGCCGCCGGGGACAAGGTCGTCGGCTACTTCACCGAATGGGGCATCTACCAGCGCAACTACCACGTCAAGAACGTCGAGACCTCGGGCTCGGCCGCCAAGCTCACCCACATCAACTACGCCTTCGGCAATGTCACCGGCGGCAAGTGCGCCATCGGCGACGCCTACGCCGACTACGACAAGGCGTACGACGCGGCGACCAGCGTCGACGGCAAGGCCGACACCTGGGACGCGGGCGCCCTGCGCGGCAACTTCAACCAGCTGCGCAAGCTCAAGAAGCTCCACCCCGGCCTGAAGGTGCTGTGGTCCTTCGGCGGCTGGACCTGGTCCGCCGGGTTCACCGAGGCCGCCAAGAACCCCGCGGCCTTCGCCCAGTCCTGCTACGACCTGGTCGAGGACCCGCGCTGGGCGGATGTCTTCGACGGCATCGACATCGACTGGGAGTACCCCAACGCCTGCGGTCTGGGCTGTGACACCAGCGGTAAGGACGCCTTCAAGAACCTGATGTCCGCGGTGCGCGCCAAGTTCGGTTCGTCCAACCTGGTGACCGCGGCGATCACGGCCGACGCCTCCTCCGGCGGCAAGATCGAGGCCGCCAACTACGCGGGCGCCGCGCAGTACGTAGACTGGTACAACCCGATGACGTACGACTTCTTCGGCGCATGGGCCGCGCAGGGCCCCACCGCCCCCCACTCCCCGCTCAACTCCTACAACGGCATTCCGCAGCAGGGCTTCGACACCGACGCCGCCATCAGCAAGCTCAAGAGCCTCGGCGTCCCGGCCTCGAAGCTGCTGCTGGGCATCGGCTTCTACGGACGCGGCTGGAGCGGCGTCACCCAGGACGCCCCCGGTGGCACGGCGACCGGCGCAGCGCCCGGCACCTACGAGGCGGGCATCGAGGACTACAAGGTGCTCAAGGGCTCCTGCCCGGCGACCGGCA
Organism: Streptomyces sabulosicollis; assembly: GCF_016103465.1. Lineage (GTDB taxonomy): Bacteria > Actinomycetota > Actinomycetes > Streptomycetales > Streptomycetaceae > Streptomyces > Streptomyces sabulosicollis. The sequence goes on from NZ_JAEEAP010000629.1 coordinate 3,782, forward strand.
CGGTCGCGGGCACGGCCTACGCACACTGCGGCAACCAGTGGTGGAGCTATGACACCCCCGCCACCATCGCCGGGAAGATGAACTACAAGCGGCAGCAGGGCCTGGGCGGCACCTTCTTCTGGGAGCTCAGCGGCGACACCGCCAACGGTGAGCTGATCAAGTCCATCAGCTGACCCACCCCAACGCCCCTGATCGACGCGGGCGGGGAGCCTTCACCGGCTCCCCGCCCGCTTCGTCGTGTGCACCCGCCACTCCTCGTGTGCACCCGCCACAACCGGCCCATCGGTGTCAAGCGTTCAAGCGGCGCACGAGGGGGCGCGAGCAGCGTATGCGGAGAAGACCCCCCGGTAACACCGCGCGCCCCGTGTGAACGCGCTCCGTCCGGGGCTCGTACCTCAACGCGGCTTGTTCTGACTATTGCGGGGCATCCGCCCCACAAGGAAATCTGAGCGCACGGGTGGCCCGCACCACTCCGCGCGCGTGAACCAAAGGAACGATCATGAGCTCCGAGCAGTGCCCGAGCTGTGGCGGCCAACTCGCCGTGAACCAGGACGGGTGGAAGATCTGCCACTCCTGCGGCTATGCCTCCCCGCCCGGGGCCGTGCCCGCTC
>NZ_JAEEAP010000062.1 GCF_016103465.1 Streptomyces sabulosicollis
ATCCCCGCCCGTCCCCGACTGCGCCCGCTGGCCACCCTCGAGGGGCACAAGGGCGAGATCGGCACGCTGCGCTTCAGCCCGGACGGGAAGACCCTGGCCTCCAGCGAAGCCCAGGACGGAGTGCTGCGGCTGTGGGACGTGGCCACCCGCAAACAGCGGGCGAAGGCCCTGCTCTCCTCGCTCGTCGTCTTCGAGGGAGTGGCCTTCAGCCCGGACGGCCGGACGGTGGCGACCGGTCACGAGAGCAGAGCCCAGTTCTGGGACGCGACCACCCTGCGCCCGCACGGCGAGGAGATCGCCCAGCACGACGATCCCTTTCTGTCCTTCGAGACGATCGCCTTCAGCCCGGACGGCACGCTCTTTGCCACCAGTGGCTTCATCGACCAGCAGATCCGCTTCTACGACGCGGCCACCCATCAGCGCAAGGGCGCGCCACTTGAGACGGCGGGCGCCCACGAGCTGGTGTTCAGCCCGGACGGGAAGACGCTGGCCAGCGTGGACGAGTCCGGTATGGACGGCGTACGGCTGTGGGACGTGGCCACCCGGAAACAACGGCCTCGACCGTCGAACGACTTCTTCGGCGGCGCCGACCACATGGTGTTCAGCCCGGACAGCGCGACCCTGGCCGTCGCCAACGACTCCACGGAAGTCGGCTTCTTCGACACGAGGACGGGCAAGGAGCGCGGCAAACCGCTCGGCGGTCACAGTGGCGCCGTCACCGGCCTGGCCTACAGTACGGACGGCGAGACCGTCCTCACCGCCGACTACACCGGCCTGCGCCTGTGGGACGCTTCCACCCACAAGCACCGAGCCGCCATCCCCAACCCCGGTTCCGCCATCGCCCAGCTCGCCTTCAGCCCCGACGGCCGCACCCTCGCCACTCTCGGCTTCCAGGACAGGACGATCCACCTGTGGCGCCTGGAGTAGGCCGATGTGCCGCCGATCGCGGGCCGGATCCAGGGAACGCTCATGGCGCGACCGCGACGCCTCCTCCGTCATGACCGTCGTTCCGTATCTGCGGGACACTGGGCGGGGGCGGGGGAACCGCCGTGTGGTGGCGTCCCGTTCCGGTCCGCCACCACCGTTACACTCACCCGGTGATCAGTGTTCGGCGCGCCCCGGAGATATGGCACCGGTTCGATGTGACGGTCCGGGATCTCCCGCTCGGCCTGCTGATCCTCGCCGGGTCGCTCATCCCGGAGTTCCACCATCACGGGACGCAGCTGGGCGGCCTGCCGCCCCGCCCCTTCGACGCGGCGGCCATCGTGGCGGTCGCCCTCCAGTGCCTCCCGCTCGCCGTGCGCCGGCGGTGGCCGGTGGTCTGCCTCGGTCTGGTGTCGCTCGGCTTCGCCGTCGACCAGCTCCGCGGCTACCACTCGTTCGCGGGCACCGCGATGCCCATCGCGCTGCTGAGCGTGGGCTCCCATCTGGAGCGGCACCGGCGCGTCACCGCGCTGGTGTTCTCCGCGGCGTACGTGCCGCTGGCGGTCGCGCTCCACCGGCTCGGTTCGGGCGCCGAGGCGCCGAGCGAGTTCGTGATGTACTACCTGGCGCTGGTCCTCCCCTGGGGCATGGGGTCGTGGCTGCGCTCCACCCGGGTCGCGGAGGCCGAGCGCCGCCGCCGTGTCGCCGAGGACACCCGCACCGCCGAACGCGCCCGCATCGCCCGTGAGCTCCACGACGTGGTGACCCACCATGTGACGGCGATGGTTGTGCAGGCCGAGGCCGCGCGCTATCTCACCGCCGCGCCCGAGCGCCTGGACCAGGCCCTGACCGCGGTCACCGAGACCGGCAGACGTGCCACCACCGATCTGCGGCACCTGCTCGACCTGATCAACCCCGACCACGGCACCGGGGCCACGGCACCGACTGTCGGCAGGCTGCACACGCTCGTGGAGCGGACCCGCCGGTCCGGGCAGCCGGTGGAGTTCACCGAGGAGGGCACACCGGCGGAGTCGACCGGCAGCGCCGACCTGGTGGCCTACCGGGTCGTACAGGAGACCCTGACGAACGCCCTCAAGTACGCCCACGGCAGCCGCACTTCGGTCCGGGTCCACCACGGGGAGAAGGAGATCACCGTGGAAGTCGGCACGGACGGTGCCGGTTCCCGGGCCCCCGCCGCGCCCGGCGGGAGCGGGCGGGGGCTGGCCGGTCTGCGCGAACGGGTCGACGTCCTCGGCGGCGACTTCAGCGCGGGCGCCCGGCCCGGCGGTGGCTTCGTCGTCCGGGCGCGCATACCCACGGGGAGCCCCTCGTGACCGGGTCGATCAGGGTCCTGGTCTGCGATGACCAGGTGCTGGTCCGCACCGGGCTGGTGACGATCATCGACGCCCAGCCCGACCTCGAGGTGGTGGGTGAGTGCGAGGACGGCCGGACGGCGGTCGACCTCGCCGGCCGGCTGCACCCGGACGTGGTGGTGATGGACGTCCGCATGCCGGTGCTCGACGGCATCGAGGCCACCCGCCTGCTGGCCGGAGCGGGGGTGCGGCGTCCGGTCAAGGTGCTGGTGGTGACCACGTTCAACCTGGACACCTATGTCTACGAGGCGCTGCGCGCGGGAGCGAGTGGGTTCCTGCTCAAGGACGCGCCGCCGTCCCAACTGCTGCACGGGATCCGGACCGTGGCCACCGGCGCGGCCCTGCTGGACCCCGATGTGACGCGCCAGCTCGTGGGCAGGTACGCCGCCCGGATCCGGCCTCCCGAGGACGCCCCGAGGGACATCCCGCTGACCCCTCGCGAGCTGGAGGTCCTCCGTCTCATCGCGCACGGCCTGTCCAACAGCGAGATCGCCGCGACACTGGTGATCAGCCAGGAGACCGTCAAGACCTTCGTGTCACGCATCCTCACCAAACTCGGGCTCCGCGACCGTGTGCAAGCGGTCGTCTACGCCTACCGCCAGGGTCTGGTGACCTGACGGGCGGTAGCCGCGGCCCGCTGGGGCTCATGTCAGAAGCAGTTCCTCGCTCACCTCCCAAAGCCTCCGGGCGGACCGCGGGCCGATGGCGTGCGGTACGGCATCGGCCGGACTGGCCGGCCGGTCACCAGCCGCTGACGCGGTTCCAGACGGCGTGGACGGCGGGTGCGTCCGTCGCCGTCCGGCCGCTGTCGATGACGTGGTAGCCGCGGTGCTGTGCGGCGGTGGCGCAGGCGTGGTTGGGCAGGATCCGCAGCCGGGTGCCGATGGGCAGGTCGGGCAGGGTGGCGCCGTCGCGGGCGGTGATGGTGCCGTGTTCCTGGCTCGCGGCGCTCATGACCAGGCCCGGGATCGGGCGCCCGGCCAGGTCGGCGACCAGGCCGTACCCCTGGTCCTGGGGCTGGGCCGCCGTGCCGCGGTCGCGCGACATCGCCATCCAGCCGCCGTCGGTGACGATCCATCCGTACTCGGGGCGGTGTCCGATGACGGTGACGACGACCGACAGCGCGAGGTCGTCGATCCGGCACACCCCGAGACCGGCCATGACCAGGTCGAAGAAGACATAGTTGCCGGCGCGCAGTTCGGTGACGCCGGTGAGGTCCTCGGCGGCGTGTGCGGTGGGGGTCGAGCCGACGCTGACGGTCGCGACGGGCAGCCCGGTGGCGCGCAGCTTCCGGGCGGCGGCGACGGCGGTGTCGCGTTCGTTGTTCGCCGCCAGCCGCCGCTCCTCCGCCGAGTGGGCGAAGTAGGACTCGCCCGCGTGGGTCAGCACGCCGTCCAGGCATCCGGCGTCGTGCAGGGTGCGACCGATGCCGAGGAGTGCGGGGTCATCGGTCTTGAGGCCGCCGCGGTGGCCGTCGCAGTCGATCTCGATCTGCGCGGGTACGCGTATACCGGCCCGGCGGGAGGCTTCCGCGACGAAGGCGGCCTGCTCGGCGCTGTCGAGGAGGACGCGGAGGGTGATGCCACGGCGCAACAGGGCGATCACACGGGGCAGTTTGTGGGGGTCGATGCCGACGGCGTAGGTGATGTCGGTGTAGCCGCCGTCGGCGAACGCCTCGGCTTCGGCGAGCGTGGACACGGTGACGGGGTGAGGGGCGCCGCTGGCCATGAGTGCGGCGACATGAAGGCTCTTGGCCGTCTTGACGTGCGGCCGCAGGGTGACGCCGAGGTGGTCGGCCCTGGCGGCGAGGCGCTCGATGTTCCGCAGGGCCTTGTGTACGTCGACCACCGCGAACGGGGTGTCGGGGTCGGCCAGCGTCCCGGCAGTGGTGGAGGTGGTGGTCATGGAGTGTCGTCCGTCTTCTCGAGTAGGGCCGGGCCGTGTCCCGCGCTCATATCAATCGACCGAATTTCTACTTCTAGACAATACCGCTAGATCGAGGTGAGCGCTGACGAACCACCCCTGGCGAGAGCGCCGCGACCGGGACGGGGCCACTGAGCTGGACCAAGTACGCGGAACAGTCGGTCCGGAAACGGGGAAAATCCCTGGCGTGGCGGCCGGAAGGACCGGAGACTCGTCTCATGGCTGACATGGGGGCGTTCCGGCAGGCGGTCACCGCGTGGGCGGCCGGTGGGCCCGGCGGCCCCGCGCGCGAGCTGGCCGCGCGGCTGCCCGTCCGGGCGGTCATCCTGCTCGAAGGGCCGAGCGACGCCGCGGCGGTCGGCGCGCTGGCCGCGCGCCGCGGCCGGGACCTGGTGGCCGAGGGAGTCTGTGTCCTGCCGATGGGCGGTGCCATGAGCGTCGCACGCTTCGCCCGCCTCCTCGGGCCGCCCGGCCTGGGCCTCCGCCTCACCGGGCTGTGCGACGAGGCGGAGCGCCGCTTCTACACCCGCGGTCTGGAGCGGGCCGGCGCGGCGCGGCAGGAGTTCTTCGTCTGCGCGGCGGATCTGGAGGACGAGCTCATCCGCGCGCTGGGCGTGACCCGGGTGGCGGAGCTCGTCCGGACGGAGGGCGACCTGCGCGCCCTGCAGACCTTCCTGCGCCAGCCCGCACAGCAGGGCCGCACCTCACAGCAGCAGTTCCGGCGCTTCCTCGGCACGAAGAAGGGACGCAAGATCCGCTACGGCCGCGTCCTCGTCGAGGCCCTCGACGACGACCGCGTACCCGCCCCGCTCGACGCCCTGCTCACCAGCCTCTGACCTCCGGAGGCCGGTGAGCGATGGTGGACTCGGGCCATGGCGTTCCGCCCGGACCTTCACACGGCGGCCGACCGGACGTCACGACGTGAGGTCTTGGTGGCCGTCACGACGTGAGGTCCTGGTGGCCGTCACGACGTGAGGTCCTGGTGGCCGTCACGACGTGAGGTCCACCAGGACCTTGCCGACCGCACCGCTCTCCACCGCTCGGTGCGCGTCGGCGGTGCGGGCGAGCGGAAAGCGGACCAGCGGCAGGCCGTGCTCCTCGCCGACCGGCAGCGCGCCGCCGCGCACCGCGGCGTCGACGTCCTGGGTGGCCGCGGCGAGCGCCTCCGAACCGACCGTGTACAGCACCACGAACTGGAAGCGCGTGTTCAGCACCATGGCCCGCATCGCGTCCAGTTCGACCGGCTTGCCGCCGTCATTGCCGTAGGTCGAGATCGTGCCGCGCGTCCTCAGCACGGCCATGTCCAGTGCGAGGTTCGCGCCCAGCGCCACCTCGGCGACGATGTCGACGCCGTCCGGGGCGATTTCGCGGATCTCGGCGGCCGGGTCGCCCTCGCGATAGTTGATCACGTGATGGGCCCCGGCCGCGGTGGCCAGCCGGGCCTTCTCCGGGCCGCTGATCGTGCTGATCACGGTCGCGCCGGCCCATCGGGCGAGCTGGATCACCGCGTGCCCGACCGCCCCGGCCCCGCCAGCGGCGAGCACCACCTTGCCGTCGAGCGCCCCGGGCCGCAGACGGCGCGGCCCGTCCTCGTCGACGGTGAGCGCGCGGTGCGCGGTGAGGGCGGGGACACCGAGTGAGGCGCCGATGTCGAAACCGGCCTCGTCGGGCAGCGGCACGGCCCGCTCGGCGGGCACGACGGTGAACTCGGCGGCGGTGCCGGTGGGTCGCCCGGCGGCGGCCAGGAAGAGCCAGACCCGCTGACCGACCCGGCTCCGGTCGACCCCCTCACCGACGGCGTCGATCGTGCCGGCGCCATCGAGATGCGGGGTGACCTCGGGGAACTGCTTGGAGCCTGTGGCGCCGGAGCGGGCCTTCCAGTCGGTCGGGTTGATCCCGGACACGGCGATCCGGACGCGGACCTCGCCGGGGCCGGGCGTGGGCAGGTCACGGTCGACGAGCCGAAGAACGTCGGGGTCGCCGTTGTCGCGGTAGATGATGGCCTTCATGATCCGTCCTCAGAGCCTGGTGGAGCGGGGTTTCCCGGCGCTGCCCGGCGTTCCGTCGGGCGTCCGGCGTGTGGTCGCGACCCTGGTCGCGTTGGTTCCGGTCAGCCGATGGGGACCTCGCTGGAGCGGGACTCGATGGCATCGAGGGTGGCGAGGGTCGCGGCGTCGAAGCTGATCTCGCCGACCGCCATGTTGGCCTCGAGGTGGCCGGCGTCGGCGGTGCCGGGGATGAGCAGCACGTTCGGGGCGTGGTGCAGCAGCCAGGCGAGGCCGACCTGGGCGGGCGTGACGCCCAGGGACTCGGCCGCGGCCCGAACGGCCGGTTCCTCGGTGGCCTTGGGCAGGCCCGGGAAGGCCCCGCCGAGCGGGAAGAACGGCACCCAGGCGATGCCCTCCACCGCGCACAGTTCGAGCATGTCCTCGTCGTCGCGGGAGGCGAGACCGTACGCGTTCTGCACACACGCGATACCGGCCGGCAGGGCGCGGCGCAGGCCGTCGAGGGTGACGCTGCTCAGGCCGATCGCGCCGATCTTGCCCTGGTCGCGCAGGGCGGTCATCATCGCGAGCTGGTCGTCGAGGTCGACGACCTGGTCGCCCTCGGGGCGCAGACCGGGGCCGGTGTCCAGGCGGCGGAGGTTGACCACCGGGAGCCGGTCGACGCCGAGGCTGCGCAGGTTGTCCTCGACGCTGGCGCGCAGTTGCTCGGGCCGTTGCGCCAGACGCAGCGGCAGCTGCCCGCCGGGGTCGGGGTCGGCGCCGACCTTCGTGACGACCAGGACGTCGTCCTCGGGGCGCAGGGCCTCGCGGATCACGTCGTTGGCGAAACCGAAACCGTAGAACTCGGCGGTGTCCACATGGTCGACACCCAGCTCGACCGCGCGGCGCAGCAGTTCGACGGCCTCGCCACGGCGGTCGCGCAGGCGCTCGAGCTGCAACGCGCCATAGCCGATCCGGAATACGGTGCGGCCGGCGAACGAAGCGGTCGGGATGGTCATGGCGCTGTCTCCTCGGTCGGTGATCGCAAGGCGGTGTACAGCAGTTGGGCCTGGTAGAGCGCCATCACCCGGTGGGCGATCGGGGCGGCGCGCTCAGGGGCCCCGGCCGGCTCCTGATGCTCGACCTTCACCAGCCACGCCGTCACGCAGTCGTGCAGCATCGCCCGCATCCGGTCCGTCATGTCGAGGACGATGTCGCGGATGGCCGGGTCGGTGGTCGCCTCGCCCCAGGTCTGCACGCCGACCCGGGCCTCGGCGGGGTCGATCGCGGCGACCAGGCGGGCGAGCAGTTCGTCGGGGCCGGGCGGAGTGTCGCTCGCGGCGTACTCGCCGAGGACCTCGGCGCGCTTGGCGAGCACCTCACGGGCGGCGGCCTGGACCAGGTCGGCCTTGTTGCGGTAGTGGGCGTAGATCGAACCGGCCGAGAGGCCGGACTCCGCGGTGATGTCGGCGATCGAGGTCCGCTCCAGGCCGTTGCGGCCGAAGCAGCGCACGGCGGCCTCGGCGATCTGGGTCCGCCGGAGTTCCTTGCGCGCGTCGGTGAGTCGCGGCACCGCGCCCCCTCTCAAAAGGAATATGTATTCTGCTTGTTGAGCACACTAACAGAATCGTGATTCTTTTTGTGGTCCATGCCGATCGCGGTTCCGGGGGCGTGATGACGGCGATTGGCCTCAACGGCCGATGCGGCCCTTGCTGCGCATCGCGGCGCGGACGCGGTCCTCGGCGAGGCCGCGCCCGGCGATGTGCGGGGTGGTGGCGCGACGCTGGGCCTCTTCGAGAACGGTGACGGCGTTGGCGCGTGCAGTGCCGCCGGCGGTGAGCTCCTGGCCGGGTGGTATGACGACGCCATGGTGGTGGCGGGTGACGAAGTCGTCGCCGTGCTCCTCCCGCGCGGCCCTCAGGGCGGGCACGTCCAGCCGTGCGGGGTCGTGGAGGGCTCCCTCGGCGGTGGACACGGCGACGACGGTGGCGCCGAGTTCGGCGAACCGCCCGGCGGCGGCGTGGCCGACGGCTCCGAACCCCTGGATGGCGACCCGAGCGCCGCCGAGGGGCAGCCGGAGGTGCTGAGCGGCCGCGTCGGCGGCCTCGGCCACTCCATAGCCGGTGACGCCGAGTTCGTCATAGGCCATTCCCCCGAGGTGGCCGGGGTGCCGACGGCCGCGCCGCGGTCTCCGAGTTCGTCCTGGATGATGGCCGCGTCGTTCTCGGTCAGGCCCATGTCCAGGCCCATGACGTATGCGCGGGGCACCTGATTGGTTTGGTGTGCCGCACGATGACGCAGAGATAGCTGATCGGCATCGGTCTGTCCTGACAGCCCTGCCGCCCCCGGGCATGGACCCGTCCTCGTCCGGCCAGGTGGTCCCTGGAAGGGAGTGGTCTGTTGTCCTCCTCCGTCTTCCGCACCGTTCCCGCCTCCGCCGATGTGGTGATCATCGGTGGCGGCGTGATGGGTACGAGCACCGCGTTTCACCTCGCCGAGGCCGGGGTGACGAACATCGTCGTCGTCGAGCGCGGCGACCTCGGCTGCGGCAGTTCGGGAAAGCCGATCGGCGGGGTGCGCGCTCAGTTCTCCGATCCGCTCAACATCGAGCTGGGCGGCCGAAGCCTGCGTGCCTACCAGCAGTTCCGCCACCGGCCCGGCGCCGACATCCGGCTCGACACCGTCGGCTACCTCTTCCTGCTCGACAGCGCACAGCAGGCGGGGGAGTTCGAGGCCGGGGTCCGGCTCCAGAACGGCCTGGGCGTGCCGAGCCGCATGATCGCCCCCGGAGAGGCCCAGCGCCTGTGTCCCTATCTCAGCACCGACGGCCTCGTGGCCGCCGCGTACTCCCCGGCCGACGGCCACGCCCGCCCCGCGCCGGTCGTCCGGGGATACGCGCGGGCCGCGGCGCGGGGCGGCGTCACCATCGCCACTCACACCGCTGTCTCCGGCCTGGACACGGCCGGGGACCGTGTCGTCGGGGTGCACACCAGCCACGGCCGCATCGCGTGCTCCGCCGTCATCTGCACGGCGGGGGCCTGGTCGGCGCGGATCGGGGACATGGCCGGTGTCGGCCTCCCGGTCCGGCCGGTGAAACGGCAGCTGGCGTTCACCGCGCCCCTCACGCCACCCGCCCCGCGCATCCCGTTCACCATCGACTTCTCCTCGACCGCCTACTTCCACAACAGCGACGACGGTCTGCTGCTCGGGCTGGCCGACCCCGGCCAGGAGGACGGTTTCGACACCACCTGGACCCCGGAGTGGCTGGAGCTGTTCCGCACCGTCGCCCGCCACCGCGCCCCGGCCCTGGCCGACATGGAGACCGCCGGCGGATGGGCCGGTCTGTACGAGGTCACACCGGACCACAACGCGCTGATCGGCCGCTCCGGCGAGCTGCCCAACTTCCTGTACGCGGCCGGGTTTTCCGGCCACGGCTTCCTTCAGGCGCCCGCGGTCGGCGAGGTCATGCGCGATCTGTACCTGGAGCGCGAGCCGTTCACCGACATCTCCCCGCTCAGCGCCGACCGGTTCCGCCCCGGCGCCGGGATCCGCCCCGAAGCACACGTGGTGTGAACCGTGCACCCCGATCGAAAGGCCGAACCATGTCAACGCTCAGTCAGTGGCAACTGAGGGCCGCGTTCGCGGCCCGGCTGTCGGAGATGTACGGGCAGGAGGTTCCCGCCTACACCACGCTGGTGGACGTCTCGCGCGAGGTCAACGAGGACGTGCTCCGCGCGCGGGGAGCCGACGCCGAACGCCTCGGGTCCATCACCCGGGTGACCGCCGAGCGGCACGGAGCCATCCGTGTCGGCACGCCACGGGAGTTGGGGCAGGTGGCCCGGATCTTCGGCGCCCTCGGCATGCAGCCGGTGGGCTTCTACGACCTGCGGGAGGCGGCGGCCAGCGCCGTCCCCGTCGTCTCCACCGCCTTCCGGCCGGTCGACGGCGAGGAGCTGGCGCGCAATCCCTTCCGGGTGTTCACCTCCATGCTCACCCCGGCCGATCCCCGGTTCTTCGACGCCGAGCTCCGCTCGCGCCTGGAAGCGTTCCTCGCGGGCCGTGAGCTCTTTCCCCCCGAGCTGCTCACGCTGGCCGACCGTGCCACCGCCGAGCGGGAACTGCCCCAGGAGGAGGCCGAGCGGTTCCTGCGACTCGCCGTGCGGGCGTTCGAGCTGTCCGCCGAGCCGGTCGACAAGAGCTGGTACGAGACCCTGGAGCGGATCTCCGCCGTGGCCGCGGACATCGGCGGTGTGCGCAGCACCCACATCAACCACCTCACCCCGCGCGTCCTCGACATCGACGAGCTGTACCGGCGCATGACCGACCGAGGCGTCGAGATGATCGACACCATCCAGGGCCCACCGGCCTGGAAGGGCCCCGATGTGCTGCTGCGGCAGACCTCCTTCCGGGCCCTGGCCGAACCCCGCGCGATGCGGACCCCGGACGGCAGCGTCATCAGCGGCGCCCTGAGGGTCCGCTTCGGTGAGGTCGAGGCCCGCGGCATCGCCCTCACCCGCGAGGGCCGCGCCCACTACGACGAACTCCTCGGCCAGGTGGACGAGCAGGCGTCCCGGAACCCCTCGGCGTCCCGCGGTGAGATCGCGCGCGCGGTGTGGGAGCGGCATCTGCCCGGCAGCGAACAGGAGCTGGCCGCCGAGGGGCTGGCCTACTTCACCTACCACCTCCGCCCCGACCGGCCCCGCGACGGCAACCGGCCGCCCACCGGGGTCGGCGAGCTGCTGCGGGAGGGCTGGGTACGCGCCGAGCCCATCGTCTACGAGGACTTCCTGCCCCGCTCCGCCGCCGGCATCTTCCAGTCCAACCTCAGCGGCGAGGGCACCCGCCACAGCGACCGGCAGGGCACCGCCTACGACGCCGAGTGGCTCTCCGGCGCCATCGGCCGCGACGTCCTGGATCCCTTCGCCCTCTACGAGCAGCAGCAGCACGCCTCCCTCGCACACGTCGCCCGTGAGCTGGGCGTGCACGCCACCCTCAGCTGACCCTCACCCCCGAAGGACCGCCATGACCAGCACCGCACTGCCCACCACGGACGACCTGCGCGCCCGCGCCCGTGCCGCCCTCGAGCACATCGGCGCCCACGTGGCCCAGGGCGGCGACTTCTCCGCCCGCACACCACTCACCGGCGAGAACCTCTTCGGGCTCACGGCCGCCACCGAAGCCGACACCGAAGACGCCATCGCGGCCTCCCGTGCGGCCTTCCTCACCTGGCGGACCACCCCCGCGCCGCGCCGTGGTGACCTCGTGCGCCGCCTCGGTGAGTTGCTGCGCCAGCACAAGAGCGATCTGGCCGACCTCGTCACCATCGAGGCGGGCAAGATCCGCTCCGAGGCGCTCGGCGAGATCCAGGAGATGATCGACGTCTGCGACTTCGCGGTTGGCCTCTCCCGACAGCTCTACGGCCGTACGATCGCCTCGGAACGCCCCGGCCACCGGCTGGCCGAGACCTGGCACCCGCTCGGTGTGGTCGGCGTCATCTCCGCGTTCAACTTCCCCGCCGCCGTGTGGTCGTGGAACACCGCCGTCGCCCTCGTCTGCGGTGACACCGTGATCTGGAAGCCCTCCGAGCTCACCCCGCTGATCTCCCTGGCCTGCGACCACCTGCTCGCCCGGGCCGCCGACGAGGCCGGTGCGCCGCGCGACGTGCACCGCCTCCTGCTCGGCGACCGCGCGGTCGGAGAAGGGCTCGTCGACGACCCGCGCGTCGCCCTCGTCAGCGCCACCGGCTCCACCCGCATGGGCCGCGAGGTCGGCCCCCGCGTCGCCGCCCGCTTCGGCCGCAGCCTGCTGGAACTCGGCGGCAACAACGCGACGATCGTCGCCCCGTCCGCCGATCTCGACCTCGCCGTCCAGGGCATCGTCTTCGCCGCGGCCGGCACCGCGGGCCAGCGCTGTACGACGCTGCGCCGCCTCATCGTCCACCGCGACATCGCCGACACCCTCATCGAGCGGCTGACCGCCGCCTACGGCAGGCTCCCCATCGGCGATCCGTTCGAGGACACCACGCTGGTCGGCCCGCTCATCTCCGCCGCGGCCCTCGACACCATGAACAGCGCCCTCACCCGCGTCCAGGCCCAGGGCGGCAAGATCCTGGCCGGCGGCAACCGGCGCCTGGCCGAGGCCGCGCCCGCGGCCGCCTATGTCGAGCCGGTCCTCGTCCGCGTCGACGCCCAGACGGACGTCGTACGGGAGGAGACCTTCGCCCCGATCCTGTACGTCCTCACCTACGACACCCTCGAGGAGGCGATCGCACTGCACAACGACGTCCCCCAGGGCCTGTCGTCCAGCATCTTCACCCGCGACCAGCGGGAAGCCGAGATCTTCCTGTCCGCCGCGGGCTCCGACTGCGGCATCGCCAATGTCAACATCGGCACCTCGGGAGCCGAAATCGGCGGTGCCTTCGGCGGCGAGAAGGACACCGGCGGCGGCCGGGAGTCCGGCTCCGACGCCTGGAAGGCGTACATGCGCTCGGCCACCAACACCATCAACTACTCCGGCGAACTCGCCCTCGCCCAGGGCCTCAGCTTCCTCTGAGGCCGACACCACGATGCCGTTTGAGCCCAAAAGAATACCGGGGTACAGTACGACGGCTCCGCTCCCCCACCGCATTCGGCATCCACACCCCAGAGGTGGTTTGACATGCGCGCGTCGCACTTAGGTGAATGTTGTACGGTCCTGGTAGAGGATCAGGCTCTCGATGCATTCCTCGAGGTGGCCGTCGGTGAGTACCAGCGCATCACCTCCGAGAGCCCACTGCCGTGCTTCGCTCTCCTCGTGGGTTCGGCGGACCACGCCACATTGACCGTCGAGCGCGTCGCGTTCGGCCGCAATGCCCGTACCACCGACCCGGCCGCGCGCCGTGAGTTCACCGAGTCGATCGTGCCGCTCTTCGGCCCGGCGTACGAGAACGAGACCCGTGGCTGGTGGATCGACTCGCACGACCTGCTCAGGGCCTCGCGCGAGGCCGAGGCCGACGGGCTGGAGATCCTGGGGTCGGTGCACATGCACCCCGACTGGCATCGCATAGGACCGCCGGAGGAACGGCAGTTCATCCTCAGCGAGCGCCCGACCCCGATGGATCAGCACGTCTTCGGCAACACCGGCTGGCCCGTCAACCTCATCTGCTACCTGGAACGCCGCGGCGGCGTGATGTACCACGCCCTCGCCGCCTGGGCGCCGCCCCCAGCCGAGAGCCCTCACCTTCCGTGCGCCGAACTCCCGCTGCGGATACGGACCAGGTCCGTGGTGGCGGTGTGAGGCGGATGGCACGTGCACACCTGGGCGCATGACCGCGTTCCACACCACGATTCCCACCCCCGACCGGCCACCTCGCCGGTTTCCGACCGCTGGAGGAATTGTCCATGTCCGACGCGTCCACCCCGGACCGGCCCAAGCTGCGCCATCTGGCCATTGTCGCCCGTGACCCCGAGAAACTGGCCGAGTTCTACAGCGGAATCTTCGACATGGAGCTCTTCCACCGGGATCCCGACGGCAGCTGCTTCCTCTCCGACGGATACCTCACCCTCGCCCTGATCAAGCATCAACTCGACGGCGACACCCCCGTGGGCATGAACCACTTCGGTTTCCACGTCGCCGACACGTCGGAGATATCCGCGGCTTTGGTCGCCTCGGGCGCCGATGAGCCCGCCGAGCGCTTCACCAACCGCCCGTTCGCCGAGTACCGGGCCATGGATCCGGAAGGCAACTGGTTCGACCTCTCCGCGCACGGTTTCGGTGGCCCCCGCCCGGCCGCCGAAGCGGACGGCGCGTAACGGGGAGACGGGGCGCCGACCGTACGGGGCGCCAGCCGTACAGGGCGGCGCCCCGCACGGGTCGGCTGACCCGTGCGGGGCGGGTCAGCCGACCCGCCGCGCCAACACCTGCCCCGGCCACGCCCCGGACAGGAAGCGCTCGGTGGGAGCGAAACCGTTGCGCTCGTAGAACGCGACCAGTTCGCCCCCGCCACCCGCCCAGCAATCGACCCGCAGCAGTTCCACCCCGGCCCGCCGGGTCTCGTCCACGGCATGGGCCAGCAGCGCCGACCCGATGCCCCGGCCGGCGTGCCGTCGGTCCGAGACCAGCAGCCGGACGTATCGCTCGGGTTCGTCGGCCGGTTCGATCGGCATCTGCGGGCTGGGGCCGGAGTCCAGCACCAGGGCTCCGACGGGTGCCCCGTCCGACTCCGCGATGAACGGGGCGTTCTCGGTCAGGTACCGCTGGACCCGTGCCACCCCGCCGGGCCGCCGCGAATACGGCGTCGTGCCCCACTGTTCGGTGTTGCCGCGTTCGTTCATCCAGACCACCGCGGCGTCGAGCATGTCCAGCACCACCGGAGCGTCGGCCACATGGCCCGGTCTGATCCGTATGCCGTATGCGGTGTCATTCACGGCGGAAGTCTAGGCAGAACAACGCGCGGAACGTACTGCGGGCGGGCACGGTGGGTGTTCTGGGCACGGAGGTGGTGGCTTCGCGGTCACCGCGCGCCGCCGCCACGCCGCCACCCGACGTGGCGGAGCGGGTCGGCCGGCGGGACTGGGAGCTGCTGGCCCAGGCGCTGCCGTCGCGGTCCGGAGGGCCAAGGCCGCTGCCCCGGCGACAGTACGGCGTGCCGCGTTCCGCGCACAGCGGGTCAGCGCGCCAGCCGCCCCAGCAGCGAGGAGGCCGCCGTGATACCGGCCGCCGCGGCGAGCAGCAGGACGCCGTAGTCGAGCGCCAGGTGGTGCGGTGTGCCCAGCAGCAGTCCGCGCAAGGCGTCGACCTGGTAGCTCAGTGGATTGGCCGTGCTGACGGCCTGGAGCCAGCCGGGCATGAGGGCCACCGGATACAGCGCGTTGGAGCCGAAGAACAGCGGCATGGTGATGGCCTGCCCGATGCCCATCAGCCGGTCACGGGTCAGCACGATGCCCGCGATGGTCATGGACAGGCAGGAGAAGAAGGCCGAGCCCAGGATCACCGCGACGGCCACCCCGAGGAGCCGCAGCGGATTCCAGGTCAGCGCCACCCCGAGCACCGCCGCGATGGCGATCACCACGACCGCCTGGATCAGCGCCTTGACCCCGGAGGCGAATGCCTTGCCGGTGATCAGGGCGGCTCGCGGGGTCGGGGTGACCAGCAGTTTGGTGAGGATCCCGGCGTCCCGCTCCCAGATGATCTGGATCCCGTAGAAGATGGCGATGAACATCGCGGACTGGGCGATGATGCCGGGCGCGAGATAGTCGATGTACGGCGTGCCACCGGTCGGTATGGCCTTGAGCCGGGTGAAGGTCTCGCCGAAGATCAGCAGCCACAGGGCGGGCTGGACGGCCCGGGTGTACAGCTCGGTGCGGTCGTGCCGGAGCTTCTGCAGCTCCACCACGCACATCGCGACGACCCGCGCGGGCAGCACCCGCCAGCCGGTGCGGGCGGGCGGCGGGGTCAGCAGCGGATCGGGCCGGCCGTCCGGTGCGAGCCCGGCGGCGTCAGCCGACCCGGGACGCGGTGCGACGGGTGCTTCGGACATCGCGGAAATCTCCTCCCTGCTCGTCGAGGCCGCTGCCGGCGACGTCACGGAAGACGTCCTCCAGGGTCGGCTTCGGATCGGCCTCGCCCTCCTCCCGGCGGCGGTCGGCCAGCTCGGAGCGGAGTTCGCGGGGCGTTCCGAGGGCGTGGATCCGGCCGCGGTGCATCAGCGCGACCCGGTCGCAGTACTGGTCGGCCTCGTCCATGTAGTGCGTGGTGACCAGCACGGTCATCCCGGTGGCCGCCCGTACCGCGTTGATGTGCTCCCACACGCTGGTCCGGGCGATCGGGTCCAGGCCGATCGTCGGCTCGTCCAGCATCAGCAGCCGGGGCGCGCTGACCAGCGCCTGGGCCAGTTCGAGGCGGCGGATCATGCCGCCGGAGTACGTCTTGGCGAGCCGGTCGGCCGCCGCGGTGAGGTCGACCGCCTCCAGCGCCCGCGCCACGCGCTCGGCCCGCTCCCGCCGGGTGACGTCGAAGACACGGGCGAACAGCTCCACGTTCTCCCGGCCGGTGAGCCCGGCGTCGGCGGACAGCTGCTGCGGTACGTACCCCAGCAGCCGCCGGACCGCCATCCGCTCCTTCTTGGCGTCGTGCCCGAACACCCGCACCATGCCGGCGGGGACCGGGAGCAGTGTGGTGATGCAGCGGATCGCGGTGGTCTTGCCCGCTCCGTTGGGTCCGAGCAGGCCGAAGACCTCGCCCGCCCGGACGGTCAGCTCCAGGTCGTCGACCGCCTGGGTCTCCCCGAACGCGTACCTCAGGCCCTCGCAGACGAGCGCCACCGGGGCGGTGCTCTCCGGGACGTCGGTCATGCCCCTTCCGCCTCCTCATGAAGGTTCTCGGCCAGTTTGCGCAGCGCCGGAACGGCCGCGGCCAGTGCCGCCCGGTCGCTCTCGGACAGCTTCGCCACCTGCTCGCGGACCAGCGCGCCGCGCCGTGCCTGCCACTCCCGCAGCCGCGCCTCGGCGGCGGGGGTGGCCGTCAGCCGGGCCGACCGCCGGTCCTCGGGGTCGGTCTCGCGGCGCAGATAGCCCGCCTTCACCAGCTGGTTGACCAGGGTGGAGACCGAGTTGCCCGCGAGGTAGAGCTCCTTGGCCGCGGCCGATACCCGGATCCCGGGACGGGCCATGACCAGGCGCAACAGCTCCACCTGGGCACCGCGCAGCCGCGGCTCCGTCATCCCGGCGCGCAGCCGCCGCCGGATCAGCCGCTGGACGCCGCTCAGTACGTCGGCGAACGAGTCGGGGAACTCCTCCGTGGCCATGCCCCCAGTTTACCTCTCAATGAGAGGTAATTGTCCATGGCCCCTCCCAGCGGGCCCGGTTCGCCGCACTTCACGCGTCACGCGCCACGGATGGCATTCTCCGCTTGTGATCGCATACCGGTGTGCCACATGCACGCGGCGGGCGCCGCGCCGTGGAACGGCGCGGTCGCGTCCAGGCCCGCGAGCGACCGGGGCCGAGGTCGTCCTGGCGGAACCGGCCGGCCGGTACAGCGGCTGACGCGCCTGGCCACCCCGCGTGGTCCTTCGCCCACGGCGCCGAGTCATATCCATCCAACGTATTGACATATCAATTGGGTGAGATCACTCTCTTCGCATGGCCGAACGTGACCTCCCGCTGTACGAGCAGATCCGCCGGGAGCTGGAGGGCAACATCCGGGACGGCCGGTGGCAGCCCGGGACCCGGGTGCCCACCGAGGCCGAGCTCGGAGAGCGGTTCGGTGTCTCGCGGATCACCGTGCAGCGCGCGCTGCGCGAGCTCGCGGACGCCGGGCTGGTCGTCCGGTACCGCAGGCACGGCACGTTCGTCGCACAGACCACCGACGAGGAGAATCTGCTCCGCTCCGCGGGCGTGCTCACCAGCGGACCCGAGACCCACGGCGACCACCGGGTGATCAGCGCCAAGGTCCTGCCCGCGGGCGGCGCGGCCCTGCGGCTGCCCGGCCTGGACGACAACGACGCCGTCGTACAGCTCGATCGCCACAAGCTGAGCGCGGACGGCAGCCGCGTGACCAGCACGGAGCTCGCCGTGCTGCCCTTCCGATTCGCCCCCGACCTGCTCGACCAGGACCTGGTCACCATCACGAGCCATATGTACCTCCGCGACCGCGGCGTGCCACTGCGACGCTCGCGGCTCTACGTGGAGCCGTACGCCCTCGACGAGGAGCACGCCGAGCTCTTCGGTCTGAAGCCGGGTACCGCGGTCTTCCGCTGGCTGCGCGTCACCTGGGCGGAGAACGACGAGGTGGTCGAGCACCTCGAAATCATCCTGCCGACCGACACATCCCGCTTCTACGTGGAGACCTCGCTCCCCGGCCCGCTCCGCTGACCCCCGTTCGCAGGAGGTAGCCATGCCCATCCCACGATCACCCCTGCCCGCCTTGTGTGCCGTCACCAGTGCCCTCACGCTCACCGTCGCCGTCACCGGCTGCGGCGCCCCCAGTCCCTCCGCCGGTGGCGGCAAGGGAGGGGCCCTGGTGGTGGCCGGCTACGGCGGCTCGTTCGAGACGGCGTTCCGCGACTCGGTCCTGCCCGCGTTCGAGAAGAGCTGCGGCTGCGAGGTCACCTACATCCCCGGCTCCTCCACCGACACCGTCGCCAAGCTCAAGGCGCAGCGCGCCAACCCGCAGATCGACGTGGCGCTGGTGGACGACGGCCCCCAGGCGCAGGCGCTGGAGGCCGGGCTGCTCGCGTCGATCGACACGACGGTGGTGCCGGTGGACGACGTGGTGAAGATCGCACGGATGGAGAACGACTCCGGGGTGGGGTTCGGGCTGACGGCCACGGGCATCGCCTACAACCCCGAGTGGTTCGCGGATCACGGCATCCCCAAGCCCACCACCTGGGAGGATCTGGCCAACCCCAAGCTGAAGGACAAGGTGGTCCTCCCCTCGATCACCAACACCTATGGGGTGGGGCTGCTGGTGGGCGCGTCCAAGGCGAACGGCGGTTCGGAGAAGGATGTCGGCCCCGGCCTCACGGCGGTCCAGAAGATCGCCAAGAACGCGGCGACGTTCGACACCACCGCCGATGTGTCCAACTACTTCCTCCAGGGCCAGGCCGCCGCCTCGGTGTGGGGGGTGTCGCGGACCTCGACGCTGGCGGAGAAGGACTTCCCGATCGAGTTCGTCTATCCGAAGGACGGTGCGATCGGCCTGGTGACCACGGCGAACGTGGTGAAGAAGGCACCGCATGAGGGGCTGGCCCAGAAGTTCGTCGCCCATCTGCTGGAGCCGTCCGTCCAGCGGGCGCTCGCCAAGGCGACCTACGACGGCTCGGTGGTCCAGGGCGTCAAGGAGGACCCCGCCCTGAAGGACAAGGTCGTCAGCACCGACAAGGTGGGCTCCCTGCTGAAGCTCGACTGGAAGACCATCAACAAGAACCGCTCCGCCTGGACCGACAAGTGGAACAAGCAGGTGGAGAGCAAGTGACCGCGGGGACGGACACGGTGGGCGATAAGAGCGCGCCGACCGGGACGGACACCGCCACCCGGGCGGGAAGCACCCGCGGGCGGCTGGTCCTCAAGGGGATCCACAAGGCCCTCGGCGGCAAGGAGGTCGTCCGTGGCATCGACCTGACGATGGAGCCCGGGGAGTTCCTCACCCTGCTCGGTCCGTCGGGATGCGGCAAGAGCACCACGCTGAACATGGTGGCCGGTCATCTGCTGCCCGACTCGGGCGTGGTGGAGGTGGACGGCCGCGACATCACCCGGCTCCCGGCGAACCGGCGGGCCATGGGCATGGTGTTCCAGTCCTACGCCCTCTTCCCGCATATGACGGTGGCGGAGAACATCGCGTTCGGCCTGCGGATGCGCAAGGTCGGCGCGGCCCTGCGCAGGCGCAGAGCGGCCGAGGCCCTGGAGCTGGTGGGGCTCGACGGCATGGGCGAGCGCTATCCGCGCCAGCTCTCCGGCGGGCAGCGCCAGCGCACCGCCCTGGCCAGGGCGCTGATCGTGGAGCCCGATCTGCTGCTGCTCGACGAGCCGTTCTCCAACCTCGACGCCCAGCTCAGGGTGCGGCTGCGCGAGGAGGTGGCCGCCCTTCAGCGGCGGGTGGGCACCACCACGATCCTGGTCACCCACGATCAGGACGAGGCGCTCGCGGTGTCGGACCGGATCGCGGTGATGGCCGAGGGGACGATCCATCAGCTGGACGCCCCCGAGACCGTGTACCTGCGTCCGGCCACGGACTTCGTGGCGCAGTTCGTCGGCGAGGTCAATGTGCTCGACGGGATCGCGGCCGGGGCGGCCGCCGATGGGCATCGCTGCCGGATCGGTGACAGCCACCTCGTCACGGCGACACCGGTGGGCACCGCGCCGGGAGACGGCGAGGCGGTACGGCTCTACGTGCGGCCGGAGGCCGTACGGGTGCTGGCCGTGCCCGGGAAGGGCCGTCCGGCGAGTGCGGCCACCCCTGACCCGGCCAGCACATCCACCCGTACGGCGGCGGAGCCGGGGCTTCCCGGCACCGTCGAGGCCACCCGTTTCCTCGGCACCCGCGTCCGCTGCGTCGTGGCCACGGCCGCGGGGCGTGTCGAGGCCACTCTGCCGTTCGGTTCCGCGGTGCCCGGGCTGGGCGAGGAGGTGTTCTGCGCATGGCGGCCACAGCACGCGTCGCTCACGGCCCGGCCCTGACACCCGACGGCCCCACGCCGGCGCCGGGGGTCTCCCGGCCGGTCAAGGAGCGCGGCCCGTGGCGCACCGGTCTGCTGCTGGCCTCCCCCGCCATCGCCGTGCTCGCCCTGCTCTTCATCGCCCCGCTGTTCATGCTCGTGTACAACAGCTTCCGCACCCAGGCGGGCGACCCCACGCTGCACAACTACACGCGGTTCCTCGGGGACTCCTTCTACCGGGACGTGCTGTGGCACACCCTGTGGATCGGTGCGCTGACCACCCTCGGTTGCCTCGTGGTGGGCTACCCGTTCGCCGTCTATCTGCGCGGACGCTCCCCCAGGGCGCGCAACTACCTCTCCCTCGTGCTGCTGTCGCCCCTGCTCATCTCCATGGTGACCAGGGCGTACGGGTGGCTGGTGCTGCTCGGGCCGAAGGGGCCGATCGCGGACGGGTTCCACGCCGTGGGCCTGGATGCGCCGAAGATGCTGTACAACGACACCGCGGTCGTCGTCGGCATGGTGCATGTGATGCTCGCCTACATGGTGCTGCCGCTGATGGGCAGCCTGGACCGGATCGACCCGGCCCTCACGCCCGCGGCCAAGGGCCTGGGGGCGAGCGGCTGGACGTGTTTCTGGCGGATCACCGTGCCGCTGTCCTTGCCGGGGATGCTCGCCGGTTCGCTGATCGTGTTCAGCCTGACCGTCTCCAGCTTTGTCACCCCGGCGATCCTGGGCGGGCCCACGGTGAAGCTGATGCCGTACTTCGTCTATACCGAGGCGACATCCAACCTGAACTGGCCGTACGCGGCGGCGATCGGCTTCGTCCTGATCGTGGTGACGACGGTTCTGACGGCCGTGTACGCCCGGCTGCTGCGCGGGCGTGGGGGGAAGGAGGTGTTCGCGTGACCAGGGCAGCGGAACCGGAGACCGGACCGTCCACGGCGACGAGCGGGGCCGCGGGCAAGCCGTTCGCCGCGAGCGCCGGCGAGCGCGCGAGGCGCCTGGCCGGGGCCGCGTTCGCCGCGCTCGTCGGCCTGTTCCTGCTGGCGCCCGTGCTGGTGACCATCGCGTCCTCGCTCACCACGACCAGCTATGTCACCTTCCCGCCCAAGGGGTTGACCCTGCACTGGTACGCGGAGCTGCTGAACCGCCCCGAGTTCCTGGACTCCTTCCTGCTCAGCATCGGTGTGGCGGCGGGGGCGGCCGTGGTGTCCACGGCGCTCGGGCTCGCCGCGGGGCTGGCCATCCACCGTTATCCGTTCCCGGGGAAGTCGGTGCTGGACAGGCTGTTCTCGAGCGCGTTCGCCGTGCCGACGATCGTGCTCGGCATCGGACTGCTCCAGTGGTACGCCCAGCTCGGCATGGCGTCCAGCCCGCTCACCCTGCTGCTGGCGCATCTGGTGCTGACCGTGCCGTACACCGTGCGCCTGGTCCTGGCCGGTCTCGCCGGGCTCGACCGGTCGGCGGAGCTGGCCGCCGCCGGGCTGGGCGCGAAGGCGCCGCGGGTGTTCTGGCACGTGACGCTGCCCGCGGTGCGGGGGCCGCTGATCGCGGGGGCGTTCTTCGCCCTGATCACGTCCTTCGACGACCTGACGATCGCGCTGTTCGTGGTGACCACGGACATGCAGACCCTGCCGGTGCGGATCTTCAACTACCTCCAGTACAACTACGACCCGACCGTGACCGCGGTCGGCACCGTGATGGTGCTCTTCGCCGCGGTGGCCGTCGTCATCATCGAGCGCGTCGTGGGCGTCGCGCATCTCTTCGGGGCCGACCCTGAGGACTGACCCCGTGCCAAGGAGGATTCCCGTGCGAGTTGTGGTCATCGGAGCCGGAGTGGTGGGTGCGGCCGTGGCGGCGGAGCTGGCCGCGCGTGGGGCCCGGGTCACCGTGCTGGAGGCGGAGCACCCCGGAGCGGGCACCACCGCGAACTCATTTGCCTGGATCAACAGCGCGAACAAGGAGCCGGAGCCGTACTTCGCGCTCAACCACGCCGGTATCCACGCACACTACGCGTTGGCTGGGGACGGTGCGCCGTGGTTCTTCCCGTCCGGAAACCTGGAGTGGGCGGTGACGGACCGGCACAAGGAGGTGCTGGCCGGGCGGGTGGCGCGGCTGAAGGCCAGGGACTACCCGGTGGAGTGGATCACCGCGGAGCGGGCCCGGGAGCTGGAGCCGGACCTCGCGGCGGCACCGTCCCACGCCGTGTTCGCCTTCTTCCCCGAGGAGGCGTACACCCTGCCCGTGCTGCTGCTGTCCCGGCTGCTGGGCAGTGCCAGGGACCGGGGCGCTACGGTGGTCGGCGGCGCCAGGGTGACCGCGATCGAACACGGCCCGGCAGGCGCCACGGTGATCTGTGCCGACGGCGGCCGCCACCCCGCGGACACGGTGGTCAGTTGCGTGGGCCGGTGGACGCGGGGAGTGGCCGAACTGGCCGGTGCGCACGTCCCCATGGCGGACCCGGATCTCGCGGGCTCGGCCACGGTCGGCTTCCTCGCCACCACCGCCCCGGCGACCGCGCGCCTGTCCCGGGTGCTGACCGGCCCACGGCTCAACGTCCGCCCCGACGGCGGCGGTCGTCTGCTGCTCCAGGCCCTGGACCTGGACGCGACGGCGGACCCCGCCAAGCCGTACCCGCCCGACGGCGAGATCGCCACCGCGATGCTGGCCCGTCTGCCCGAGGTGCTGAACGGCGCCGAGGGGACCATCGTGGAGAAGGTCCGGGTCGGCCGGCGCGCCATGCCGGGCGACGGCTTCACGGTGGCGGGCTTCCCCGCCACCGATGTTCCGTTCTACGTGGTGGCGACCCATAGCGGCATCACCCTGGCCCCGCTGCTCGGCCGCCTGGTGGCGGAGGAGCTGTACGGCACGGAGTCGCCCCTGCTGAGGGACTTCCGGCCCGGCCGCTTCACCTCGGGTGCGGTCCTGCCCCCGCCGCCACCGGCGCGCCGCCCGGGCGAGCAGTGACACGCTCCGCGTGGAACGCCGGCCGGTAGGCGTGCGGGGAGGTGCCCACGAGTCGGGTGAAGTGGACCGCCGGGCCCGGTGCCGGGCCCGGCGGTTCGGCGGGCCTTCAGGGGCCGTCGGCGCAGTCGAGTGCCGTGAGGTCGATGGCGTCGGCCAGCGCCTGCATCCCCTTGTCGTTGGGGTGCAGATGGTCGCCGTTGTCGAAGAACGGCAGGATGCGCTCGGGGTCGTAGGGGCTGCGCAGGGCGCGGTCGACGTCGGTGACCGCGTCGAACTCACCGCTGCCGCGGACGAAGGCGTTGACGTCCTGGCGCACCCGTTCGGCGGCCGCGTCCCATTCGCCCCAGCCCTTGAACGGCCCCACGGTGGCGCCGACCACACACATGCCGGCCGCGTGCGCCCGCTCGATGATCCGGCGGTAACCGGCGATCATGTCCGCGGCGGTGACACCGGTGTGCGCCTTGATGTCGTTGACGCCCTCGAAGAGGAACACGGTCCGCAGGCCCGGGAGGGACAGGACATCGCGGTCCAGCCGGTTCAGGGCGCTCTGCCCGGCGCCGTCGGCGAGGACCTGGTTGCCGGAGATCCCCTCGTTCGCCACCCCCTTCACGTCGGTGGCCGTCCTGTCCAGCCGGCGCGCGAGGTAGTCGGGCCAGCGGCGGTTGAGGTCGGTGGTGGACTGCCAGCCGTCGGTGATGGAGTCGCCGAGCGCGGCCACGGCACCGGTCGCGGCGGACGTCCGTACGGTGGCGGCGTCGAGGTAGAACCAGGAACCGGTGGTGTCCGTCCAGTGTGCGGCGCTCTCCTCCCCCGTGTGGTCGCCCTGGGTGGTGTACGACGTCTGCATCGCCATCCCGTGCCCCGTCGCCGGACCCGCCGCGTCGGGGGTGTGGAGGCTGACGACGAGGTTGGTGGCGGCGGGCAGCCTGCCGGGCAGGGCGTCGCTGAACACCACCTCACCCGCCGGAATGGTGACGGTGGGCGCGCCGCCGAAGGTCAACCGCCGGTTGGTGCCCGGCTCCAGCTCGGCACCCGACTTCTGCACTCCGGCGTAAGAGCTGTCGAGGGTCAGCGGCCGGTCACCGAAGGCGTTGGAGAAGCGGATGCGCAGATCGCTCCCGCCGGCACTGGTGTGCACGACCATCCGATAGCCACGGTCCGGTGCCCCGTCTCCAACCCGATCCGCGCTCGCCGCCCAGGTGACGACGTCGTGCCGGCCGCCCGCCGCCGCGGCGGGCGTGGCGTGCAGCGCGGCGGCGGCGAGCAGGACGGCTCCCAGGCCACCGGCGGCGGCGCGGCGAGCCGTCATCGGGCGAACCCCTTCAGCGTGACGGATGTGCCGGGCTCCAGGCGGACCGTGCGGGAGGTGTCGCCATGGACCACCGTCGTGGTGCGGCCGCCGACGCTGTGGATCCGGACCGAGGTCGGCACCCCCTGTTCCCAGCGCAGATCGACGACGAAGCCACCACGGGCGGCCAGTCCCGTGACCGAGCCGGACGCGGCCCAGGCGTCGGGCAGGGCGGGGAGCGGTTCCAGGTGGCCGGGGCGGGAGTACAGCAGCATCTCGCTCATCGCCGCCGGGGTGCCGAAGTTGGCGTCGATCTGGAAGATGCCGCGGCCCTTCTCCACCTCGTAGATGTCGAAGAGGTTGAACGCGGTGCCGTTGCTGCCGTCGGTGGACGGGCGGAGGTTGCCGGCCACGAGCCGGTACGCCGTGTCGGCGTCCTTCAGCCGCGCCCAGCACAGGGCGCGCCAGGCGTTGG
Organism: Streptomyces sabulosicollis; assembly: GCF_016103465.1. Taxonomy (GTDB): domain Bacteria; phylum Actinomycetota; class Actinomycetes; order Streptomycetales; family Streptomycetaceae; genus Streptomyces; species Streptomyces sabulosicollis. The sequence continues at coordinate 25,067 of NZ_JAEEAP010000062.1, forward strand.
CCCAGCCGAAGCTGTCCATGCCGCGCGCGGTGAGCAGGGCGGTGGCCCCGTCCACGATCTCGCGGGGAGTGGAGCCGTCGGGGCGGATGCGGTCGCCGGGGAACAGTCCGATCAGCGGGGACAGATGGCGGTGGGTGGTCTCCCCGAGGTTGTCGGGGGACATCCACTCCTGGAGCCAGCCGGTCTTCGGGCTCACCTCCGGCAGGTACAGCTTCTTCCGCAGCGAGGTGATGGTGTCCGCGTATCCGGTGTCCTTCTTCAGCTCGGCGGCCGCGGCGGCGAAGTTGCCGAACAGCGCCCACACCAGCTCCTGGGCGTAGGTGATGCCCTTGGCGTCCTGCGGGCCGTGTTCGGGCGACCAGTCCCGGTCGTCGATCAGCACCTCCCTGGAGGTGCCGGGGAGGGTGGTGGTGAGCAGCCGCGCCTCCCAGAACTCACAGGCGCCCTTGAGCAGGGGGTAGATCTTCGCCAGATACTCCCGTGACCGGGTGTACTCGTAGTGCTCGTACAGGCTGTTGCTCAGCCAGGCGTTGCTCGCGGGATGCCACCACCAGCCGCTTCCGCCGTGGATGTTGGTGGAGAAGGCGACGGTCCAGCCGGCGACCTTCTCTGTGGAGTTGCGGTAGCGGTTGCGCGGGTCGTTGAAGAGGTCGTGGGTGAGCTTGGCCCAGGACGGGAGCTGGGCGAGGCAGTAGTCGGCGAAGGCGTCGAAGCACGGGGACAGGCCCGTCCGGTCGGCCATCCAGTAGTTCATCTGGATGTTGATGTCGGTGTGGTAGTCGCCCATCCAGTCCGGGTCGTTGCCGTCCAGCCACAGGCCCTGGAGGTTCAGCGGGAGGCCGTCGCGCGAGCCGGAGATCATCAGATAGCGGCCGAACTGGAGGTATGCCGCCTCCAGTTCGGGGTCGGGCACACCGTCCCGGGCGCGTGCCGTGAGGCGTTCCCAGGTGTCCAGGGAGCGCTGGGCGTCCGTGGAGGTGCCGAGCGAGAGGGTGAACCGCTCGTACAGATGGCGGTAGTCGGCGGTGTGGGTGCGCCGCAGGGTGTCCGCCGAGTGCCGGGCGGCGGCGAGCACCTTGGCACGGGCCAGCTTCTCTGGGTCGAGGGAGGGGTCGCGGTAGCCGTGGTCGGCGTCGGGCGCGTAGTTGGTGCCGCCGCTGACCACCACCGTGAGGTCCTTGCAGCCGGAGAAGTCGATGCGGGTGCCGTTGACACGGACCCGGCCGCCGCTGCCGTACGCCGTCACCGCGGCGCCGTACCGCAGGCCGTTGGGGAAGGACGCGCCGAACGACCCGGCACCCGAGGGCTTTTCGCCGTGGGTGCCCTCCAAGGTGATGGTGCCGGTGTGGCGGCCGCCGCCGCTCTGGGTGAAGTGCAGGACGATCGCGTCGTCGGGGTGGCTGGCGAAGATCTGGCGCCGGTAGGTGACACCGGAGCGGACGTAGGAACTGGTGATCAGCCCCTGTGCGAGGTCGAGGGTGCGGCGGTAGCCGTTGACGCCGGACAGGTCGTGGTCGGGGATCTCCACGGTGAGCCGGGCGAGCAGGGTGAAGGAACCGAAGTCGCCCCGTCCGTACGGGAATTGTCCGTCGGCGTCGAGGGTGTCGTTGAGGCCGCCGGTCCACATCGTGGCGTCGGTGATCAGCAGTAGTTCGCGGCCGGGGTCGTTGCTCGCCAGGGCGCCGAGGCGGCCGTTGCCGACCGGCAGGCCCTGCTCGATCAGGGAGCCCTCGTCGCCGGGGGCCCGCCACCACAGCTCGTCGTGTGGGGTGCCGGTGAGCGGCGGGGTGTCGGCCGGGCGCCGGGGCGCGGCGGAGGCGGTGAAGGCGGGCAGGGCGCCGAGGGTCAGGGCGAGTCCGGCCGTCGCCGCGAGGGACAGCGCGGTGCGTCTGCTGGGATCTCCGTCGGGGGCTCTGCCGAGGTCTCCGTCGGGGGCTCTGCCGGTGTCGGTCGGGCGGGGGTTCATGGCGGCTCCAGGCGTCTGGGATCGGCCGATCGGCAAGGGGCCCGGCCGAGGGGCCGGATCCCTTGGTGTTCAGGAGGACTTCGGTACGTCGATCCGGTCGATGTCCGGTGCGTAGCCGGAACCGCTGTCGAACGTGATGGTGTTGGAGCCGGCCTTGAGCGTCACCGGAACGTGGACACTATTGACGGTGGACCAGTCGCCCGTCGAGGGGAACGTGTGGCGGGTGGCGCCGCCGCCGTTGGCCGAGACCTCGGCGGAGCGGGCGTCACCGCTGATGTAGGCCACCTTGATCTGGTAGGTCCCGGCCTTGTCCACGACGACGTGGTTGACGGTCAGCTTGCCCCCGGCGTAGAGGTTGCCGACCTTGCGGCCGCCGGAGCAGGCCGGGCAGTCGGCGACGGAGGCGTTGCCGCCCAGGGTGTTCGCGGAGGACTCGGCCTCGATACCGGTCCAGGTGAGCGCGTATCCGCGCGGGGTGACCGTGAAGAGGCGGGAGCCGTGGGCGGGCAGGGCCTGGGTGATCCCGTTCCGGTGAGCGCCGAGGTTCTCGTGGTTCCACAGATCCCGGACCGCGGCCTTGCCGGTGAGGCCGAGCGCCGACCAGTCGGCGGTCACCGGGGCCGGTCTGTCGGCGAGGTTGAACAGGGCGACCGTGTAGGTGCCGTCAGGGTTCTTCGCGGCCCACACCTGCTGGGGGTCGGACGGTGTGACCGGCCGCGCGGGCGGGGTGTCGCCCTGGTTGACGGCGATGACCTCGCGGTTGGTGAGCAGCGACAGGCCGTAGGAGTCCAGCTTGGTCACGTCGTCACCGGTGTAGAGCGGGGACTTGGCGATCGCCCACAAGGTGGCGTAGCTCTGCCGCTCGGCCTTGGTCAGGCCGTCCATCTCGCCGTTGCCCACGTCGAGGGAGTCGAGGTCGTTCCAGCCGCCGGGGCCGGCGTGCCGGGTCCAGGCCGGGGTGTCGTCCCAGCGGTCATCGACGGAGTTCTCCCAGCTGACGAGCGTGTTGCAGTAGCACTCGACGTCGGTGTCGACGCGCCAGCCGTTGGAGTGCTTCTTCCAGTCGTCGGCGTGTCCGATGTCCAGCGACCAGGACAGCTCCAGGTGGATCGGGCGGCCGGTGGCGGAGATGGCCTTCTGCCAGGCGGCCACGTCGGCGACGTTGTCGTAGTTGTCGCCACTCTTGAACGAGCCCGGGCCCACGCCGTCGAGCTTGAGGAAGTCATAGCCCCAGTCGGCGAACAGCCGCGCCTGGGAGTCGATGTACTTCTGTGCGCAGGGATCGGAGAAGTCGATCTTGTACGCGCTGTCCCAGCCGTTGGTGGTGCGCAGGTCGTCGTAGACGATGTCGGCGGTGGTGCAGCCCTCGGCGTTCCAGATCGGCACCTCGCCCCCGCCGTACGCCTCCTTCTCCAGGCCGACGGGCAGGTAGATACCGGCCTTGAGGCCCTTGGAGTGGATGTGGTCGGCGACCGGCTTCATACCGCTGGGGAAGCGCACGGGATCGGCCTTCTGCCGGCCGTACTCGTCGAACTCGGGCGTCCACGCGTCGTCGCGCCACCATCCCGCGTCGATGTTGATGTACTCGTAGCCGTACTTCTTGAGCCTGGCGGCGAGGGCGTCGGTCTGCTTGAGGACGTTCGCCTCGGTGAGGTAGCTGTAGTCGCCGTCCGGGTTGAGCCCCGGGTACTTCGACGACTGCATGCTCCAACTGGACCAGCCCATATAGGGCTTGGCGGCGACGGTGGCCGAGGGTGCCGGGGCGGCCGGGGCGGCCTTGCCGTCGTCGGGCCGTGCCTGCGCCGCCGGGGCGGCCGTCCCCAGGCCCACGGCGAGGGCCAGGACGACGAGGGATCTCAGACCGCGTACGGGCATGACGGGGTACGAGGGTGACCGCATGGGTCTGCCTCCTGGAGGTGTGGTT
>NZ_JAEEAP010000630.1 GCF_016103465.1 Streptomyces sabulosicollis
CCCCACCACCAGCGCCACCCGCGCCCCCGGCAACGGAATCACATCGAACCAGTCACCCCCGACACCCGACTCCGCCGGCAGATAGCGGAAGGCCACATCCAGGGCGCTCTGGGTGGGCAGGGCGCGGGGCAGCAGGCTGTGCTGCAGGGTCACCGCCATGGTGTGCTCGCGGGTGTAGCGCCGGGCGTTGTCGATGCAGACCGCGGCGTGCGAGGCGAGCTCCTCGGCGAGGGACACCTCTTCCTCCTCGAAGGGCTCGCGCTGCTTCATCCGCCAGAAGTTGACCACGCCCAGCAGTACGCCCCGGGCCCGCAGCGGCACGGTGACCAGCGAGCGGACGCCGTATTCGATGACCTTGGCGGTCTGCTCGGGGTCCTGGGCCTGCCAGCCGGTGGCCTCGGAGAGGTCCCTCTCCACGACCGGCTCGCCCCCGCTCAGCCCGAACGCCTGGGGCGAGGTCGGGACGAACGCGAACACCCGGCCGACCGGATAGAAGGGGTGATCGGGCCGGATGCCGTGGACCGCCGACCGGCGCATCTCGACGCCGCCCACGGCCAGCGGCTCGTCGCCGCGCGCCACGGGCTCCGCCAGGTCGACCGTGACGAAGTCGGCGAAGCGGTCCACCGCCACATGCGCCAGCTCCTCGGCGGTGCGGCACACATCGAGCGTGGTGCCGATCTCCACGCTCGCGTCGTACAGCAGCTTGAGCCGCTTCTGGGCCACCTCGGCACGGCCGGAGAGGGCGCGCAGCTCGGTGGAGTCGCGCAGGGTGGCGACGCTGCCGGGCGGGCCGCCGTCGCGGTCGGTCAGCCGGTTGTTGATGGCCAGCAGCCGGTCTCCGGCCACCAGCACCTCGTCGGTGACATCGCGCCCGGAGGCCAGGACGTCGGCGACATGGGGCTCCAGGCCCAGGTCGTCGACCAGCCGTCCCTCCGGCCGCGGCGGAAGATCGAGCAGCCGGGCCGCCTCGTCGTTGGCCAGCACCAGCCGCCCGTCGCCGCCCACGATCAGCACGCCCTCGCGCACCGAGTGCAGCACCGCGTCATGGTGCTCGTACATCCGCGTCATCTCGACCGGGTCCAGGCCACGGGTCTGCCGCCGCAATCGTCTGCTCACCAGCGCGGTGCCGCCGGTGGCCAGGACGAGCGAGGCGGAGACGGCGCCGACGAGGAGCGGCAGCTGGCGGTCGGCGAGCCCGCTCACCTTCTTGATCGTGATCCCCGCGCCCACCGCGCCGACGACCTTGTGGTGGCTGTCGAAGATGGGCACCACCGCGTCCATCGCCTCGCCCAGTGTGCCGGGGCCGGTATCGACGGTGGCGTGCCCGCGCAGCGCGGGCTCGATGTTGCCGACGTAGTGCTTGCCGATCCGGTCGGGCTTGGGATGGGTGAGCCGGATGCCCTTGTCGGTCGTCACCACGACGAAGTCGAGCCCGGATCTTATCCGGGCGGCCTCGGCCCTCGGCTGGAGCACCTTGGTGGGGTTGGGGCTGCGCAGGGCCTGGACGATGCCGGGGGAGTTGGCGAAGGACTCGGCGACCGCGAGGGACCGGCCGCGGGCCTCTTCGGTGGCGTCGTGCCGCACCTGGAGCACCAGGGCGACGGTGGCCGCCGCGCCGAGCAGCAGCACGATCACGAGTTGGAGGATGAAGACCTGACCGGCGACGCTGCGAACGCTCAGCCACGAGCGAAAGCGCCGGCCCGCCACCTCCGGGCGCTCCCGGCGCCGACTCCGTGGGCGCCGACCGGGGAACATGCGGGCAGCCCACGATCGACCCATAGACCGGGCCATACACATACATCTACACCGGGAATTCCTGGAAGGCGAATCTCCGATTCCGACAGCCAAGACGCCATCACCATACGCATATGCCGCACGACTTTCCGTTTCCCCGGCACATCCTCGGCGAACTCGCGGCAGGCTGACCGGCGGACCGGCGAGCGGGCCGACGGGCGGGGGCCGATGGGCGGGTCGACAGGGGCCGGCAGGCGGGCCCGACCAGCGGGCTCACCGCGGGCCCACGGCGGACCCGAGGCGGACCCGAGGCGAACCCAAGGTGGGCCCACCGTGGGCCCACGGTGGGCGAGGTGCCGAGAGCGGAGCTCTATGCAAATCTGAGAAAAGGGTCATTCACCCTTATTGCCGCGAATCGGTGTCGTGGCGGCGCCGATCGCGCCGGACGAAGGAGCCCGACATGGCCAGTCACGCCGGTGGAGTTCAGACAGGGGCCGCCCCGGGCCACATGCACCGGGCGGTGAGCGGATGGCTTGTCTTCGCGGGGGTCATGATGATCTTCGGTGGGCTGATGAACCTGCTCCAGGGCATCTCGGCCATCATGACCGACCGGGTGTTCCTGGTCACGCAGAGCTATATCTTCCAGTTCGACCTCGCCGGATGGGGCTGGGTCCACCTGGCCCTCGGGATCGCCGTGGTGATCGCCGGGTTCGCGGTGTTCACGGGAGCGATGTGGGCCCGCGTCACGGGCGTGGTGCTGGCCGGTCTCGCGCTCATCGCCAACTTCCTGTGGCTGCCGTACTACCCGGTCTGGGCCACGGTGCTGCTCATCGTGGACGCCCTCGTGATCTGGGCGCTGTGCGCCGGGCCGAGCCGCGGCGGCGCGGGGCACGCGGACATGGAACGCCCCGAGACGGGACGCCCGGAGGGAGGACGCCCCGAGACGGGACGCACCGCCTGAGGGACGCGGTGCCTGGTGTCCCGGCGGGGCGCGGGGCAGGCTGGAGCCATGCTGCTGGCTGATGTCGCGCTGACCTCCCGCCAGGTCGCGGCCACCTCCGCCCGCTCGGAGAAGATCGCCGCGCTGGCCCGGCTGTTCCGGCGCACGGAACCGGCCGAGGCGGCCGTGGTGATCACCTACCTCGCGGGCAAGCTGCCCCAGCGCCGCACCGGAGTGGGCTGGTCCACCCTGCGCCACCGGCGGGAACCCGCCGCCGAGCCGACGCTTGCGGTGCTCGATGTGGACGAGGTCCTGAGCCGGGTGGCGGCGGTCTCCGGCACCGGCGCGACGGCGACCCGCAAGCGGCTGATGGGCGAGCTGCTGTCCGCCGCGACCAAGGAGGAGCAGCGCTTCCTGCTCGGCCTGATCGGCGGGGAGCTCCGGCAGGGGGCGCTGGAGGGGCTGGCCGTGGAGGGGCTCGCCGAGGCGGTGGGCACACCGGCCGCCGAGGTGCGGCGGGCGGTGATGCTCGGCGGTTCGCTGGGCGCGGTGGCCGAGGCGCTGCTGGCGCGCGGCCCGGAGGCGCTGGCGGACTTCCGGCTCGAGGTGGGGCGGCCGGTGCTGCCGATGCTCGCGCAGAGCGCCAAGGACCTCGACGAGGCCATGGACCGGCTGGGGCCCTGCGCGGTCGAGGAGAAGCTGGACGGCATCCGGGTGCAGGTGCACCGGGACGGCGAGGACGTACGGATCTACACCCGCACCCTCGACGAGATCACCGAGCGGCTGCCCGAGGTCGTCACGGCGGCGCGGGAGCTGGCGGTGGACCGGGCGATCCTCGACGGCGAGGTGATCCTGCTGGACGCGGAGGGGCGGCCCCGGCCGTTCCAGGAGACGTCCGGCCGGGTCGGCTCGCGGCTCGACGTGGCCGGGGCGTCGGCGGCGCTGCCGCTCTCCCCCGTCTTCTTCGATCTGCTCGTCGTGGACGACCGCGATCTGCTCGACCGCCCGACCCGCGAGCGCCATGCCGAACTCGCCCGGATCGCCCCCGGGCCCCGGCGGGTGCGACGGCTGGTGGCCGACGACCCGGCGGATCCGGAAACCCGGCGGGCGGCACGGGAGTTCGCCGAGGACGTGCTGGCCCGCGGGCATGAGGGGGTGCTGGTCAAGGCGCTGGAGGCGCCGTACGGCGCGGGCCGGCGCGGGGCGTCCTGGCTGAAGGTCAAGCCGGTGCACACGCTGGACCTGGTGGTGCTGGCGGCGGAGTGGGGGCACGGCCGCCGCACCGGCAAGCTGTCCAACCTCCACCTGGGCGCGCGGGCGCCGGACGGCACGTACGTGATGCTGGGCAAGACCTTCAAGGGGCTCACCGACGCGATGCTGGAGTGGCAGACGGAGGCGCTGCTGGGGATCGCGGTCAGCGACGACGGCTGGGTGGTGCGGGTACGGCCGGAGCTGGTGGTGGAGGTGGCCTTCGACGGGCTCCAGCGCTCGTCCCGCTATCCGGCGGGGGTCACGCTGCGGTTCGCGCGGGTGCTGCGCTACCGGGAGGACAAGCCGGCGGACCAGGCGGACACGGTCGAGACGGTGCTGGCGCTGCGGAGTGGGTGAGCGGGACCCTCGGGGGCGGCGGCCGGACCTTGAACGCCCGCGGCGGGCTGTTCCCCTCCCCGCCCTCCCCGCAACTGGGGCTCCGCCCCGGACCC
>NZ_JAEEAP010000631.1 GCF_016103465.1 Streptomyces sabulosicollis
CCGGCACCCCCGACCACCGCGCCCGACCGGCACCCCCAACCACCGCGCCCGACCGGCTCCGCCGGTCTTCGCATTGTGATTCGGCGCACCTTGCCCGCTCCACGCCCACTTTTTAGTTGAACATTAATCTAAACGCCGTAGAGTGGAGGCCGTCAGCGATATCCCCGCTTATGCAGAGGTTTCTTCCATGGCACTCGTTCTCGACCCCGCCGCCCAGGACCTGCTCTTCCGCGAGGCCCGCACCGCCAATACCTTCACCGATGAGCCGGTGACCGAGGAGCAGGTGCAGGCGATCTACGACCTGATCAAGTACGCGCCGACCGCGTTCAACCAGTCGCCGCTGCGCATCGTGCTGGTCCGCTCGCCCGAGGCCCGTGAGCGGCTGGTCCAGCACATGGCCGAGGGCAACCAGCCCAAGACCTCGACGGCCCCGCTGGTCGCGATCCTCGCCGCGGACAACGAGTTCCACGAGGAGCTGCCCGCCCTCTTCCCGCACTTCCCGCAGGCCAAGGACGTCTTCTTCGCCGAGCGTGCCGCCCGTGAGCAGGCCGCGGCGCTGAATGCCTCGCTGCAGGCCGGTTACTTCATCCTGGGCATCCGCGCGGCCGGTCTCGCCGCGGGCCCGATGACCGGCTTCGACCCGGCCGGGGTCCAGAAGGAGTTCCTGGACGAGGACCACACCCCGCTGATGGTCATCAACATCGGCAAGCCGGGCGAGGACGCCTGGTTCCCCCGTAGCCCGCGCCTGGACTACGACGACGTCATCACCACGGTCTGATCACCACGGTCTGATCGACTCCGCGATGACGCCTGATCGCACTCGATCACGCTCGATATCCCTTGATCAACCACGGGCCCTTGGTCCGGACCGCCGGTCCGGACCAAGGGCCCCGGTCGTGCGGGTCGTCGCGGGTCATCGCGGGTCGTCGCGGACCGTCGCGGTCAGCCCTTCTTCTCGTCGAGCGCGGCGGCCATCTTCGTCAGCTGCCCGTACGACGCCGTCCCGGTGACCACCGTGGTCACGCCCGGCTCCTTGCGCACCAGCGCGTCGTACTTGTCGCCCTCGTAGCGGACCCACTCCTTGCCCTCGATCCGCTGTGTCCGCTTGGTCTCCCGGGCCTGCTGGGTGACCTCCTCCACGAACGGCACGGGCTTGCCGTCGCTCTGCTCGACCGCGATGTACTCCTCGTCCTGGTCGAGGAAGCCGAGGTGCCAGACCGCACCGTCCTCCGCGGCGGCCGGGCGGTAGGTCACCGACGTCGCGCGCCAGCCCTTGGGCAGGCTCCCGGGCTCGGGGGCGGCCACCGGGTACGGGGCGGCGCGGCGGGCCGTGTCCAGCTCCACGCGGTAGTTCACCGTCTTCACCCCGGCGCCCTTGGGGCCCTCGTCATGCGGGATACCGAAGACGTAGATGGCCGCCGCGACGACGCCGATCGCCGCCAGCGACAGCACCATGTCCCGGACCGTCTCTTTGCCACGCATACCTGCCACGCCCCCTATCGTCCCTCATCCGGTCGCCGCACCTCGCAACAGGGCCGTGCTCATGCGTGGGGCTATCTGCTCACTTAGCCAATCAGCGGATAAAGTCATGAACACCCTCACCCTCCTGGTCCCCCTCGCGGGGAGGAGGGGCCCTCACGGTCCGTCGCCGTACAGAAAGGTGCGCTCCGATGACCGAGCATCATCTCCCGTCCCAGCTCGAGGTCAGCCCCGAGGCCCCCGATCGCAACCTCGCCCTGGAACTCGTCCGGGTCACCGAGGCGGGTGCCATGGCCTCCGGACGCTGGGTGGGCCGCGGCGACAAGAACGGCGCGGACGGCGCCGCCGTCAAGGCCATGCGCTCCCTCGTGCACACCGTGTCGATGAACGGCGTCGTCGTCATCGGAGAGGGGGAGAAGGACGAGGCGCCGATGCTCTTCAACGGTGAGCGCGTGGGCGACGGCACCGGCCCGGAGTGCGACGTTGCCGTGGACCCGGTGGACGGCACCACGCTCACCGCGAAGGGCATGGCCAACGCCGTCTCCGTGCTCGCGGTCGCCGAGCGCGGCACCATGTTCGACCCGTCGGCCGTCTTCTACATGGACAAGCTGGTCACCGGCCCCGACGCCGCCGAGTTCGTCGACATCACCGCGCCCCCCGGCGTGAACATCCGCCGGATCGCCAAGGCCAAGAAGTCCAGCCCCGAGGACGTCACCGTCGTGGTCCTGGACCGCCCCCGCCACGAGGGCATCGTCAAGGAGATCCGGGAGGCGGGCGCCCGGATCAAGTTCATCTCCGACGGCGACGTGGCCGGCGCGATCATGGCCGCGCGCGAGAGCACCGGTGTGGATCTGCTGCTGGGCGTGGGCGGTACGCCGGAGGGCATCATCGCGGCCTGTGCGATCAAGTGCCTCGGCGGCACCATCCAGGCCAAGCTGTGGCCCAAGGACGACGAGGAGCGGCAGCGCGCCATCGACGCGGGCCACGATCTCGACCAGGTCCTGGAGACGGACGACCTGGTCAGCGGCGACAATGTGTTCTTCGTCGCGACCGGCATCACCGACGGGGACCTGCTGCGCGGGGTGCGGTACCGCGCGGAGACCGCCACCACCCAGTCGCTGGTCATGCGGTCCAAGTCCGGGACGATCCGGCAGATCGACTCCACCCACCGGCTGGCCAAGCTGCGCGCCTACGCCTCGGTCGACTTCGAACGGCCGAGCTGAGCGAGGCCGACGGCGGCGTTCGGCCGACGCCGCATGACGAGGGCCGGGTCCCGCCTCCCGGCGGCGCCCGGCCCAGGTCCCGAAGAGTTCAGCCGGCGGCGGCGACCCGCACCGCGCGCTGCAGCTCCGCCTCCCGGCGCCGGCGGCGGGCCAGCACGACCCGGCGCTCGGCCGCGGTCAGCCCGCCCCACACTCCGTACGGCTCGGGCTGCAGCAGTGCGTGCTCCCGGCACTCGACCATGACCGGGCAGCGCGCGCAGACGCGCTTGGCGGCCTCCTCCCGCGACAGCCTGGCAGCCGTGGGCTCCTTGGAGGGAGCGAAGAACAGCCCGGCCTCGTCCCGTCGGCACACCGCCTCCGAGTGCCAGGGGCCGGCCTGATCCCGCGCGGGGACACGCTGCGGGGGCACGGCGGCTTCCAGCAGGGGCTGATGCGGTTGCAGCACGGTCTACTCCTGACGACGGCTCCGGTGGTCACCCTTGCCCGCCTCGAGGTGTACGGCCCCGTTAGCACCCCCATCAGCCGTACGAGAGACGATGCACCAAGCCTTACCCGCTGTGCGCGTGCTTATGCACACCGTTGTCCCACCCGGAACTTCCCCGTGCACGCCCCTTCTTCAGGGCTTAAGCTCGCAGGTTCTTCAGGCGCTTACCCCGCTTGGGCTTGGCCTCCACACCGCCGAAGACGGCGAACCCGGTGACGTGGATCACCGGCGCGTCGGGGTCCTGCGCCTCGTACGTCCGCACGTCGAAACCGCCGAGGATGCCCGCGCCCGAACCGCGCAGCGAGACGTTCTCCGGAACCTTGATCTCCACTCCGCCGAAGGCGGCCACGACATGGATGACGATCTCCTGCTGCTCGAAGACCGCCTCGGTCAGGTCGATCTCGACGCCGCCGAAGACCGCCAGGGCGTTCGTACGGCGCCTGACCCGCCAGCGGCCCTTGCGCGTCGAACCGCCGAAGACCGCCACGAGGTTCTCCGACTCGGGAAGGGTGCGCGGCCACTCCGCCTCCGCGTCGCGCGCGGACGCGGAGGCGGTGCCGCGGACGGGGGCGGCGGGCAGATCGCGCACCAGGGGCTCGAGCTCGCCCAGGGTCTTGGCGCGATAGACCGCGTCGATCCGCTCGGCGTGCTCCTCCGGCTGGAGCCGCCCCTCGGCGAGGGCCTCCCGCAGGATGTCCGCGATCCGGTCGCGGTCCGCGTCGGACGCGCGGAGCTCCGCGACGGGCGCGGGCGCGACGGGCGCGGGCGCGGCGGAAGCGGGCGCGGCGGAAGCGGGCGCGGCGGAAGCGGGCGCGGCGGAAGCGGGCGCGGACGTCTTCTCGGGCTCCGGAGCGGGGGCGGACTTGGTCAAGGGCACGGGCTGCTGCTCATCCACGGACTCAGCGTATCCAGTCGCGATAGATCGCGACTAGGGGATGATCCCTGATCCTTCCCTTACGGCCGAGAGCCCCTGTCCCCTACGGCCGAGAGCCCCTGTCCGGCCCCGCCACCCGGCGGCGGGGCCGGACAGGGCGGGCGGTACGCGCGCCCCGCACCGCTACTGAGCCCTACCTCACAGGTTCCGCCCGGCCGCCCCGTTCTACGCTTATGGACGCGCTGTCGACGAAGTCAGCCCAAGCCCTGTCGAGTGAGGAATGGCCGCGATGCCCCCCGTCTCC
>NZ_JAEEAP010000632.1 GCF_016103465.1 Streptomyces sabulosicollis
GGGGGCGCGGGGTGGGGCGTCATGGCGAGAGCCTGACAGCGGCAGATTGCACCGCCGTTGCGTGGCCGTCACAGGTGATTGCGTCGACTTCACCGGCCGCCCGGCGCCGTGCTGAGGTCCGCTTCCCGCAGGCGTAATGCGAGGTGACGCGGGCTGTAACACGGCCGTAGCACGCTCCTTCGCATGGCGCACGTTCCGGTTCCCGGGGAGCACTCCCCCGCCCCCGTCCCCGTCGATACGCACTGCCCTTACTGTTCGCTGCAGTGCGGTATGGCGCTGCGCCCGGTGCCGCCGGGCGGCGGACCTGATGACGGGCCGGGCGGTCGGCCGACCGGGGGCGAGGTCGAGGTCGAGGTCGTCGAGCGCACCGAGTTTCCCGTCAACCGTGGCGCGCTGTGCGGTAAGGGCCGCACCGCGCCCGCCGTGCTCTCCTCCCGGGTGCGTCTGACCGAGCCGCTGGTCCGCCGCCCTGACACCGGCCGGCTCGAACCGGCCACCTGGGAGGAGGCCCTCGACCGGGTCGCCGAGGGCCTGGAGTCCACCGGCCGGGCGCACGGGCGCGACGCGGTGGGGGTCTTCGGCGGCGGCGGGCTGACGAACGAGAAGGCGTACGCGCTGGGGAAGTTCGCCCGGGTGGTGCTCGGCACCTCGCAGATCGACTACAACGGCCGGTTCTGCATGTCCTCGGCCGCCGCCGCCCATCAGCGGGCCTTCGGGCTCGACCGCGGGCTGCCGTTCCCGCTGGCGGACGTGGCCCGCACCGGATGCGTCGTCCTCGTCGGCTCCAACCTGGCCGAGACCATGCCGCCCGCGCTGCGCTATCTGACCGAGCTGAAGGAGGCGGGCGGTCGGCTGATCGTGGTCGATCCCCGGCGGACCCGTACGGCCGAACAGGCGGATCTGCATCTGGCACCGCGCCCGGGCACCGACCTCGCGCTCGCGCTGGGGCTGCTGCACCTGGTGGTCGCGGAGGGCCGGGTGGACGAGGAGTTCGTCGAACGGCGCACCAGCGGCTGGTCCGAGGCGCGGGCCGCCGCGATGGCCCACTGGCCGGAGCTGGTGGAGCGGATCACGGGCGTCCCGGTTCCTGACCTCCGTAAGGCCGTCGCGATGTTCTGTGACGCCGAGAGCTCGATGGTGCTGACGGCCCGGGGCCCCGAGCAGCAGTCCAAGGGCACCGACACCGTCGGCGCCTGGATCAACCTGTGCCTGGCCACCGGCCGCGCCGGCCGCCCGCTGTCCGGCTACGGCTGCCTGACCGGCCAGGGCAACGGACAGGGCGGCCGCGAACACGGCCAGAAGGCCGATCAGCTGCCCGGCTACCGCAAGCTGGACGACCCGGCCGCGCGCGCCCATGTGGCGGCCGTGTGGGGCGTCGAGCCCGACGACCTCCCCGGGCCGGGGCGCAGCGCGTACGAACTCCTGGACGCGCTCGGACGGGACGTCCGGGCGCTGCTGCTGATGGGCTCCAACCCGCTGGTCTCCGCCCCGCGCGCGGCCCATGTGGAGTCCCGGCTGCGGTCGCTGGACTTCCTGGCGGTCGCGGACGTCGTGCTCTCGGAGACCGCCGCGCTCGCCGATGTGGTGCTGCCGGTGGCCCAGTGGGCCGAGGAGACCGGGACCATGACCAACCTGGAGGGCCGGGTCCTCCTCCGCCGGGCGGCCCTGACCCCGCCGCCGGGCGTCCGGACGGACCTGTGGGTGCTGGGCGGGCTGGCGGCCCGGCTCGGCTGGGAGAAGGGGTTCCCCGCGGACGCGGAGGAGGTCTTCGAGGAGCTGCGACGGGCCTCGGCCGGGGGCCCGGCGGACTACTCGGGCATCACGTACCGGAGGATCGCGGAGGAGGACGGGGTGTTCTGGCCCTGTCCGGAGGTCGTGGAGGGGACGGAGACGGGGACCGGCACGGGCACGGGCACGGGGACCGGCACGGGCACGGGGACCGGCACGGGCACGGGCACGGGCACGGGGACGGCCGACACCGTGAGCCCCGCGGCCCGCCCGCACCCCGGTACGCCCCGCCTGTTCCTCGACCGGTTCGCCACGGACGACGGACGGGCCCGCTTCGCCCCGGTCAGTCACCGCCCGGCGGCCGAGGAGCCGGACGCGGAGTATCCGGTGCTGCTGACGACGGGCCGGGTGCTGTCCCAGTACCAGTCCGGCGCCCAGACCCGGCGCGTCAGCGAGCTCAACGAGGCCGCACCCGGCCCTTACGTCCAGCTCCACCCGCTGCTCGCCGAGCGGCTGGGGGCGGACGAGGGCGCGCCGGTCGCGGTGGTCTCCCGGCGCGGCCGCGCCGTGGCCCCGGCCCGCATCAGCCGGGACATCCGGCCGGACACGGTGTTCATGCCGTTCCACTGGGCGGGGCCGGGGCGGGCCAACACGGTGACGAACCCGGCGCTGGATCCGGTGTCCCGGATGCCGGAGTTCAAGGTGTGCGCGGTGCGGCTGGAGCTGGCCGCGGACTGACCGCCACCGGTCAGCTCCAGCTCTCGACCTCCTTCAGGTACGCCGCCCGCGTCTCCTCGTCCAGGAAGGCGGCCTGGAAGGAGTTGCGGGCCAGGGTGCGCAGGGTGGCGTCGTCGAGGCCGAGCGCGTCCCGTGCGGCGGTGTAGTTGTCGCCCACGTAGCCGCCGAAGTAGGCGGGGTCGTCGGAGTTGACCGTCACCAGCAGACCGGCGTCCAGCATCGCGGGCAGCGGATGGTCCTCCAGCCGGTCCACGACGCGCAGCCGGACGTTCGACAGGGGGCAGACGGTCAGCGGGGTGCGGTCCGCGGCCAGCCGCGCCACCAGCGCCTCGTCCTCCAGGCTCCGCACCCCGTGGTCGACGCGGTCCACGCCGAGGACGTCGAGCGCCTCCCACACATACGCGGGCGGCCCCTCCTCCCCCGCGTGCGCCACGCACTTCAGCCCGGCCTCCCGCGCCAGCGCGTACACCTCGCGGAACTTCGAGGGCGGATTTCCGACCTCCGCCGAGTCCAGGCCGACGGCGGCGATCCGGTCCAGGTGCGGGCGGGCCGCCTCGAACGTCGCCAGGGCCGACTCGGCGCTCTCGTCGCGCAGGAAGCACATGATCAGGCGGGTGGTGATGCCGTAGGTCCGCGGCGCCGCGTCCAGCGCCCGGCCGATCCCGCGGATGACCGTATCGATCTCGACGCCGCGCGCGGTGTGCGCCTGGGGGTCGAAGAAGATCTCCGCATGCCGTACGCCCTGCGCGCGGGCGCGGGCGAGATACGCGTCGGTGAGGTCGGCGAAGTCGTCCTCGGTGCGCAGCACGGTCATCAGCGCGTAGTAGAGGTCCAGGAAGTCCTGGAGGTCGCCGAAGGAGTACGCGGCCCGCAGCTCCTCCTGGGTGGCGAACGGCAGCTCGACCCCATTGCGCCCGGCGAGCGCGAAGGCCAGATCGGGCTCCAGGGTGCCCTCGATATGGAGATGGAGCTCTGCGGTGGGAATCGGGGGCATGGCGGGGATCACCTGCTGGTTTTCGCTGACGGGAAGGTCACTCACCCTATCCGGGCGACCGGCCCGCCCCGCGGCGGGACGGGCTCGGCGTCGTCGCGGGACCCGCCGTGGCGCGCGTCACCTGGGCCGGGTGAGGCAACCGCCGTTCCCCTCTTCGACGTCCCACAGCGCGACCGGATCGGTGAGCGTACTCGGTGAGGCGTGATCGGTGAGGCGTGAAGGGGAGCGGATGCTCGGGTGGGTGCGGGGGCGGTTGCCGCGGACGCGGCGGGGCTGGCGGCGGCTGGTACGGGGCAGCGTCCTGGTGTGCGTACTGGCCCTGCTCCCCGCGACCTGGCTGCGGCTGAGCACGGACGACCGGGTCCGTACGGTCGCCGACGCGCCCTCGGCCCCGGTCGGGGTGGTTTTCGGGGCGGGGCTGTGGAACGGGGAGCCGTCGCCGTACCTGGCGCACCGGCTGGACGCCGCCGTACGGCTCTACGAGGACGGCAGGGTCCGTGCGCTGCTGGTCACGGGGGACAACAGCCGCCACGACTACGACGAGCCGGACGCGATGCGCGCGTATCTCGTCAAGCGCGGGGTCCCGGACCGGCGCATCGTGAGCGACTTCGCGGGGTTCGACACCTGGGACTCCTGCAGCCGGGCCCGGCGGGTCTTCGGGGTGCACAAGGCGGTGCTGGTGAGCCAGGGGTTCCACGTCCGCCGGGCGCTGGCGCTGTGCGGGGCGGCGGGGATCGACGCGTACGGGGTCGCCGTCGACGAGCCGCACGACGCGACCTGGTACTTCGGCGGCACGCGGGAGGTCGTGGCGGCGGGCAAGGCGGCCCTGGACGCGGCGTTCGAGCCGGACCCGCACTTTCTGGGGCCACGGGAGCGGGGGATCGAGGAGGCGCTGGGGG
>NZ_JAEEAP010000633.1 GCF_016103465.1 Streptomyces sabulosicollis
GGTGTGGGGGGTTCGGCCGGGGCCAGGGGGTACGACGTGGCCGATGGTGGAGCGGAGGGCGGCGGCGGGACGGCGGGGCCCGCCGCCCCGGCCACGGGCGGTACGGCCGGCCGCGCGGGCACCCCCGGCCCCGCCGGCGTCTCCACCTCCAGCAGCTGCACCGCGTGCCGTCCGAGCTGGGCGACGAGCGCGCCCGGCAGCCACGGCTCGCCGTCGTCGTCCGCCCCGGCCGTACGCTCCAGCAGCGCCTCCAGCGAGGGCCGGTCGTCCGGGGCCTTCTTCAGGCAGTCGGTGACGAGGTCCCGCAGTCCCTCCGGCAGCCCCTCCAGGTCCGGTTCCTCCTGGGCGATGCGGTACATCACCGCGTGCACCCCGCTGTCGGCCGTGCCGAAGGGCTGACGGCCGGTCGCCGCGTAGGCGAGCACCGAGCCGAGGCAGAACACGTCGCTGGCCGGGGTGACCCGCTCGCCGCGCACCTGCTCGGGCGACATGAAGCCGGGCGATCCGACGACGGCGCCGCTGCGCGTGAGGATGCCGTCGGTGACGGTCTCCAGCGCCCGGGCGATCCCGAAGTCGATGACGCGCGGACCGTCGATGGTGATCAGGACGTTGGACGGTTTGAGGTCACGGTGGACCAGACCGGCGTCGTGGATGTCGCGGAGCGCCTGCGTCAGGCCGTTGGCCAGGATGCGGACGGTCCGCTCGGGCAGACGGCCCGACTCGGCGACGATCGCGTGCAGGGAGGGACCGGCGATGTAGCCGGTGGCGACCCACGGGGTGGCGGCCTCGGTGTCGGCGTCCAGCACCGGCGCGGTCCAGGTGCCCCCGACCCGCTGCGCGGCGCGCACCTCCTGTTTGAACCGCCGCCGGAATTCGGCCTGTTGGGCGAGCTCGGCCTGGACGAGCTTCACCGCCACCGTGCGGCCGCGTGACGAATGAGCCAGGAACACCCGGCCCATGCCGCCCGCGCCAAGGCGCCGGAGCAGCCGGTACTCACCGATCCAGCGAGGGTCCTCGGCCCCCAGGTCTTCCATGCGTCGATCGTCCCTTCCCCTGAATCCCCCTGATCAGCCCCCCGGAGAGAATAAAGGCGGCTGAGAGCGAAGTGGACGACGCGGACGATCCGTTATCGGTTCCGTATCCGTCCTGTGTCACTCCCGAGCCGGGGGACGAAAGCCCGGGAGATCCGGAGGGGGAACGCCAGGGGCGAGATCCGGACAGCCGCGCCCCCGATCACCCGGCGACGACCCCGGGACCACCACCGCCCGGCAGGATGTCGCCGTACGACCCGAAACCCGGACAGGCTGTCGGTGCCGGGCGCGGGGCCCGGGTCCGTACCCTGGTGCCGCCCCGACCCGCGAGCGATCCGAGGTACGAACGTGTCCGTGCAGCCCAGCCCCGACCACGCGGCCGGCGCCGCCGTCAAGGCCGCCGACCGTGCGCATGTCTTCCACTCCTGGTCCGCGCAGGGCCTGATCGACCCCCTCGCCGTCGCGGGCGCCGAAGGCTCGTACTTCTGGGACTACGACGGCAACCGCTACCTCGACTTCTCCTGCCAGCTGGTGAACACCAACATCGGCCACCAGCACCCCAAGGTCGTCGCCGCGATCCAGGAGCAGGCCGCGAAGCTGTGCACGATCGCGCCGGGCTTCGCCGTGGACGTGCGGTCCGAGGCGGCGCGGCTGGTGGCCGAGCGCACGCCCGGCGACCTCGACAAGATCTTCTTCACCAACGGCGGTGCCGAGGCGGTGGAGAACGCCGTCCGCATGGCCCGGCTGCACACCGGCCGCGCCAAGGTGCTCTCCGCCTACCGCTCGTACCACGGCGCCACCGCCGCAGCGATCAACCTCACCGGAGACCCCCGCCGCTGGCCCTCCGACACCGCCTCGGCGGGTGTGGTGCACTTCTGGGCGCCGTTCCTCTACCGCTCGCCGTTCCACTCCGACAGCGAGGGGCAGGAGTGCGAGCGGGCGCTGCGCCACCTCGAGGACACCATCGCCTTCGAGGGCCCGCAGACCATCGCCGCGATCATCCTGGAGACCATCCCCGGCACCGCCGGGATCATGGTCCCGCCGCCCGGCTATCTGGCCGGGGTCCGGGAGATCTGCGACCGTTACGGCATCGTCTTCATCCTGGACGAGGTCATGGCGGGCTTCGGCCGCACCGGCCACTGGTTCGCGGCCGACCACTTCGGCGTCACCCCGGACCTGCTGACCTTCGCCAAGGGGGTCAACTCCGGCTATGTGCCGCTCGGCGGCGTCGCGATCTCCGCCGAGATCGCCGCGACCTTCGACCAGCGCCCCTACCCGGGCGGTCTCACCTACTCCGGCCACCCGCTGGCCTGCGCCTCGGCCGTCGCGACGATCAACGCGATGGCGGAGGAGGGGATCGTGGAGAACGCCGCCGCGATCGGCGAGAACGTGATCGGCCCCGGACTGCGGGAGATCGCCGAGCGCCACCCCTCGGTCGGCGAGGTGCGCGGCCTCGGCGTCTTCTGGGCGCTGGACCTCGTCAAGGACAAGGAGACCCGCGAACCGCTCGTCCCGTACAACGCGGGCGGAGCGGACAACCAGCCGATGGCCGACTTCGCCGCGGCCTGCAAGCGCGGCGGTCTGTGGCCCTTCGTGAACATGAACCGCACCCATGTCGTGCCGCCGTGCACCGTCACCGAGGCCGAGGCCAAGGAGGGGCTCGCGATCCTGGACGAGGCGCTGAACGCGGCCGACGCGCACACGGCGTAGCCGCCCGGCGGGGACGGCCCGGCCCGGAAGCCCGGGGCCCCGGGCCGTCGCCGGGCGGCCTCCGGTTCCGGCTTCCCGGCGCTGCCCGTTTGCCGCTGGCCGCCGCCCGACCGCCGCCCGACCGCCGCCCGACGGCTGCCCGGTGTAGACCACCGCCGTACTCTGCGTGTTCCGCGCAACGGCCCTCGCATATCGTGATGCGAGGGCCGTCCGCTTTCTTACACCGACGGCCGTGGAAGGAGACGGTCCTCGATGCCCGTGCCCGGCACCAGCCCGGTCAAGCGGAACACCCTGCGGCAGCAGATCGCCGACGCGCTCTGTGACGAGGTGCTCGCGGGCAGGCTCCCTGCGGGGCGCCAGTTCACCGTCAAGGAGATCGCCCAGCAGTACGGCGTCTCCGCGACCCCCGTCCGGGAGGCGCTGCTGGACCTGTGCTCCCAGGGGCTGCTCGACGTCGAGGAGCACCGGGGCTTCAAGGTCCACGAGTTCACCATCGACGACTTCCGGCACATGGTGGACGCCCGCACGATGGTGGTCGAGGGCGTCTTCCGGCACTACGTCGAGCAGACCCTGAACACCATGACCCCGCAGGCCCTGGCCTCGGTGCGGCGGCGGGCCGAGGAGGCCGAGCGGGCCGCCCGCTCCGGTGACCTGGACATCCTCATCGGCTACGACCTGCGCTTCTGGCGGGAGATCTGCGGGCTGGTCGGCAATCCGTACGTGTCGGACTTCCTGCAGCGGCTGCGGGTGCAGACCTGGGTGTTCACGGTGCCGTACCTGCGGCGCGTACCCGATCTGCGCGGTCAGCTGTGGACGGGGCACTGCGAGCTCACGGCGGCGGTCACCCGGGGGGACCCGCGTGACTCGGAGCGGCTCATAGCGGCGTACAACACGCATTTCCGTGCGCTGATCGAGCGGTTGGTGGCGCGGGAGCAGACGCGCTCGCAGAACCGGGCGGGGGCCGAGCCGGAAGTCAACTCCCCCTGACCTCCTCCTGAACTCCTCGCGAACTCCCCCTGATCCATGGGCCCCGGCCCCCCGGGGCCGGCGTCCCGCACTCTTCGCGCCGCGTACGGGGGGCATTACGCTGGGCCGACCATCGACCGTACGGATACGAGAGTGAGATCGCGTGGCATGTGACCTCTGGCTGGTCCCCCTCGTCGATGTGCTGTGCCACAGCCCCGACAACCCCTTCGCCGAAGAGATCGCCGCGTACGACAAGGCGCTCGGTGATGCCGGTCTGCCGCCCGTGCCCGTCTTCAGCTATATGCCGGGCCTTTCCGGGGACGTCGCCCCGGTGGCCGGATTCGACTACGACGCGCTGCACTTCCTCCGCCGCGCCTATCTGCTGCAGCTGTGCGGACTCGCGGTGACGCCGGTGGACGAACTCGGCGGGGACTACGAGCAGTTGCTGGAGATGTTCGAGCCCACGGCCCAGCAGTCGCACCTGGTGTGGCACTACGACCACGCGGGCGCGTACGTCCCCGTCGACTTCCAGAGTCCGCTGTCCAACGACGAACTCCTCGAGGGCGGCGGCCCGTTGGGCTCCAGCCATGGACTGCTGCGCGAGCTCCAGGCGGTCGCCCCGGCCCTCGGCATCGACCCGTCCAACCC
>NZ_JAEEAP010000634.1 GCF_016103465.1 Streptomyces sabulosicollis
GTCCCCGCCCCGAGCGCCGATGACATCGCGCTGATCAGCTACACCTCCGGGACCAGCGGCACCCCCAAGGGCGCCACCAACACCCACGGCAACATCTCCTACAACGCCGACCGGCAGCACCTCCTCCACGAACTGCCCACCGGTTCGACGCTCTTCGCGCTCGCCCCGCTGTTCCACATCACCGGCATGGTCTGCCAGCTGTGCGCGTGCATGGCCGGAGCCGGCACCCTGGCCCTGGCCTACCGCTTCGAGACCGGCGTCGTCCTCGACGCCTTCGCCGAGCACCGCCCGCTCTACACCGTGGGCCCCTCCACCGCCTTCATGGCGCTGATGGCCCACCCCCGGGCCACCCGTGACCACTTCTCGTCCTTCCGGATCATCTCCTCCGGCGGCGCCCCGCTGCCGCCCGCGCTGGTCGAGCGGTTCCAGGCCGACTTCGGCCCGTATCTGCACAACGGCTACGGGCTCACCGAGTGCACCGCGCCCTGCGCCAGCGTCCCGCCCGGGGTCCGCGCCCCCGTCGACCCGGTCTCCGGCACCCTCGCGGTCGGCGTCCCCGGCGCCGACACCGTCGTGCGCATCGCGGACGACGAGGGGCGGGACGTGCCGTTCGG
The DNA here is from genome assembly GCF_016103465.1 of Streptomyces sabulosicollis. GTDB lineage: Bacteria > Actinomycetota > Actinomycetes > Streptomycetales > Streptomycetaceae > Streptomyces > Streptomyces sabulosicollis. The sequence continues at coordinate 615 of NZ_JAEEAP010000634.1, forward strand.
CGAGCAGGGCGAGATCGTCGTCCGCGGCCCGATGGTGGTGCCCGGCTACTGGCGGCGCCCGGAGGCGACCGCGGCCGCCCTCCCCGACGGGGAACTGCGCACCGGCGACATCGGTTTCATGGACGAGGGCGGCTGGCTGTACGTGGTCGACCGCAAAAAGGACATGATCAACGCCTCGGGGTTCAAGGTGTGGCCACGCGAGGTCGAGGACGTGCTCTACACTCACCCCGCCGTGCGGGAGGCGGCCGTCGTCGGCAAACCCGACGCGTACCGCGGCGAGACGGTCAAGGCGTATGTGAGCCTCCGATCAGGGGCCGAGACCACACCGGACGAGCTGTCCGCGTACTGTGCGGAGCGGCTGGCCGCGTACAAGTACCCGCGCGAGGTGGAGATCCTGCCCGAGCTGCCGAAGACGACCAGTGGCAAGATCCTCCGGCGGGAACTGCGAGGATGAGAGAGACGAGGAAGAGAACGGGTGGCGACCATGGCCAGAGCGACGGACGGTGACGGACAGCCGGTGCCACAGCGGCTGCTGGCCGCTGCCACCCGCCTCTTCGCGGAGCGGGGCTACGACCGGACGTCCGTACAGGAGATCGTCGAGGCGGCGGGCGTCACCAAGGGGGCGCTCTACCACTACTTCGGCTCCAAGGACGATCTGCTCCACGAGATCTACGGCCGGGTGCTCCGGCTCCAGCAGGAGCGGCTGGACGCGTTCGCGGACGCCGACGCGCCGGTGGAGACGCGGCTGCGGGACGCGGCGGCCGATGTCGTGGTGACCACGATCGAGAACCTCGACGACGCGACCATCTTCTTCCGGTCGATGCACCAGCTCAGCCCGGAGAAGCACAAGCAGGTGCGCGCCGAGCGGCGCCGCTACCACGAGCGGTTCCGCGCGCTGATCGAGGAGGGGCAGCGGGCCGGGGTGTTCAGCTCCCGGACCCCGGCGGACCTGGTGGTGGACTACCACTTCGGCTCCGTCCACCATCTGGGCACCTGGTACCGGCCCGGTGGCCGCTGGGCCCCCCAGGAGGTCGCCGACCACCTGGCCGACCTCCTGATGCGCGCGCTGCAGCCGTAAACGTCCTCACACGCCGGACGGGCTGGGAAAGCCAGCCCGTCCAGGGGGCACCTCCCAGTGGTAGCTGGGGGAGCTCGAGGACCGGGGGCCGGGGCGGAGCCCCGCCACGCGGCGGAGCCGCAAATCGGATGCTGCGGGAAGGGGCGGGGTGGGGAACAAACCCCGCCCCGCCCTTCCGCGTACCGCTTCAGCTCCGCGTACCGCTTCAGCTCCGCGTACCGCTTCAGCTCCGCGTACCGCTTCAGCTCCGCGTACCGCTTCAACTACGCGTACCGCTTCAGCTCCCGTCGCGCCAGCGACCGCTGATGCACCTCGTCCGGGCCGTCCGCGAGCCGTAGCGTACGCGCGGCGGCCCACAGCTCGGCCAGCGGGAAGTCCTGGCTCACCCCACCCGCGCCGTGCAGCTGCACCGCCCGGTCCAGGATCTCCACCACCGTGCGCGGAGTCGCGATCTTGATGGCCTGGATCTCGGTGTGCGCCTCGCGGTTGCCCACCGTGTCCATCAGCCAGGCCGTCTTCAGCACCAGCAGCCGCAGCTGCTCGACGGCCACCCGCGCGTCCGCGATCCACTCGTGGACCTGCCCCTGCCGGGCGAGCGGCTTGCCGAACGCCTGCCGGGCCACCGCCCGTCGGCACATCAGCTCGATACCGCGCTCGGCCATGCCGATCAGCCGCATGCAGTGGTGGATCCGGCCGGGGCCGAGACGGGCCTGGGCGATGGCGAAGCCGCCGCCCTCCTCGCCGATGAGGTTGCTCACCGGCACCCGCGCCCGGTCGAAGACCACCTCGGCGTGGCCGCCGTGGTAGTGGTCCTCGTAGCCGTACACCCGCATCGCGCGCCGCACCTCGACACCCGGGGTGTCGCGCGGCACCAGCACCATCGACTGCTGGCGGCGCACATCGGCGCCCTCCGGATCGGTCTTGCCCATCACGATGAAGATCTTGCAGTCGGGGTTCATCGCCCCGGAGATGTACCACTTGCGTCCGGTGATGACGTACTCGTCGCCGTCGCGCTCGATCCGGGTCTCGATGTTGGTCGCGTCGGACGAGGCGACCTCGGGCTCGGTCATCGCGAAGGCCGACCGGATCTCGCCCGCGAGCAGCGGCTCCAGCCACTGCTTGCGCTGCCGCTCATCGCCGAACTGGGCGAGCACCTCCATGTTGCCGGTGTCGGGCGCGGCGCAGTTCAGGGCGGTGGGGGCCAGCTGGGGGCTGTGACCGGTGATCTCCGCGAGCGGGGCGTACTGCAGATTGGTCAGCCCCGCGCCGTACTCGGCGTCGGGCAGGAAGAGGTTCCACAGCCCCTGCCGGCGGGCCTCGGCCTTGAGCTCCTCGACGATCGGCGGGGTCAGCCAGGGGGAGTCCAGGGCGGCCCGCTGCTCCTCGGCGACCGCCTCCGCGGGATGGACGTGCTCTTCCATGAAGGCGAGCAGTTTGGCGCGCAGCTCTTCGGTCCGGGCGTCGAATGCGAAGTCCATGACGGGATCAGCTCTCCTGGAGGGTGGTGAGGCCGTGGTCGATGAAGGCGGGGACGATGTCGCCGATGCGGTCGAAGCCCGCGCCGAGGGTCTGGCCGAGGGTGTAGCGGTAGTGGATGCCCTCGAGGATCACCGCCAGCTTGAAGTAGGCGAAGGCGGTGTACCAGGAGACGCCGCTGACATCGCGCCCCGAACCCTCGGCGTAGCGCTGGATCAGCTCGTCCGTGGAGGGGTGGCCGGGGGCGCCCTGGGTGGAGGAGATGGGGGAGTCGGCGAGATTCGGATGACCGCTGTACATCACGATCAGCCCGAGGTCGGTCAGCGGATCGCCGAGCGTCGACATCTCCCAGTCGAGGATCGCCGTGATCCGGTCGTCGGCGTTCACCAGGACGTTGTCGAGGCGGTAGTCGCCGTGCACGACCGTGGGCGCCGGGGAGGCCGGGAGCGCCTTGGCGAGCCGGGTGTGCAGCTCGTCGATCCCGGCCAGCTCCCGGCTGCGCGAGGCCGCCAGCTGCTTGCCCCAGCGGCGCAGCTGCCGCTCCAGGAACCCCTCCGGGCGCCCGAAGTCGCCGAGCCCGACCTCGGCCGGGTCCACGGAGTGCAGCGTCACGAGCGTGTCGACGAGGGAGAGCACGACCTCCCGGGTGCGCTCCGGGCCGATCCCGGCGAGCTGCCCGGCGGTACGGTACGGGGTGCCCTCGACGAACTCCATGACGTAGAAGGGCGATCCGATGACGGACTCGTCCTCGCACAGCAGCACCGGCTCCGGCACCGGCACGGCCGTCGGGTGCAGGGCGCTGATCACCCGGTGCTCCCGCGCCATGTCATGGGCGGTGGCGAGCACATGACCCAGCGGCGGACGGCGGACCACCCAGCGGGACGTGCCGTCGGTGACGGTGTAGGTGAGATTCGATCGGCCGCCTTCGATCAGCCCGGCACTCAGCGGCCCGCGCACCAGCCCCGCGCGTTCGCGGTCGAGGTGGGCGCGGAGCCGCTCGAGGTCGAGCCCTGGGGGATTGCCTGCGTTCATCGAACCTCTCTCGTACTCGTGTAGGGGGAACGGGCGGACCGTCCGTCCCGGTTCATGATGCCGACCAGTCGGTATGTAGTCCAGTGGGACTCCGTCTCTTTATACACATCTGACGCTGCCGACGACTAGTCGAGTGT
>NZ_JAEEAP010000635.1 GCF_016103465.1 Streptomyces sabulosicollis
GTCCGAGATGGACGGGGTATCAACATATCTGGCGTTGACTTTTGGCACGCTGTTGAGTTCTCAAGGAACGGACGCTTCCTTCGAAACCGTTTCACCGGTCTCTCCGGGCGCTTCCCTTCGGTGTTTCCAACCTTACCAGATCCGATTTCCGGTCCGTTTCCGATCCGAATTCCGTTTCCGGTGGCCGTTGGAGGGCCTTGCCTTTCGGCTTCATCGACTTTATCAGAATTTCTCCGAGTCGATTTCCACCCCCGCCGGTGGACTCCTCCGGATGCCGTTGAGCGCTCCGGGTTCCCCTCTGGCGGAGCCGTAAACGTACTGGAGCGGGGCTCCTCGATGCAAATCGAGGAGCCCCGCCGGGTGTTCAGCGCCGGTGTGGTGCTGAGGGAACGTCAGGGAGGACGTCAGACCTCGACGACCACGGGAAGGATCATCGGACGGCGGCGGTAGCTGTCGGAGACCCACTTACCGACCGCGCGGCGCGCCAGCTGCTGGAGCTGGTGCGGGTCCACGACCCCGTCGGAGGCCGACTTGGCCAGGGCGTCCTCGATCCTCGGGATGACCGCGGAGAAGGCGGAGTCTTCGATACCGGAGCCCCTCGCCTGGATATGCGGACCGCCCACGATCTTGCCGGTCGTGCTGTCGACGACCACGAAGATCGAGATGATGCCCTCCTCACCGAGGATGCGGCGGTCCTTGAGCGAGGTCTCCGTGACATCGCCGACCGAGAGGCCGTCCACGTACACGTAGCCCGCCTGCACCTTGCCGACGATCTTGGCGATGCCGTCGACCAGGTCCACCACGACACCGTCCTCGGCGATGACGCAACGGTTCTTCGGAACCCCGGTCAGCGCGCCCAGCTCGGCGTTGGCGCGCAGATGACGCCATTCGCCGTGCACCGGCATCAGGTTCTTGGGCTTGCAGATGTTGTAGAAGTACAGCAGCTCGCCGGCCGAGGCGTGGCCGGAGACATGGACCTTGGCGTTGCCCTTGTGGACGACCGTGGCGCCCCATCGCGTCAGTCCGTTGATGACCCGGTAGACCGCGTTCTCGTTGCCGGGGATCAGCGAGGAGGCCAGGATCACCGTGTCGCCCTGGACGATGCGGATCTGGTGATCGCGGTTGGCCATCCGGGACAGCGCGGCCATCGGCTCTCCCTGGGAGCCCGTGCAGACGAGCACCACCTCGTCGTCCGGAAGGTCGTCGAGGGTCTTCACGTCCACCACGAGACCGGCCGGCACCCGCAGATAGCCGAGGTCACGCGCGATGCCCATGTTGCGGACCATCGAGCGGCCGACGAAGGCGACCCTGCGTCCGTACTCATGGGCCGCGTCCAGGATCTGCTGGATGCGGTGCACATGGCTGGCGAAGCTGGCGACGATGATGCGCTTCTGCGCGTTGCCGAAGACCTGGCGCAGCACGCCGGAGATGTCACGCTCGGGCGGTACGAACCCGGGGACCTCGGCGTTGGTGGAGTCCACCAGGAGCAGATCGATGCCCTCCTCGCCGAGCTTGGCGAACGCGGGCAGATCCGTGAGCCGGCCGTCGAGCGGCAGCTGGTCCATCTTGAAGTCGCCCGTGTGCACGGCCATGCCGGCCGGGGTGCGGATGGCGACCGCGAGGGCGTCCGGAATGGAGTGGTTGACCGCGATGAACTCGCACTCGAAGGGGCCGATCCGCTCGCGGTGCCCCTCCTCGACCTCGAGGGTGTACGGACGGATCCGGTGCTCCTGGAGCTTCGCCTCGATCAGGGCGAGGGTCAGCTTGGAGCCGATCAGCGGGATGTCGGGCTTCTCGCGCAGCAGGAAGGGGACGCCGCCGATGTGGTCCTCATGGCCGTGGGTGAGGACGATGCCGTCGATGTCGTCGAGGCGGTCCCGGATGGATGTGAAGTCCGGCAGGATCAGGTCGACTCCGGGCTGCTCCTCCTCGGGGAAGAGCACCCCGCAGTCGACGATCAGCAGCCGGTCGCCGTACTCGAAGACCGTCATGTTCCGGCCGATCTCACCGAGGCCGCCGAGCGGGGTGACACGCAGACCGCCCTCGGGAAGCTTCGGCGGAGGGCCGAGCTCAGGATGCGGATGACTCAAAAGACTCTCCTCACCACGCGCGCCACATGCCCCCTGGGCACATGGCGCGCGTGACATTCGTGCACTTGCTGATGTGTCTGTATGCAGTTGTGAAGTATGAAGGTGCGAGAAATCGCCTCTTTGCTTAGAGCTGTACCCCGCCCGCGGCGAGATCGCGCTTGAGCTGTTCGGTTTCCTCGGCGGTCAGCTCGACCAACGGCAGGCGCAGCGGCCCCGCGGGCTGGCCCTGGAGGGCGAGCGCGGCCTTGGTCGTGATCACACCCTGGGTGCGGAACATGCCGGTGAAGACCGGCAGCAGCTTCTGGTGGATCTCCGTTGCCTTCGCGACGTCGCCCGCGAGATGGGCCTCGAGCATCGCCCGCAGCTCGGGGCTGACCAGATGGCCGACCACGGAGACGAAGCCGACCGCGCCGACCGACAGCAGCGGCAGGTTCAGCATGTCGTCGCCGGAGTACCAGGCGAGGCGGGAGCGGGCGATGGCCCAGCTGGCGCGTCCGAGGTCGCCCTTGGCGTCCTTGTTGGCGACGATGCGCGGGTGCTCGGCCAGCCGGACCATGGTCTCGGTGCCGATCGGGACACCGCTGCGGCCCGGGATGTCGTAGAGCATCACCGGCAGGCCGGTGGAGTCGGCGATGGCGGTGAAGTGCCGGAGGAGACCTTCCTGCGGCGGCTTGCTGTAGTACGGCGTGACGGCCAGCAGCCCGTGGGCACCCGCCTGCTCGGCGGCGCGGGCGAGCTCCACACTGTGCCGGGTGTCATTGGTGCCCGCTCCGGCCACGACGTGGGCGCGGTCCCCGACCGCCTCCACCACGGCGCGTACGAGCTGGGCTTTCTCCGCATCGCTGGTGGTCGGGGACTCGCCGGTGGTGCCGTTGACGATCAGTCCGTCATTGCCGGCGTCCACCAGATGAGCGGCGAGTCGCTGGGCGCCGTCGAGGTCCAGCGCGCCGTCAGTGGTGAATGGCGTGACCATGGCGGTCAGCACCCGCCCGAAAGGGGTCTGCGATGTGGATGTCGGTGCCATGGGCTCCACGCTACTCGTAGCGCGACCCACGGCGCTCGCTCGGGGCGGCGGACGGAGCGAAGAGATGGGACCCGGCACTGCCTGCTCGGGGGTTCAAGCAGTGCCGGGCCCGTTTGTTCAGCCTAGATGAACTTCTCGAAACGCCGCAATACGGACACTTCGCCCGGTGATCCGTCCGAGGACCGGGCCTTGTCCCCCCTACGGGCCGGCTACGGAGCCACTCGGCCGTTGGCGTTGAAGGCGGCGTGGGTGAGCGGCATCAGCCCCGCCCAATGCGCCTCCATCTTCTCCCCCACCATCTCGATCTCCCGCTGCGGGAACGAGGGCACCGCGGCCTGCTCGTGCTGGGTGCGCAGCCCCAGGAAGTGCATCAGCGAACGGGCGTTGCACGTGGCGTACATCGAGGAGAACAGGCCGACCGGGAGCACCGACCGGGCCACCTCGCGGGCCACTCCGGCGGCCAGCATCTCCTGGTACGCCTCATAGGCGTGGCGGTACGCGTCCTCCATGACCCGGCCGGTCAGCTCGTGCTGCGCCGAGGTGCCCTCGACGAACTCGTACTTCCCCGGGCGGCCCTGCTGGACCAGCTTGCGGGCCTCCCCCGGCACGTAGAACACCGGCTCCAGACGGCGGTAGCGACCGGACTCCTCGTTGTACGACCAGCCCACGCGGTGCCGCATGAACTCGCGGAAGACGAAGATCGGGGCGCTGATGAAGAAGGTCATCGAGTTGTGCTCGAACGGGCTGCCGTGGCGGTCCCGCATCAGGAAGTTGATCAGCCCCTTGGAGCGCTCCGGGTCCTTGGTGATCTCCTCCAGGGACTGCTCGCCCGCGGTGGACACCCGCGCGGCCCACAGCACATCGGAGTCGGCAGCGCTGTGCTTGACCAGCTCGACGGTCACATCGCTGCGGAAACTGGCCTTGTCGATCTCGGCGGGCATCTCGGTCACCGGGCGGGTCCTTCCATGGTGCGTCGCTCAGGGCGGCGCCCAGCTTACGGGCCACCACCGACAGTCCCTCCCAGCCGAAATTTTTGACTGAAGTCGACGGATTCGGGCACCCAATCGCTTGTTCACACGTCCTACACATCGAAGCACTCACGTTCGAGGTTCCAAGGAGAGCCCGCACATGTCCCGCCGGCGAGAGCCCGTGCCGTTCGCCTTCGTCGCCGAAGCCGACCGTTTCCGCAGCAATGTCACCCCACCGCCCCGCCCC
>NZ_JAEEAP010000636.1 GCF_016103465.1 Streptomyces sabulosicollis
CAGATCTGCTTCACCACTATCTCGCTGACATTAACGTTGTTCTTTTTTTTTTTCAAGCAGAAGACGGCATACGAGGTTAGCGAGTGTCTCGTGGGCTCGGAGATGTGTATAAGGGACAGGCACGGAAGGGGGCGGGGCGGTCGTGGTGGAGGGCCGCTCCCGGCACGGCGCCTCCACCGTGGAGGAGTCGCCCGGGCGGGGAGAGGTTCCCTTTCCGGCCCGACTTTCCCGGTGGCCTCCGGTCCGGGTTTCGTCACCGCCTCCGGCCCGGCCTCCCCCGGGGCTCCTGCGGCTCCGCCGCGTGGCAGGGCTCCGCCCAGGCCCCGGGGGCCAGGGGCGGAGCCCTCGGTGACGGGAAGGGGCGGAGAGGGGAAAGCATCACCGTGCGGCTCCCGTCGCGCGGTCCGCCGGACACCCGTAGGGTCCCCACATGATCGCGACGCTTCAGTGCACCGTCATCGACTGCCCCGACCCCGCCGCGCTGGCCGCCTTCTACGGGAAGATCCTCGGCTGGCGGGTGGACGACAGCGATCCCGAGTGGGCGACCCTGACGGCCGAGGACGGCCGTCGGCTGGCCTTCCAGCTGGCGCCGGACCACCAGCCGCCGCGCTGGCCGGATCCCGCCTATCCGCAGCAGATCCATCTGGACTTCGACGTGGCGACGCGCGCGGACGCGGATCGGGCGCAGCGGGAGCTGATCGAGCTCGGGGCGACGTTCCTGCGCGACAGCGGCGGGGAGCGTTCGGGGTTCCGGGTCTTCAACGATCCGGCCGGGCACCCGTTCTGCGTCTGCTACGGCCAGATGGCACCGAGCTGACGGCGACGCGGCGGGAACGCACATGGCTGACCGGGGCCGGCGCGGTGGCCGGGCCCGGTCAGCTCCCGTCGGAGGCGATGCGGAGGAGGGGTCAGCCGCCGAGCTGGGTCGCGCCCGCCTTGATGTCCTTGGCGAAGGTGCTCACCTCGGTGTAGACGCCGGGCTTACCGGGCCGTGCGCAGCCCTCGCCCCAGCTGACGATGCCGACCTGGATCCACTGGCCGCTGTCGTCCTTGCGGAACATCGGGCCGCCGGAGTCGCCCTGGCAGGTGTCCACGCCGCCCTGGGCCATCTTCCCGGCGCAGATCTCCTCGCCGGGGACGAGCTCGTCGTAGGCGGACTTGCAGGTGGCGTCGTCGACGAACGGCACGGTGGCCTTGAGCAGGTAGCGCTGCTGGCCGCCACCCTCGACGGCGGCGCCCCAGCCGGCCACGGTGAAGTCGCCCTTGTTGTACGCCGTGGTCTCGGCGATCTTCAGGGTGGGCTGGTTGATCGGCTTGGCGAGCTTGATGAGCGCCCAGTCCTTGCCGGTGCCGTTGTAGCCGGGGGCCTGGAGCACCCGGGTGGACTTGACCTTGATGGCGCTCGAGCTCTGGAGGTCGACGACGCCCGCGGTGGCCGTGATGGAGGTGTTGGCGCCGCTGCCGTCCACACAGTGGGCGGCGGTGAGCACGATGTCCTGCGTGTACAGGGCGCCGCCACAGCCCATGGAGAGCCGGACCATGAAGGGGAATTCGCCCTGGGCTGCGCGGGTGCCGCCGACCACGGAGGGGCTCGGCTCAGGGCCGGTGGGCAGCGCGTTGGCGCTGCCGGGGGTGAGGCTGAAGGCGGCGAGGGCGACCGCGCCGAGGGCCGAGGCTCTCTTGACGTGCTTCAGCGTGTTCCGCAACGGACTGTCCTTTCGTGGGGGGTTCGAGGCGCATGTCAGGCTCATGCCAAACGCAAAGCGGCTCCGCCGCGTGCCAAAAATCCGGAAACCTCTCCGAAATCCCGTGGATGAGCCGGTAAAACGCCCTGTGATTATGTGGACCGGGTGAACGGGGTGACAAGGGTCGGTTTTCAGCCAGCGCGGCCTACCCGCTGCCCCACCGAACGACCGTAAGGTTGACGTGAGACAGGGCGCACGGCTGGCGACGGGCACGGGGTGACGGCGTGGCGGCACCGGGCAGCGACATCGAGCACGGCTATCCCCACCTGGACACCGTCCGGGACGCGATCACCGCGCTCTACCACCGCCTGTCCCGCGACACGGTGGACACCTTCGGGCTCAGCGTGGCCCCCGGCGATGTGGCCTTCTCCGACCAGGACGACCTCTACCTGGGCGTTCAGCGGGTCGCCCGGGTCATGGTGCAGCATCTGCGGCTGCCGGACGCCCGGATGATCGTCAGCTTCCGGGAGATGCGGCACGCGGGGAACGTGGAGCTGGCCGCGGGTCCGGAGTACTTCATCGAGCTCAACTCCCGCTTCAAGGCCCACCGTCGGGACATCGGCGCGGCCCTCGCCCACGAGGTCACCCATGTGTATCTGCACCGCCTGGACCTGTCGTTCCCCGGCACACGGGACAACGAAATCCTCACCGACACCACCGCCGCCTACCTCGGCACGGGCTGGTTGCTGCTCGACGCCTACCGCCAGGACTCGGTTTCCAGCCAGAAACTGGGCTATCTGACGCCGGAGGAGTTCGGCTACGTCCTGGCCATGCGGGCGCTGCTCTTCGACGAGGACCCCTCCCCCTGGTTCACCTCTCCGCAGGCGTACGAGGCGTACGCCAAGGGGCTGGAGCTGGCCCGCCGCGAGCGGGCCCGGCCACCGCTCGCCGCCGCCGGCTGGACCGGCCGCCGCCGCTACGCCAAGGACCGCAGGTCGGCCCAGTCCGGCCACCCCTCGCCCACCGGGGGCGACTACGCCTTCGACGCCGGCCCTCCGCTGAGCGTCTCCTTCCCCTGCCCGACCTGCCGTCAGCGCATCCGGGTCCCGGTGCGCGGGCGGCTGCGGGCCCGCTGCGGGCTGTGCCGCACGGTGCTGGAGTGCGACACCTGAGGCGACGCCCGACGCGATACGTGAGGCGACGCCCGACGTGACGCCTGGCTGACGCCCGGCGCGGACTCCGCCGCGGCGCCGGGCCGTGGCCGTACGGGCTTGGAGTGCGCTCGACGTCGTACGCTCGCCTGCATGAGCCCCTCCATCGCCACCAACACCCAGGTCGGCCTCGACGAGCTGCTGGAGTTCGTCCGCCCGCGCCACCGTGCGCTGCTGATGACCCGCCGGACCGATGGCTCGCCCCAGGCGTCCCCACTGACCTGCGGAGTCGATGACTCCGGCCGCATCGTCATGTCCACCTATCCCGAGCGTGCCAAGGTGCGCAACGCCAAGCGCGACCCGGCCGTGAGCCTCGTCGTGCTGTCCGACGAATGGAACGGCCCGTGGGTGCAGATCGACGGCACCGCCGAGGTGATCGACACCCCGGAGTCCGTCGAACCGCTGGTCGAGTACTACCGCAACATCGCGGGCGAGCACCCGGACTGGGACGAGTACCGCGAGGCCATGCGCAAGCAGGGCAAGTCGCTGATCCGGGTCACCCCCGAGCGCTGGGGCCCGGTCGCCACCGGCGGCTTCCCGGCCCGGCTGGTGGACAGCGAGGCGTGAGCACTCAGGCGCGCGCTCAGCACTCCCCCGCGCGCCCGTAGAGCACGATCCGCATCCCGGTGACGTCCCTGACGGCGCATCGGTGGAAGTGCTCCGCGAGGACCTCCCTCTTCACCCGCTCCTGGGGGGTGGCGTCCAGCGGCTGGCCGGGCGGGTCGTTCACCGTGACGATCCGCCCGGCCGTCAGCATCCGGGCCCGGATCAGCGGCGCGGGCAGCTCGACGCCGTGCAGGGTGCCCGAGGGGATCGCATGCCGGGCCAGCGCCAGCTCCCGCAGGCCACGGAAGTCCTCCGGGCTGGACATGATCGGCTCCCGGCGCCGGGCGGGCAGGAAGAGCACCCCGTCGCCGGGGCGGCTCAGCTCCCGTACGGCACGGGCCGCCGCGAGGGGGTCGTCGAGTCGGCTCTGCGGGGTCCGCAGCTGGAGGGAGTACGGCAGCAGGGCCGCCACGGCGGCCACCACCAGTCCCCCGGCCAGCGCGCGCGGGGCGGCGACGGTGCGCGACAGCGCGTCCAGGCGGGCCCCGATCAGCAGCGCGAGACCGACGTAGGCGTAGAGCACATAGCGGTCGACGTAGAGCGGATGGAGAGTCGACACCGCCAGGAGCGCGGCCGGTGGCAGGATCAGCAGCGCGAGCGCGAGGCCGCGCAGCGGGACGGGGCCCCGCGCGGGCAGCGGCCCCCGGGCGCAGCCGAGGCCCACCAGGGCGAGGAGGCCGAAGCCGAGCAGTTCGGGCGGGCCCGGCGGGGAGATCCAGCCGACCAGCGCCGCCTGCTGCTGACTGACGATCACCAGCGGCGCCAGCGCCACCGCCACCACGGAGGCCGCCCGCCCCCACGCCCAGCCGAAG
>NZ_JAEEAP010000637.1 GCF_016103465.1 Streptomyces sabulosicollis
GCCGCCGAGATCTAAACTCGACTAGTCGTCGGCAGCGTCAGATGTGTATAAGAGAAAGGGTCGGTGGAGGGAGGATCAGCCCGGTGGGCAGCCGATGGGCCGATCCGCGGGGGATATCCGCTCCCTACGGTGGAAGAGTGAAGGAACCGAGCGAGGAGGACCCGGGCCGATGCCGCTGATCGAGGTCAGTAACCTGCGCAAGGAGTACCGCAATCACGTGGCGGTACAGGACGTGTCCTTCTCCGTGGAGGAGGGCGAGATCTTCGGCATCCTCGGCCCCAACGGCGCGGGCAAGACCACCGCCGTGGAGTGCATCGAGGGCATGCGCAAGCGCGACGGCGGCGAGATCTCCGTGATGGGTCTGGACCCGCTGAGGGACAAGGACCTCGCCGAACTGCGCGAGTCCATCGGGATCCAGCTCCAGCAGAGCGAACTGCCCCCCAAGATGAAGGTGTGGGAGGCGCTCGAGCTGTACAGCACCTTCTACCGCGACCCCGTCGACTGGCGCGAGCTCATCAAGGACTGGGGCCTGTCCGGCAAGGCCGACACGGCCTACGGATCGCTGTCCGGCGGGCAGCAGCAGCGGCTGTCCATCGCGCTCGCCCTCGTCGGCAAGCCCAGGATCGCCGTCTTCGACGAGCTGACCACCGCGCTCGACCCGCACGCCCGGCGCGAGACCTGGAAGCTGATCGAGAAGGTGCGGGAACAGGATGTGACCGTGCTGCTGGTGACCCACTTCATGGAGGAGGCCGAGCGGCTCTGCGACCGGATCGCCATCATCGAATCCGGCCGGGTCGTCGCCCTGGACACCCCCTCAGGACTGGTGTCCCGGGTCGATGAGCAGCAGATCATCCGCTTCAAGCCGTCCGTCCCGATGGACGACGAACTGCTCACCTCGCTGCCCGAGGTGAGCAGTGTGACCCGGTCCAAGTCCCAGGTGACGGTGGTCGGCAAGGGCAATGTGGTCTACGCCGTGATCTCCGTCCTGGCCCGCAACCAGATCGTGGCGAACGAACTCCGCCTGGAGCAGGCGAGTCTCGATGACGCCTTCGTCGCCCTGACCGGCTCCAAGCCCGCCAACTAAAGCCGCCGAGGAGACTTCTGCCATGTCCGGGCGCACCAAGCTCACCTACGTCGAGAGCAAGCTGTTCCTGCGCGATCCCACCGCGGTGTTCTTCGTCATCGCGCTGCCGATCATGCTGCTGGCCATCTTCCACTTCGTCACCACCAAGTCCGATGACGACGCCGCCACCAAGGCGTCGATGGCCGCGTTCGTCCCCGCGATGGCCATGTCGCTGTGTCTGACGATGCTGGCCCTCAACCTGCTGCCCACGACGCTCGCGACCTACCGCGAGAAGGGCATCCTGCGGCGCATGGCCGCGAGCCCCATCCACCCGGGGAACCTGCTGCTCGCCCAGCTCTTCATCAATCTGGTCACCGCGGCGGTCTCCGCGGTGCTGGTGCTCATCGTCGGCAAGGCCGCCTTCGACACCAAACTGCCCGGTGACGTCCCCGCCTTCCTGGTGAGCTTCGCCCTGGGCACCTGGGCGCTGTTCTCCATCGGCCTGGTGATCGCGGCGGTGGCGCCGAGCAGCAAGTCGGCCACCGCGATGGGCCTGTCCCTGCTCTTCCCCAGCCTCTTCTTCGGCGGCGCCTTCCTCCCCAAGGAGGACCTGCCGGAGACGGTGTCCACCATCGGTGACTACACCCCGCTGGGCGCGGCGCTCCAGGCGCTGCGCGACTCCTGGGAGAACCAGTGGCCGCAGACGCTGCACCTGACCGTCCTCGGAGTGATCGCGGTGGCCGCCACCGCGGCCGCGGCCAAGCTGTTCCGCTGGGAGTGAGGTGAGCGCGGCCAAGGACGACGGCGGACGGTGGGAGCGGCACTCCGACATCCTGTTCGGAGGGCTGCCCTACCTTCTGCTGTTTTTGTCCACGGCCCTGAGCCTGGTGCACGGCCCGCCCCCGACGCGGCGGCTGCTCACCACGCTGGGCCTCGCGGCGGTGGCCGCGGTGTGGATCCTGGGCACCTACACCCTGCCCGCGGGCCGCCGCGGCAGACAGCCGTACGGCACGGCGCGCACGGCCGTCTACTTCGCCGGGCTGCTCGCCCTCTCCGCCGCGCTGATGGCGCGGGACCAGGTGTTCATGCTGTTCGCCGCCACCGGGTTCCTGCAGGCGCTGGTGCTGTTGCCGACCGTCTGGGCGCTGGTGTCCGTGGCGGCCACCTCGTTCGTCGTCAACACCGTGCCGGACGGCTTCCCCCGGGCCACGACCGGCGCGGTGGTCGGCTATCTCGCCGCCATCGTCTTCCAGACCGTGGTGATCGGCTGGATCAACCTGCTGTCGAGCCGGCTCAACGAGCAGCACCAGCGGCGCAAACGGACCGTGGCCGAACTCCGCTCGGCGCTCACCGAGAACGCCGGGCTGCACGCCCAGCTGATCACCCAGGCACGTGAGGCCGGGGTGCTCGACGAGCGCCAGCGGATGGCGGGGGAGATCCACGACACCCTCGCCCAGGGGCTGGCCGGCATCATCCGGCAGCTGGAAGCCGCCGAACACGCCGAGGGCGACCGCGAGGTGTGGCGCCGCCATCTCGTGGCGGCCAAGGACCTCGCCCGGGACAGCCTGGCCGAGGCGCGCCGCTCGGTCCAGGCGCTCCGCCCCGAGCAGCTGGAGTCCCGGACGCTCCCCGACGCCCTGGAGTCGCTGGTCGAGGGCTGGTCACAGGCGCGGGAGCCGAAGGTCGCGTTCGCGACGACCGGGGCCGCCGTCCCCCTCCACGCCGAACTGGAGGCCACGCTCTACCGGGTGGCGCAGGAGGCCCTCGCCAACATCGCCAAGCACGCCCGGGCGTCGAAGGTGGGCATCACCCTGTCGTACATGGAGGACGTGGTGGTCCTCGACGTACTCGACGACGGCGTCGGGTTCGACCCCGCGGCCGCGGAGGCCGAGGCCGGCACCTCCGGCGGCCATGGCCTGGGGCTGGTGGCGATGCGGCGCCGACTGGGCCGGGTCGCCGGTACGTTGGACATCGAAAGCGCCCGTGGCGAGGGCACCGCCATCAGCGCGGCCGTCCCCGTGATCCCCCAGGAAGCCGGTGCATGAGCGGAATCACCCCCAGCGGTAACACTCCCAGCGGAAACACCTCCAGCGGCGGCCACCACACCTCCGGCTCGCCCATCCGCATCCTCATCGTCGACGACCACCCGGTGGTCCGCGACGGGCTGCGCGGAGTGCTGGAACGGGACCCGGACTTCACGGTGATCGGCGAGGCCGGTGACGGCGCCGAGGCCGTGGAGCTGTACGAGCGGCAGCCTGCCGATGTGGTCCTGATGGATCTGCGGATGCCCCGGATGGGCGGCGTCGAGGCCATCAAACGGCTGCTGCGCGGCGACCCCGAGGCCCGGATCCTGGTCCTGACCACCTATGACACCGACAGCGACGTCATGGGCGCCCTGGCCGCCGGGGCGACCGGCTATCTCCTCAAGGACACCCCGCGCGAGGAGCTGACCCGCGCCGTGCGGTCCGCCTCCTCGGGACAGTCCGTCCTCTCGCCCGCGGTCACCGGACGCGTTCTCGGACAGGTCCGCAAACCCACCCAGGGACCGCTGAGCGACCGTGAACTCCAAGTGCTCAGGCTTATCGCGGACGGCGCCACGAATCGACAGGCCGCGGCGGCATTGTTCATCAGTCAGGCGACCGTGAAGACACATCTTCTGCATGTCTACGAGAAACTCGGGGTGAAGGATCGCGCGGCAGCGGTCAGCGAGGCCCATAAACGACATCTATTTGAATGACGTCGCAGGTCGGAGCGGTAATAGGGGTGGCCGATAGGGGTGGATGAGGGTAGGGGTTGTTCCGCTCGAAGCGGCGCCAATACGGTGGCGATATGGGCCACATCCGAGATCGGCAGGCCGTTGTCATCGGCGGCACCGGATTCATCGGGCGACATATCTGCAGAGCTCTCGCAAAGCGCGGATATGAAGTCCTGGCAATGGCGAGAAAACCCGCCGAACCCATTCCCGGAGTCGGCTTTCTGGCACTTGACGCGGTATCCGCGCCGAGCGAGGACATCGTCCGCGCCGCACGGTCCGCCGATCTCGTCGTCAACGCCGCGGGCGACAGCTGGGAGGGCGACGAGGCGAGCATGACGGCCTCGCACATCCCGCTCGTGGACCGGCTGGTGGACGCCGTGGCGACCCTCCCCAGGCGGCCGCGCCTCGTCCACCTGGGCTCGGTGCACGAGTACGGTCCCGTCCCCGACGGCACGGCCATCGCCGAGGACCACCCCACCG
>NZ_JAEEAP010000638.1 GCF_016103465.1 Streptomyces sabulosicollis
CCCCGCCCTCGTCGGGGAGGAGCACTGCGATCTGCTCGTCGTCGGCGGCGGCTACAGCGGACTGTGGACCGCCCTGATCGCCAAGGAGCGCGACCCCGACCGCGAGGTGGTCCTCGTCGAGGGCCAGGAGATCGGCTGGGCCGCCTCGGGGCGCAACGGCGGCTTCTGCGCCGCCTCCCTCACCCACGGCCTCGGCAACGGTGCCGCCCGCTGGCCCGATGAGCTGGCCGAACTCGAGCGGCTCGGCCACCGCAACCTCGACGCCATCGACTCCGCCGTCGAGCGCTACGGCATCGACTGCGACTTCGAGCGCACCGGCGAGATCGATGTGGCCACCGAGCCGCACCAGGTGGAGGAGCTGCGCGAGACCGCCGAACTGGCCGCCCGGCTCGGCGTCGGCGAGCTGGAGCTCCTGGACCGCGACGCGGTGCGCGCCGAGGTCGACTCGCCCACCTTCCTGGCCGGGCTGTGGGACCGCCGGGGCGTGGCCATGCTGCACCCCGCAAAGCTCGCCTGGGGCCTGGCGCGGGCCTGCGCCCAGCTGGGCGTACGGATCTACGAACACACCCCGGCCGAACGGCTGGCGAGCACCGGGGCGGCGATGGCCGTCCGCACCCCCTACGGCCGGGTCCGCGCCCGCCGGGTGGCCCTCGCCACCAACGCCTTCCCCGCGCTGGTGCGCCGCGTCCGCCCGTACATCGCCCCCGTCTACGACCACGCGCTGATGACCGAACCGCTTAACCAGGAGCAGCTCGACGCGATCGGCTGGCGGCGCAGACAGGGCCTCAGCGACACCGCCAACCACTTCCACTACTTCCGGCTCACCGCCGACCAGCGCGTCCTGTGGGGCGGCTACGACATCGTCTACCGCTACGGCGGCCGGGTGCGCGCCGAATACGATCACCACCCCGCCACCTACCGCACCCTCGCCCAGCACTTCTTCCGCTGCTTCCCCCAGCTGGAGGGCGTGCGCTTCAGCCACGCCTGGGGCGGCGCCATCGACACCTGCTCGCGCTTCTCCGCGTTCTTCGGCGCCGCGCACGGGGGGAGGGTGGCGTACGGCCTCGGCTATACGGGCCTGGGGGTCGGGGCGACCCGCTTCGGCGCCGAGGTGATGCTCGATCTGCTCGCCGGGGAGCACACCGAGCGCACCCGCCTGGAGATGGTCCGCAGCAAGCCCCTGCCCTTCCCGCCCGAGCCGGTGCGGTGGGCGGGCATCGGCATCACGCAGTGGGCCATGACCCGGGCCGACGAGAACGGCGGGCGCCGCAATCTGTGGCTGAAGGCGATGGACAAGGTGGGGCTGGGCTTCGACAGCTGAGGGCGGGGCCCCGGCACGGTCAGTCCGGGCCGTGGGCCGCCTTCCCCCGGCCGCCGGGGGGCTCGACCGGCCGCTGTTGTCCGACCGGCGGCCGGGGGCTCGGGCTGCTGTTGTCCGACCGGCAGCCGGGGCTCGGTCGGTCGCTGTTGCTTGACCGGCAGCCGGGAGCTTGACCGGCAGCTGTCGCTCGATCGGCCGCCGGGGGGCTCGACCGGCCGCTGTCGCTCGACCGGCAGCGGGCTCGATCAGCCGCTGGGGCTCGGTCGACCGCTGGGGCTCGACCGGTCGACGCGGTTCCACCGGCTGGCCCTGGCCACCGCCCACAGCAGCAGACCGGACAGACACCAGCTCGCGACGGTGTCCAGCGGCCAGTGGTAGCCGCGCCGGACCAGCCCCGCGGCCACGGCGAGGTTCAGCACGGGGACGGCCACCAGGAGGGGCCGCCGGAGCCGCGGACGCAGCAGAGGGTGGAGGAGCAGCGCCGCCGCGCCGTAGGCGACGGCGGCCGTCGCGGCATGGCCGGACGGAAAGAAACCGGTCTCGCCCGCCAGCGGCCCGGGCGGGCCGGGGCGGTCGATCAGCGCCTTGAACGGAACCACCAGCGCCGGAACCGCCGCCATCGCCACCGCGGCGGTCAGCGGCGGCAGCCACCAGCGCGGCGCCCCCGCGCCCCGGGCGCACCACACCGCCCGGCCGAGGGCGACGGCGAGGACGGGGACCGCCACCGCCGTATTGCCGAGGTCGGCGAGGAACTCGGCGACGGGGGAGGGGAGGAGCGCCGAACCGGCGATCGCGCGGCCGAGCCGCTCGTCGTAGCTGCGCAGGGGGCCATGGGCGGCGATCTGCCAGGTGCACAGCGCGAGCAGCGCGATCAGCGCGATCAGTACGAGGGGCGTGACGAGCGCGAGGTGCGCAGGGGGCGCGGGCGGCGCGGACGGCGTGGAATGCGGCGCCCGTGGCACGGAAGGGGAGTGAACAGTCGGCGGCCCCGGAACAGGGGGGGTGGTTCCGGGGCCGCCGTGGCGATCGGTGTGCCGCGCGCCCCGGGGGGTTTGGGGCGGGCGGCCGTCCGATCGGTGAGGAGATCCGGAGCCGGAGGCTCCAGTGGTGTGCGCGAGGGCACAGCCGGGTCGGGGCTGGGGAAGCACCGGCTCGGCATCGCCCGCAGTCCCCTGCGAGCGGGGTGTTTCTCTCATCTGGAATGACCGTACGGCAGCGAAGCCCCGCCCGACAGACCGATCACCCACCTGTCATCGGCCCCGCACATCTTCTTCACGCCACCCATCGATCACTCACAGTCACAGCTCGGCGAAGGCGCTCTCGAGGACGTCGAGACCCTCGTTCAGCAGGTCCTCGCCGATCACCAGCGGCGGCAGGAAGCGGAGCACATTGCCGTAGGTTCCGCAGGTCAGCACCAGCAGCCCGGCCGAGTGGCACGCCTTGGCGACGGCGGCCGTGGCCTCGGGGTTGGGGTCCTTGGTGCCGGACTTCACGAGTTCGATGGCGATCATGGCGCCGCGGCCGCGGAGGTCGCCGATGATGTCGTGCTTCTCCTGCATCGCGGCGAGGCGGCCCTTCATGACCTCCTCGATGCGCTTGGCCTTGGCGTTGAGATCCAGCTCGCGCATCGTCTCGATCGCGCCGAGCGCCGCCGCGCACGCCACCGGGTTTCCGCCGTAGGTGCCGCCGAGACCGCCGGAGTGCGCCGCGTCCATGATCTCTGCGCGGCCGGTGACGGCGGCCAGCGGCAGACCGCCCGCGATGCCCTTGGCGGTGGTGATCAGGTCCGGGACGATGCCCTCGTCCTCACAGGCGAACCACTGGCCGGTGCGGCAGAAGCCGGACTGGATCTCGTCCGCGACGAAGACGATGCCGTTGGACTTGGCGAACTCCGCGATCCGGGGCAGGAAGCCCTTGGCGGGCTCGATGAAGCCGCCCTCGCCGAGGACCGGCTCGATGATGATCGCGGCCACGTTCTCCGCCCCGATCTGCTTGCTGATCATGTCGATGGCCTGGGCCGCGGCCTCCTCGGCGCAGTTCTCCGGGCCGGTCAGCCAGCGGTAGGGGTAGGCGAGCGGAACGCGGTAGACCTCGGGCGCGAAAGGGCCGAAGCCGTGCTTGTACGGCATGTTCTTGGCGGTGAGCGCCATGGTGAGGTTGGTCCGGCCGTGGTAGCCGTGGTCGAAGACGACGACCGCCTGGCGCTTGGTGTACGAACGGGCGATCTTCACCGCGTTCTCCACCGCCTCGGCGCCCGAGTTGAACAGCGCCGACTTCTTGGCGTGGTCGCCGGGCGTGAGCCGGGCCAGCTCCTCGCAGACCTCCACATAGCCCTCGTACGGCGTAACCATGAAACTTGTGTGCGTGAAGTCCGCCAGCTGCGCGGACGCCCGGCGCACGACGGCCTCCGCGGAGGAGCCGACGGAGGTCACGGCGATACCGGAACCGAAGTCGATCAGCGAGTTGCCGTCCACGTCCTCGATCACACCGCCGCCCGCGCGCACGGTGAAGACCGGCAGCACACTCCCCACCCCACCGGCGACCGCCGCGTTCTTACGGGCGAGCAGCTCCTGCGACTTCGGGCCGGGAATGGCGGTGACGACGCGACGCTCCTGGGGGAGGGCCGGGCCTCCGGACAGTTCGGTCATGACGGGCTCCAGGGGAAAGAACAGGGGTTTTAGTCGCAGGCTAGGGGCGCGGCGGCGGAAGAGGCATGTTCCGTTCGGGAGCACTGCGCGTGTTTCCTTGTCCGCGACGGCCATAGCCCGAGGGCGGCCTTACGGATCCCGTGAGTGAGACGGGCCCGCCCGGGTCGCTGAACTCCCCGCGCGGGAACACTAGATTGAGCGATGGCGCGAAAGCCGAGGAACAGCCGGTCAGGGGGCAAGGGGCAGCACATGGACACCGAGGGCACGTTCGACTCACGCAGCACACGCCACAACCCACCCCCCCCCCCGCACTCCTCTCCC
>NZ_JAEEAP010000639.1 GCF_016103465.1 Streptomyces sabulosicollis
CCGACGGCGAGGGCACACGCGTGTACGGCACCACGGCGGGCGGTCTGCCCAAGCGCCGCCGCCGGCAGGCCGCCGCCACCCCGCCGCCCGGCGACTGGACCACCGGCGCCGGGCCGACCGGCGCCGCCGAACCCGACACGGGCGCGTTCCGCGCGCGGTCGGCGGAGGAAACCGCCTCGCGGATGGGCGCGTTCGCCCGCGGCACCCGCTCCGGCCGGTCCGCCACCCAGGACTCCGCCCCTCACCATGACGAAGGGAATCGCCAGGCATGAACGACCATCTCAACAACGAGCTCGGCTGGATGCTCGACGAGGTCGTCAAGATGCCGGAGGCGCGGCACGCGATCCTGCTCTCCGCGGACGGGATGCTCCGGGCACACTCCCAGGGCATCGCGCGCGACGAGGCCGAGCGCCAGGCCGCCGCACTCTCCGGACTGCAGTCGATCAGCCGCTCCACCTCCGAGTTCTGCGATCCGCATGAGACCCCCTGGCAGCAGACGCTCGTCGAGTTCGTCGGCGGGTACGTCTTCCTGATCGCCGCCGGGCCGGGTGCGTATCTGGCGGTCTCGGCCACCGAGTCCGTGGACATGGAGGCGGTCAGCTACCGGATGCAGAAACTCGTCGACCGGCTCGGCAAGGAACTCACCAGCCCGCCGAGGCAGGGCCTCCCGCGGCAGGGAATCGGTAGCCACGCATGAGTCCGGGGAGGCGCGAACGAGGATTGGTACGGCCGTATGTCGTGACCGACGGCCGTGCCTACCCGACTCGCAACACCTTCGACCTGGTGACCCTGGTCATGGCCCACCCCGACCGGCCGCTCACCGGGCTCAGCCCGGAGAAGCGGCGGGTCATGGAGCTGTGTCTGGGCGGCGCGCTCTCGGTGGCCGAGGTCGCCGGGTATCTGGAGCTGCCCGTCAGCGTCACCAAGGTCCTGCTCGGCGACCTCGTGGACAGCGGCCACATCAGCGCGCGGGCCCCCATCCCGCCCGCCGAGCTCCCCGAGGTCCAGCTGCTCCAGGAGGTGCTCGATGGACTCCGCGCTCGCCTCTGACCAGGCGGCCTATCTGCCGGCCACGGTGCGGGTGGCGGCGAAGATCCTGGTCGTGGGGCACTTCGCGGTCGGCAAGACGACCTATGTGAGCTCGCTGTCCGAGATCCGGCCGCTGCGCACCGAGGAGACGATGACCGAGGCCGGTGCGGTCACCGACGACCTGCGGGGCACCGAGGACAAGACGACCACCACCGTCGCCATGGACTTCGGCCGGCTCACCCTCAGCGAGTCCCTGGTGCTCTATCTGTTCGGCACGCCGGGGCAGCAGCGCTTCACCCGGCTCTGGCGGGACATGACGCTCGGGGCGCTGGGCGCGCTCGTACTGGCCGACACCCGGCGGCTGGAGCAGTCCTTCCCGGTGATGGCCGTCCTCGAGGAACACGGGCTGCCGTACGCCGTCGCCGTCAACCACTTCGAGGGCGCTCCCCGCTTCGCCGAGGCGGAGGTCCGGGAGGCCCTCGATCTGCTTCCGGAGACCCCCCTGGTGACCTGCGACGCCCGGGACCGGATCTCCTCCACCCACGCGCTGATCGCCCTCGTCCACTACCTACAGGCCCGCCAGACCCGTAGCTCTCAGGAGATCGTGTGACCAACCGTCCAGCCGCCGGACCCGTTCCGCCGCCCGGCTGCCCCGCGCACGCCGCCCCCGCCGAGGCCGGGGGCGGCACCGGGTCCCGCGCGGCCGTACCGATGTACGGCCCCGAGTTCGCCGCCGACCCGCACGGCGCCTACGCGCGGATGCGGGCCGACTACGGGCCGATCGCACCGGTGGAGCTGGCACCGGGGGTCTACGCCTCGCTGGTCACCAGCTATCAGCTCGGCCTGGAGATCCTGCGCGACACCGAACGGTTCGCCAAGGACCCGCGCGGCTGGCGGGCGATGCAGGACGGCACCGTGGGACTGGACAACCCGGTCGCGCCGATGATGATGTACCGGCCGAACGCGCTGTTCAGCGACGGGGAGGCACACGCCCGGCTGCGCGGGGCGATCACCGACAGCCTGGACCGGGTGGATCCGCACGCCCTCAGCGAGTACGTCGAGCGCAGCGCGGAGACGCTGATCGACGCCTTCGCCTCCCGGGGCCGGGCCGAGCTGATCACCGAGTACGCGTCGGTGCTCCCGCTGCTGGTCTTCAACCAGCTCTTCGGCGCCCGCCCGGCGGACGGGCCGAAGCTGGTCGAGACGATGATGAAGCTCTTCGACAGCGGCGATGACGCGGCGGCGGCCAACGACGAGCTGCTCCGGTGGATCTCCGGCCTGGTGGGAGAGAAGCGCGAACAGCTCGCCGCCGACGTCACCTCCTGGCTGATCGCCCACCCCTCGCAGCTCTCCGACGACGAGCTGATGCAGCAGATGATCCTGCTGATGGCGGCCGGTACCGACCCCCAGCAGAACCTGATCGCCAACGCGCTGCGGCTGCTGCTGTCGGACGACCGCTTCGCCGGTGAGCTGTCCGGCGGCAGCATGCCGGTCCAGGACGCCCTGGACGAGGTGCTCTGGAACGATCCGCCGATGGCCAACTACGGCACCCGCTTCCCCCGGTACGACTGCGAGGTGGCGGGCGTACGGCTGCGCAAGGGCGACCCGGTGCTCATCAGCTACGCGGCGGCCAACCACGAGGCCGCCCTGGCCTCCGACCGCCGCTCCGGCAACCGGGCCCACCTGGCCTGGAGCGCCGGCGCCCACCGCTGCCCGGCCGAGCGGCCCGCCCGGGTGATCGCCTCCGTGGCCATCGAGCGGCTCCTTGACCGCCTCCCGGACATGGAACTGGCGGTCCCCGTCGAGCAGCTGACCTGGCGGACCGGGCCCTTCCACCGTGCCCTGGCCGCCCTGCCGGTGCGCTTCCCCGCCCAGGCGGCGGCTCAGGCCGAGCCGTTCGCGGCGTCCGTGTCCAAGCCGGCCCCATTCGACGAGAGCCCTGGAGGCAGCCAGTGGAACCCCGTCCCATCGTCCTCGACCCCGCCGGACGCGACATCGTCGGAGAGGCAGCCCGAGTCGCAGCAGGCGGCGAGGCGACGCTTGTTGAGCTTCCTGACGGCGTGGTGGCGTGGGCAATAACCCGCCAGCGCACGCTCAAACAGCTGCTGACCGACCCCCGGGTCTCCAAGGACCCCCGGCAGCACTGGCCCGCGTGGATCAACGGTGAGATCTCGCCCGAGTGGCCGCTGATCACCTGGGTCGCCGTGGAGAACATGTTCACGGCCTACGGCGGTGAGCACCGGCGGCTGCGCACCCTGGTCTCCAAGGCGTTCACCGCCCGGCGCACCGCCGCCCTGCGGCCGCGCATCGAGGAGATCTGCGCCAGGCTCCTGGACGACCTGGCCGCCGCCGGGCCGGGCGAGGTGGTCGACCTGCGCGAGGCGTACGCGTACCCGCTGCCCATCCAGGTGATCTCGGAGCTGTTCGGGCTCGAGGACGAGAACCTGCGCGAGCGGATGCGCCGGGTCGTGGACAGCATCTTCCACACCTCCGCCTCCGCGGAGGAGGTCACCGCCACCTACGGCGAGATGTACGCCGTCCTCGGTGAGCTGGTGGCCACCAAGCGCGAGAAGCCCGGCGACGACCTGACCAGCGGGCTGATCGCGGTGCGGGACGAGGAGAGCGACTCCAGGCTCAGCGAGAAGGAGCTGACCGACACCCTCGCCCTGTTCCTCTCGGCCGGTCACGAGACCACGGTCAACCTCCTGGACAACGCCATCCACGCGCTGCTCACCCGGCCCGAGCAGCTCGAGCACGTCCGGGCGGGCCGGGCCACCTGGGAGGATGTGATCGAGGAGACACTGCGGCACTCCGCCCCGGTCGCCAACCTGCCGCTGCGCTACGCCGTGGAGGACATCGAGCTGGACGGCGGCGTGGTGCTGCGCAAGGGCGACGCCATCCTGGCCGCCTACGCGGCCGCCGGACGCGACCCGGAGGTGCACGGCGAGGACGCGGACGCCTTCGACGTCACCCGGCGGCTCAAGAGCCATCTGGCCTTCGGCCACGGCGTCCACCTGTGCGTCGGCGCACCGCTGGGGCGGCTGGAGGCCGCGATCGCGCTCCCGGCGCTCTTCGACCGCTTCCCCGGGCTCACGCTCGCGTCCGGGCCGGACCCGCTGGAGCCGGTGGAGTCCTTCATCTCCAACGGCCACCGCACCCTGCCCGCGCGGCTGGCCTGACCGCCCGGGGTTCCGTGCTCCCGCCCGCCCCTTTTCCCGGGGGTGGGCGGGTGGGCGGGGGCCGGGGCTACCCCTTACGAT
>NZ_JAEEAP010000063.1 GCF_016103465.1 Streptomyces sabulosicollis
CCCTGGTCTTCGACCACCCCACCCCCAAGGAGCTGGCCGATTTCCTGCGCGAGCGGCTCGTCGAGGGAGAGCTGACCTCCGAGGGACATCTGCTGTCGGAGCTCGACCGGTGGGACGCGGTCTCGGAGCCCTCGGCGGTGGACGAGGCGGCCCGTCGCCGGATCACCGGGCGACTGCGGCTGCTGCTGGCCAAGTGGAGCGACACGGAGCGGGAAACGGAGCGTTCCGCGGCCCACAGCGAGCTCGAGACGGCGACGGCAGAAGACATTTTCGACCTCATCTCCGACGAGTTCGGAAAGTCGGACGAGTTCGGAAAGTCGTGAGCCCGATGACCCCCATCCTCCGCGACGCGCCAAGGAGCCTCCGCTAGATGTCGAACGAAGAGAAGCTGCTCGACCACCTCAAGTGGGTCACGGCCGAGTTGCGCCAGACCCGTGAGCGTCTGCGGGAGGCCGAGTCCGCCGAGCCGGAGCCCATCGCCATCGTGGGCATGGCCTGCCGCTATCCGGGTGGGGTGCGGTCGCCGGAGGAGCTGTGGCGCCTGGTGCGGGACGGCCGGGACGC
This sequence comes from Streptomyces sabulosicollis, assembly GCF_016103465.1. GTDB lineage: Bacteria > Actinomycetota > Actinomycetes > Streptomycetales > Streptomycetaceae > Streptomyces > Streptomyces sabulosicollis. Next base: position 565 of record NZ_JAEEAP010000063.1, read on the forward strand.
CGTCTCCGGCTTTCCCACCGACCGGGGCTGGGGCATCGAGGAGCTGTTCGACCCGGATCCCGAAAGCTATGGGAAGTCCTATGTGGACCAGGGCGGATTCTGTTACGACGCGACCTCATTCGACGCCGCCTTCTTCGACATCAGCCCCCGCGAGGCCCAGGCCATGGACCCCCAGCAGCGGCTGCTGCTGGAGACCGCGTGGGAGGCGTTCGAACGCGCAGGGCTCAATCGGGCGGCGCTGAGTGGCAGTAACACCGGCGTGTTCGCGGGGGTGGGTTCGCATGACTATCTCTCGGTCATCGGTGACATCACCAGCGAGGTGGAGGGCTACGTCGGCCCCGGGAACCTCGGCAGTGTGGTGTCCGGCCGGGTGGCGTACTCGCTCGGCCTCGAGGGTCCGGCGGTCACGGTGGACACCGCGTGTTCCTCGTCTTTGGTCGCCATCCACCTGGCGTGTCAGGCGCTGCGCAACGGCGAATGCGATCTGGCCCTGGCCGGTGGCGTGGCGGTGATGGCCACGCCCGGCGCGTTCATCGAGTTCTCCCGTCAGCGTGGCATGGCACCGGACGGCCGCTGCAAACCCTTCGCGGCCGCCGCCGATGGCACCGGATGGGGCGAGGGCGCCGGGTTGATCGTCCTGGAGCGCCTGTGCGAGGCGCGGCGCCGCGATCGCCGTGTCCTCGGGGTGATCCGGGGTTCGGCGGTCAACCAGGACGGCGCCAGCAACGGTCTCACGGCGCCGAACGGGCCGTCGCAGCAGCGGGTGATCCGGCAGGCACTGGCCAACGCGCAACTGTCCACCGCCGAGGTGGACGCGGTCGACGGACACGGCACCGGGACCACCCTCGGCGACCCGATCGAGGCGCAGGCGCTGCTGGCCACGTACGGGCAGGGCAGGCCGGAGGACCGGCCGCTGTGGCTGGGCTCGATCAAATCGAACCTGGGGCATACGCAGGCCGCCGCGGGTGCGGCCAGCGTGATCAAGATGGTGATGGCGATGCGGCACGAACTGCTGCCCGCCTCGCTGCACATCGATGAGCCGACGCCGCACGCCGACTGGGCGTCGGGTGCGGTACGGCTGCTGACCGAGCCGGTTGCGTGGCCGCGTGCGGAACGCCCGCGCCGGGCCGGTGTGTCCGCGTTCGGGATCTCCGGTACGAACGCCCACCTGATCCTGGAGCAGGCACCCGAACCGGCCGAGGCCGCCCCCGCGCCGGACACCTCAACGGGCGGTGTCCCGGCGGGTGGTGTGGTGCCGTGGGTGGTGTCCGGGCGTGGCGTTGAGGCGCTGCGCGGCCAGGCGCGGGCGCTGGCCGAACGGGTGGCCACCGAACCCGAGGCATCACCGGCCGAGGTCGGCTGGTCACTCATCACCACCCGCTCCGTCTTCGACCACCGCGCCGTCATCATCGGCGAACACCGCGAAGAACTCCTGGCCGGACTCAACGCCCTGGCCACCGGCGACACCCACCCCACCCTCATCCAACCAACCACCACCACCGGCCCCGGCACCGGAAGCACGGGCCCGGTCCTGGTCTTCCCCGGCCAGGGCTCCCAATGGCTCGGCATGGGCGCCGGACTCCTGAACACCTCCCCCGTCTTCGCCACCCGCATAGCCGAATGCGAACAAGCCCTCACCCCCCACGTCGACTGGTCCCTGACCCAGGTCCTGCACGGCGGCGTCAACGCCGCCGACCTCGCCCGCGTCGACATCGTCCAACCCACCCTCTGGGCCGTCATGGTCTCCCTCGCCGCCGTATGGGACCACCACGGCGTCACCCCCACCGCCGTCGTCGGCCACAGCCAAGGCGAAATCGCCGCCGCCTGCGTCGCCGGAGCCCTCTCCCTCGACGAAGGCGCCCGCATCGTCGCCCTCCGCGCCCACGCCCTCCGCCGCCTCACCGGCCACGGCGCCATGGCCTCCCTCACCATGAGCCACAACCAAACCCAAGAACTCCTCACCCACCTCGGCGCACCAGCCCACAACGTCGGCATCGCCGCCATCAACGGCCCCGGATCCGTCGTCATCTCCGGACCACCCGACCAAATCGCCCACACCCTCACCGCCTGCGAACAAACAGGCCACCGCGCCCGGCTCATCGACGTCGACTACGCCTCCCACAGCGCCCAAGTCGACGACATCACCGAGGAGCTGCGGGAGGTGCTCTCGGGGATCGAGCCCGTCCAGGCGGAGGTGGCGTTCTACTCGACCGTCACCGGCACCCGCATGGACACCAGCGGGCTCGACACCGCGTACTGGGTCAAGAACCTCCGCCAACGCGTGCGCTTCGCCGACGCCGTACGAGCACTCCTGGACGACGGCCACCGCGTGTTCATCGAGGCCAGCACCCACCCCGTCCTCACCATCGGCATGCAGGAGACCTTCGAGGAAGCCGGTGTGCCCGCGGCCGCGGTGCCGACCCTGCGGCGCGACCACGGCGACCACGCCCAATTGATGCGGTCGGTGGCGCAGGCGTTCACCGCCGGGGTCGCGGTCGACTGGACCCGCTGGTTCCGCACCGACCCCGCACCCCGCGTCATCGACCTGCCCACCTACGCCTTCCAGCGCGAGCGGTACTGGCTGGACAGGCGGGGTGGCCACAGCGGCGACCCGGGTGGCCTCGGGCTGGGGGCCGCTGACCACCCGCTGCTCGGCGCCGCCGTGGAACTCGCGGAGGGCGGCGCCCATCTGCTGACCGGCAGGCTGTCTCCACGGACCCATCCGTGGTTGGGCGACCACCGGGTGCTGGACACCGTCCTGCTGCCGGGCACCGCCTTCGCCGAACTCGCCCTGCTCGCGGCCGCGCGGACGGGCTGTGACCACGTGTCGGAGCTGACCCTGCACGCGCCGCTGGTGATTCCGCAGGGTGAGGCGGTCGATGTGCAGATCGCCGTGGCCGCTCCCGGTCACACGGGCGAGCGTCCGATCACGGTGCATGCACGACCTGCGGACGACACGGGCGACGCGGCCTGGACCCGGCATGCCACCGGGGCGCTCGCCACCTCGGCCGGGTCCGACGCCCCGGCTCTGGACGGCGCCTGGCCGCCTCCAGGGGCCACACCGCTGCCCGTCGGAGACTTCTACCGGCAGCTCGCCGACCACGGCTACCACTACGGACCGTCCTTCCAGGGGCTCACCGCCGCGTGGCGGCTGGGCGGCGATGTCTACGCGGAGGTGTCCCTGCCCGAAGGGGAGCGCGACGGCGCGGCCGCGTACGGCATCCATCCCGCCCTGTTCGACGCCGCGCTGCACGCCCGTGCCCTGGACGTCGCCCCCGGCTCCGAGGACGCGCACCGGATCCTGCTCCCGTTCACCTGGAGCGGTCTGCGGTTGCGGGCCACCGGCGCGGACACCCTGCGGATCCGCATCACCCCGACGGCTCCGGACCGGCTCACCCTGCTCGCGGCCGATCCGACCGGCGCGGCGGTGGCCGTCGTGGACGATCTGATCCTGCGCCCGGTGCCGGACGGGCAGTTGGGCCGGGCGCGTGCGGCCGGCAGGAATACGCTGTTCCAGCTGGCCTGGGCGCGGATCACACCGGCCGATGGCGCCCCCGCGTACCGTTCGGCCGTGATCGGCCCGGACGGCGGCCCCCTGGCCGACGCGCTGCCCGGCACCCCACGCCTCCCGGATCTCGCCGCCGTGCGTGCGGCCGTCGCGGACGGGGCCCCGGCCCCCGATGTGGTGTTCGCCTGTCTCGGCTCTCCCGCCGATGGCCGGGGCGATCCGGTGGAGCGCGCCCATGAGCTGGGCAGGGAGGCCCTCGGGGTGCTGCGGGAGTTCCTCGCCGCCCCCGAATGCGCCGACGCCCGGCTGGCGGTGGTCACCCGTGGCGCGGTGGCCGCGCAGAGCCATGAGGATGTCCACGATCTGTCCGCCTCCGCCGTGTGGGGTCTGGTGCGCAGCGCCCAGTCGGAGAACCCCGGCCGGGTCCTGCTGCTCGACCTCGACGGCCGGGACGTCTCGCTACGGGCCCTGCCCGGGGCGGTGGCCTCGGGCGAGCCCCAGCTGGCGCTGCGGGACGGTGGGACGTACGTACCGCGGCTGGTCCACGACGAGGCGGCCAAGCGGCTCGCCCCGCCGGAGGGATCGGCCGCGTGGCGCCTGGGGCTGACCGGCCACGGCAGCCTGGACCAGCTGGCGCTGGTCGACTGCCCGGACAACACCCGCCCACTGGGCCGGGGCGAGGTCCGGGTGGCACTCCGGGCCGGCGGGGTGAACTTCCATGACGTCGTCGTGGCGCTGGGCATGGTGGAGGACCCCAGGCCACTGGGCGGCGACGGTGCGGGCGTGGTCGTCGAAGTGGGGCCCGGTACCGGGGAGTTCGCGGTCGGCGACCGGGTGATGGGCCTGTTCAACGGCACCGGGCCGCTGGTGGTCACCGACGTCCGGATGATCACCAGGATCCCCGCGGGGTGGTCCTACGCACAGGCGGCCACCACACCGTCCGCCTTCCTCACGGCCTACTACGGTCTCGCCGATCTCGCGGGGCTGCGGGCCGGGGAGAAGCTGCTGCTGCACGCGGCCACCGGCGGGGTGGGCCTGGCGGCCGTGCAACTGGCACGCCACTGGGAGGCCGAGGTCTTCGCCACGGCGGGACCGGCGAAGTGGCACGCCCTGCGGGAGCGCGGTTTCGACGACCGTCACATCGCCTCGTCGCGCACCCTCGACTTCGAGGAGCGGTTCCGCACCGCCGCCGGATCCGTCGACGTGGTGCTCAACTCCCTTGCCGGTGACTTCATGGACGCGTCCTTGCGGCTGCTGGCGCCCGGTGGCCGCTTCATCGACATGGGCCGGACCGACGTCCGCGACCCCGGGGAGATCGGCGCCGGGTATCCCGGGGTCGTCTACCGCGCGTTCGACCTGGTCGGCGGCGCGGGCCCGGACCGTATCCAGCAGATGCTGGCCGAGTTGTCGACGCTGTTCGAGAACGGGACGCTGCGGCCGCTGCCGACCACGCTGTGGGACATCCGCCGGGCCCCCGAGGCGTTCCGCTACTTCAGCCAGGCCCGCCACATCGGCAAGATCGTGCTGACGCTCCCCACCGCTCTCGACCCGGAGGGGACGGTCCTCGTCACCGGTGGCACGGGCACCCTCGGCGCCGCCACCGCCCGCCATCTGGTGGCCCACCACGGCGTACGGCGGCTGCTGCTCATCAGCCGCCGGGGGCCCGACGCCCCGGGGGCCACCGAGCTGGCGGCCGAACTGACCGGGCTCGGCGCGCACGTTTCCCTCGCGGCGTGTGACGCGGCCGACCGGGCCGCCCTGGCCAAGCTGCTGGAGACCGTTCCCGACCGCCATCCGCTCACCGCCGTCATCCACGCCGCCGGGCTGCTGCGGGATGCCACGGTCGAGGCGCTCACACCCGATCAGCTCGATGAGGTGCTGCGGGCGAAGGCCGACGCGGCGTGGAATCTGCATGAGCTCACCCACGACGCCGGGCTGTCGGCGTTCGTGTTGTTCTCCGCGGCCGCCGGGCTGCTGGGCGCCGCGGGCCAGGGCAACTACGCGGCGGCCAACGCCTTCCTGGACGCACTCGCCGTGCACCGTCATGCCCGGGGCCTGCCCGCCACCTCTCTGGCCTGGGGGTACTGGGCCCAGGCCACCGGCATGACCGGGGGGATGACGGACACCGACCGGGCACGGCTGGAGCGGGCCGGGATGGTGGGACTGGAGACCGAACAGGGCCTGGCACTGCTCGACACCGCCCTCGACAGCGGCCTTCCGACCCTGGCACCCATCCGACTCGACCTGGCCGCCATGCGGCGTGAGGCCCACGCCGACGATCTGCCGCCCCTCTTCAGGAGTCTGGTGCGCGGCGCCGCCCCGCAGGCGGCCACCGCAGCCGTCGCCCCGGGCGGGGCGGCACCGGCCGAGGCGTTCGCCGCCATGTCCGAGGAGGACCGGCGGCAGGCGCTCCTCAAGCTGGTGCGCGATGCCACGGCCACGGTACTGGGCCATGACACGGCGGACGCCATCCACCCCGCCCAGAACTTCCGGGAGCTGGGCTTCGACTCCCTGACCGCCGTGGAGCTGCGGAACCGGCTGGGCGCCGCCACCGGTCTGCGGCTGCCCGCCACGCTGGTCTTCGACCATCCCACGCCCACCGCGGTGGTACGGCTGTTGGAGGAGCTCCTGGTCCCGGCCGGGGCGGCGTCGGCGGACTCGCTCCTCACCGGCCTCGACTCCCTCGACGCCGCCTTGACCGGGGGGATCGCCGACGGGGAGCGGCGCACCCGGATCGCGGCGCGGCTGCGCGAACTGCTGCGCAAGGTGGACGGCCCGTGGCAGGACGCGGACGGCGACGACACCGCCGAGGAGGATCTGGCGTCGGCCAGCGACGAGGAGTTGTTCCGGGCGCTCGACAACGAGCTGACCGTCCCCTCCGACGACCGTCTCCGATGAACCGTGACCGCTGAATCAGGACCGCTGTATCAGGACCACTGAACCAGGACCGCCGAACCAGGACCGCTGAACCAGGACGGCCGTGACGATCGGGTTGATGCGATATGACGGATGACGAGAAGCTCCGCAGCTATCTCAAGCGGGCGACCGCCGATCTGCGTCTGGCCAGGCGGCAGTTGCGCGAGGTCGAGGACCGCGCCCGGGAGCCCATCGCCATCATCGGGATGGCCTGCCACTTCCCCGGCGACGTGGCGACCCCCGAGGACCTGTGGCGGGTGGTGGACGAGGGCGTGGACGTCATCTCCTCGTTCCCCGAGGACCGTGGCTGGGACCTGGAGAACCTCTATGACCCGGATCCGGAGCACGCCGGTACCAGCAGCGCCCGCGAGGGCGGGTTCCTGCGCGACGTGGCCGACTTCGACGCCGAGTTCTTCGGGATCAGCCCGCGTGAGGCCGCGGCGATGGATCCGCAGCAGCGGCTGCTGCTGGAGACGGCGTGGGAGGCGTTCGAGCGCGCGGGGCTGACGCGGGAGGCGCTGAGCGGCAGTGACACCGGGGTGTTCGCCGGGGTGGACTCGTACCACTATCTGTCGCTCATCGGCCAGACGACGAGCGACTCGGCGGGCTATGTGGCGACCGGGAACCTGGGCAGCGTGGTCTCGGGCCGGGTGTCGTACTCGTTCGGCCTGGAGGGGCCCGCGGTCACGGTGGACACGGCGTGCTCGTCGTCACTGGTGGCCACGCATCTGGCGGTGCAGGCGCTGCGCCAGGACGAGTGCTCGCTGGCCCTCGCGGGCGGGGTGACGGTGATGGCCACGCCCGGTGGGTTCACCGAGTTCTCGCGTCAGCGCGCACTGTCCCCGGACGGGCGGTGCAAGGCGTTCGCCGCGGCGGCGGACGGCACGGGCTTCTCCGAGGGCGTCGGTCTGGTGCTGCTGGAGCGGCTGTCCGACGCACGGCGCAACGGGCATCGGGTGCTGGCGGTGATCCGGGGTTCGGCGGTCAACCAGGATGGTGCGTCGAACGGTCTGACGGCGCCGAACGGTCCGTCGCAGCAGCGGGTGATCCGTCAGGCGCTGGCCAACGCGGGGCTGTCGCCGTCCGAGGTGGACGCGGTGGAGGCACATGGCACGGGTACGACGCTGGGTGATCCGATCGAGGCGCAGGCGCTGCTGGCCACGTACGGGCAGGGCAGGCCGGAGGACCGGCCGCTGTGGCTGGGCTCGATCAAGTCCAACATCGGGCATACGCAGGCCGCCGCCGGAGTGGCGAGCGTCATCAAGATGGTGCAGGCCCTGCGGCATGAGGTGCTCCCCGTCTCGTTGCACATCGACGAGCCGACACCCCATGTGGAGTGGGGCTCGGGCGGGGTGCGGCTGCTGACCGAGCCGGTCGAGTGGGCGGCGAACGGACGGCCGCGCCGTGCGGGTGTGTCGTCGTTCGGGATCTCCGGTACGAACGCCCACCTGATCCTGGAGCAGGCACCCGCCCCCGCCGAGACGCCGTCCGTCGCAACGGTGCCGACCGACGGCGAAGGCTGCGGTCTCCCGGCGGGTGGTGTGGTGCCGTGGGTGGTGTCCGGGCGTGGCGTTGAGGCGCTGCGCGGCCAGGCGCGGGCGCTGGCCGAACGGGTGGCCACCGAACCCGAGGCATCACCGGCCGAGGTCGGCTGGTCACTCATCACCACCCGCTCCGTCTTCGACCACCGCGCCGTCATCATCGGCGAACACCGCGAAGAACTCCTGGCCGGACTCAACGCCCTGGCCACCGGCGACACCCACCCCACCCTCATCCAACCAACCACCACCACCGGCCCCGGCACCGGAAGCACGGGCCCGGTCCTGGTCTTCCCCGGCCAGGGCTCCCAATGGCTCGGCATGGGCGCCGGACTCCTGAACACCTCCCCCGTCTTCGCCACCCGCATAGCCGAATGCGAACAAGCCCTCACCCCCCACGTCGACTGGTCCCTGACCCAGGTCCTGCACGGCGGCGTCAACGCCGCCGACCTCGCCCGCGTCGACATCGTCCAACCCACCCTCTGGGCCGTCATGGTCTCCCTCGCCGCCGTATGGGACCACCACGGCGTCACCCCCACCGCCGTCGTCGGCCACAGCCAAGGCGAAATCGCCGCCGCCTGCGTCGCCGGAGCCCTCTCCCTCGACGAAGGCGCCCGCATCGTCGCCCTCCGCGCCCACGCCCTCCGCCGCCTCACCGGCCACGGCGCCATGGCCTCCCTCACCATGAGCCACAACCAAACCCAAGAACTCCTCACCCACCTCGGCGCACCAGCCCACAACGTCGGCATCGCCGCCATCAACGGCCCCGGATCCGTCGTCATCTCCGGACCACCCGACCAAATCGCCCACACCCTCACCGCCTGCGAACAAACAGGCCACCGCGCCCGGCTCATCGACGTCGACTACGCCTCCCACAGCGCCCAAGTCGACGACATCACCGAGGAATTGAACGAGCTTCTGGCCGGGGTCAAACCGGTGCCGGGTCAGGTGGCGTTCTACTCGACCGTCACCGGTGCTCGTATGGACACCAGCGGGCTCGACACCGCGTACTGGGTCAAGAACCTCCGCCAACGCGTGCGCTTCGCCGACGCCGTACGAGCACTCCTGGACGACGGCCACCGCGTGTTCATCGAGGCCAGCACCCACCCCGTCCTCACCATCGGCATGCAGGAGAGCATCGAGGAGGCGGGGGTCGATGCGGTCACCATCCCGACCCTGCGGCGCGACCACGGTGGCCCGGCCCAGCTGGCGCGGTCGGTGGCGCAGGCGTTCACCGCCGGGGTCGCGGTCGACTGGACCCGCTGGTTCCGCACCGACCCCGCACCCCGCGTCATCGACCTGCCCACCTACGCCTTCCAGCGCGAGCGGTACTGGCTGGACGGCGAGGGCGCACCCGGTGGCGATCCGGCCGACCTGGGGCTGACAGCCGCGGGGCATCCGCTGCTCGGTGCCGCCGTGGAACTCGCCGACGGCACCACCCATGTGCTCACCGGACGGATCTCCACGCGGTCGCATCCCTGGCTCGCCGAACATGTGGTGGCGGGCACGGTGCTGGCGCCGGGCGCGATGCTGGTGGAGTGGGCGCTGCGGGCGGCCGACGAGGTCGGCTGCGGCGGTGTGGAGGAGCTGGCGCTGCAGGTTCCGCTGGCGCTGCCCGAGTCCGGTGGGCTGCGGGTGCAGGTGGTGGTGGGTGCCGCCGCGGAGGACGGGCGGCGTGAGGTGCGGATGTACTCCCGTCCGGACCACCCCAACGGCGTCGGCCTGGCCGTCGACTCCGGACCGGAGGCGGGGTGGGTGTGTCATGCGGTGGGCGTGCTCGCGCCCGCCGCCGAGGTTCCCGCCCCGGTGGAGGGCCTGGGCGGGGCATGGCCGCCGCCGGGCGCCGAACCGCTGGACGTCGGTGCCTTCTACGAGCAGGCGATGGCGGCGGGGTACGGATACGGCCCGGCGTACCAGGGGCTGACGGCCGCGTGGCGCCAGGGCGGGGATGTCCTCGCCGAGGTGGCGCTGCCCGACGCGGCCGGAGGCCGGGACGGATTCGGCATCCATCCGGTGCTGCTGGACGCCGCGCTGCATCCCTCGCTGCTGATGGACCGGCCCGAGGGCCAGGAGGACGACGGCCAGGTGTGGTTGCCGTTCGCCTGGAACGGCGTGTCCCTGTGGGCCACCGAGGCGGCCACGGTACGGGTCCGGCTGTCGCGGGACGAGGAGCGGCAGTCGTTGCGGCTGACGGTGGCGGACACGGTGGGCGCTCCGGTGCTCACGGTCGACTCGCTGGTGACCCGTCCGGCCGCGACGGACCGGCTGCGCACGGCCGCCCGTGCCGTGGACGGGCTGTTCACCCTGGACTGGACGCCGCTCCCGGCTCCGGCCACCGCGCCGTCCCCGACGTCGGTGGTCGGCGACGGCGGTTGGGTGGTGCTGGGCGAGGACCGGCTGGGGCTTGCGGAGCCGGTCCAGACGGGCACGGGCGATGCCGTGGTGTGCCATCCGGATCTGGAGGCGCTGATCGCGGCCGTCGACGCGGGCGAGCCCGCCCCAGCCGTCGTCCTGACCCATCCGTACGCCGCCGAGGGCGGCCCCGGGGACGGGCTGGGGGCGACCGGGGAGTTGCTGGGGCTGGTGCAGTCCTGGCTGCGGCGCCCGGCGCTGGCCGACGCGCGGCTGGTGATCGTCACACGGGGCGCGGTGGCGGCGGACCGCCCCGGCGAGGACACCGCCCGCCCCGGCGAGAACACGGTCCGTCCCGGCGAGAACACCGATAGCGCCGATGACGCCGGTGACACCGATAGCGCCGACGACAGCCACGACATCGCGCTGGATGCGTCCGGTGCCGGGGCGTGGGGGCTGATCCGCAGTGCCCAGTCGGAGAACCCGGGCCGGTTTGTGCTGCTCGACCTCGATGAGGGCCTCGGGGGCCGCGACGGTCTCGTGGAAGCCGTGGTGCGCGCGATCGAGGCGCATGAACCCCAGGTGGCGGTGCGGGGCGGACGGGTCCTGGTGCCCCGGATGGCCCGCGCGGCGGCCGCGCCCGGCCCGGCCACCGACGGCCGGGGCCAGGAGGAGGCCGCCGGACTCGACGCCGATGGCACCGTGCTGATCACGGGTGGCACCGGCACCCTGGGCGCTCTGGTCGCCGAGCATCTGGTGCGCAGCTGGGGGGTCAGGCATCTGCTGCTGGTGAGCCGGAGCGGCCCGGAAGCCGTCGGGGCGAACGAACTCACCGATCGGCTCGCTGAGTTGGGCGCTCGGGTGAGGATCGTCGCGGCCGATGTCGCCGACCCGGACGCGGTGGCCGGTCTGGTGGCCGGGGTCGCTCCCGAACACCCGTTGACCGGTGTCGTCCACGCGGCCGGGGTACTGGACGACGCCGTCCTCACCACCCAGACCCCGGAGCGGCTGGCGCGGGTGTGGCGTCCGAAGGCCACGGCAGCGGCACAGCTGCACGCCGCGACCGCGCACCTGCCACTGTCCCTGTTCGTGATGTTCTCCTCCACGGCGGGCACCCTGGGCGCGTCCGGGCAGTCCAACTACGCCGCGGCGAACGCGTATTGCGACGCCCTGGCCGCCCGGCGCCGCGCCCTGGGCCTGCCGGGGCTCTCGGTGGCATGGGGTCTGTGGGCGGACGCCAGCGGGATGACCGGGCATCTGGGGGAGACGGACCGGGCCAGGATGAGCCGGTCGGGCATCGGGGCGATGTCCAGCGAGCGGGCACTGGCGCTGCTGGACGCCGCCGTGCGCCATGGCCACCACCACCTGATCGCCATCGACCTGGACGTACGGGCGCTGGCGGGCCGGCCGGCGCTCACCCTGCCCGCTCCCCTGCGGGCGCTCACCGGGGGCGGTACGGCCCGGCGCACCGCGGCCACCGCCCGGCCGCACACCGACTGGGCCGGTCATCTGGCCGCGCTGCCGGTGGAGGAGCAGCGCCGTACGCTGCTCAACCTGGTCCTCACCCATGCCGCGGCGGCGCTGGGCCACTCCGACCCGGGGCGGATCCAGACCGAGCGCGGCTTCCTGGAGCTCGGCTTCGACTCGCTCACCGCGATCGAACTGCGCAACAGGCTGACGGCCGTGACCGGGTTGCGGCTGGCCACCACCCTGATTTTCGACCATCCGAATCCGGCCGCGCTCGCCACGCATCTGCACGCGGAGCTGACGCCCGAGCACATCGACCCGCTCGCCCCGATGCTGGGCGAAATCGACAGGCTGGAAAGCGCGCTGCTCTCGGTGGCCCAAAACGGGACGGCACATGAGGCGTTGCTGAGGCGCCTTCAGACCACGCTGTCGAAACTGGGTGCCCTGCACGGCGGCGGAACGGAGGAAGGCCCCGCGGCCGACCGTATTCAGGATGCCACGGCCGACGAGATCTTCCAGTTCATCGACCAGGACCTTGGCCGAAGCGAAAGCGACGGAGAGCACGCACATGGGGGCACACGGTGATTGATGAGCGAAGCCGGAAGAGGCTCATTCTCGAGCACAGCCGCCGAATGAACGCCGCGGATATCGACGGGCTTCTCGAACTCTACGCGGACGAGGTCACGTTCGAGGATCCGGTCGGATCGGGGCGCAGGACCGGGCGGGACGCCCTTCGTGCCCATTTCGAGGAGCTCGCCGCGGCGGGTATCACGGAGATTCCCGGTGAACCGGTCGCGGGGCAGGACGGTGTGCATGTCCTGGTGCCGGTGACGGCCACCATGGACTATCTGCCCAAAGGCCCGGGCTTCGCCGAGCGCGGCTGGCTGGCGGCCCCGGACGCCCCGGAGGACTCCCGCATCACCTGGGACTACGTCCTGATGATGCGCGCGGGGGCCGGTGGCCTCATTCAGGAACTGCAGATGTTCTGGGGAAGGTCGGACATTGGTGTCGCAGGCTGATTCCCCACGATCCCGGCACCGCACAGGAGGCGTTCATGGCCGATGAGGCGACCCTCAAGAGGATGGCTCTGGAATACGCGCGGCGCATGAACGAGGGTGATGTCGAGGCGGTATTGGAGCTCTTCTCGGACGACATCGTCTTCGAGGACCCGGTCGGCGCGCCGCCGCTCATCGGGAAGGACGCGCTTCGCGAACACATCGCCTGGTCCATCGAATGCCAGGTGCACGAGACCCCGGGCCGTCCGGTCACTTCCATGGACGGTCGCAGAGTGGCGGTGCCGACCACGGTCACGGTGTACGCGCCGACCAAACTCACCTTCAGCATCATCGGCGTGATCGAACTCGGTGATGACGGTCTGGTCCATCACGCCCAGGCGTTCTGGGGCATCACGGATACGAAAGTGGGCGACGGCCCCGAACTCACCGGTGTCGCGCATTTCATGGCGGTCACCCAGAACCTCGCCAAGATGGTCCAGGCCAAGGGCAGCCCCAGTCCGATGTGAAAGCCGTAAGCGGTGAAGGGACGAGAGCGAAAACCATGACCGAACCCACACACGGAATCGTTCTGGGCGGAGGCTGGGCGGGAATGCTGGCCGCCCATGTGCTGGCCCGCCATCTGGAGCGCGTCACCGTCGTGGAGCGCGATGTGCTGCCCGACGGCCCCCGGCACCGCAAGGGATCGCCGCAGGGACGCCATGTCCATGTGCTGTGGTCCAGCGGTGCGCGCATCGTGGACACGCTGCTGCCGGGCATGATCGACCAACTGCTCGACGCGGGCGCCCGCCGGATCGGATTCCATCAGGACCTGGTGACCTTGACGTCCCATGGCTGGCAGCACCGCTTCCCCCCACGCCAGTACGCCCTGATGTGCACCCGCCCGTTCCTGGACTGGAAGGTCCGCGACCGGGTGCTGGCCGCCGGGCGGATCACGTTGCGGCAGCGCGCCGAGATCCTCGACCTGGTCGGCGACGCGAAAAGGGTCACCGGGGTCCGGGTGCGCGACATGGACACCGGGGCGGGCGAAACGCTGGAGGCCGACCTGGTGGTCGACGCCTCCGGGCGCGGCTCCCGGCTCCGGCACTGGCTGTCGGCGCTGGATGTGCCGCCGTTGGAGGAGGACATCGTCGACGCGGGCATCGCGTACGCCACCCGTGTGTACCAGGGCCCGCCGGGCGCCGCCGCCGGATTCCCCGCCGTCAACGTGGCCGCCGACCACCGGCTGCGCGAGCCGGGCCGGTTCGGGGTGGTGTACCCGCAGGAGGACGGCACCTGGATGGTGACCCTGTCGTGCACCCGGGGCGCCGGACTCCCCGCCCACGACGACGAGTTCCTGCCCTACGCGCGGACGCTGCGCCACCCGCTGGTCGCCGATCTCATCGCGCCGGCGAAACCGCTGACCTCCGTGGCCGTCTCGCGGGTCGGCGCCAACCGGCGGCTGTATCCGGAGCGGCTGGACATCTGGCCGGAGGGGCTGCTCGTGGTCGGGGACGCGCTGGCCGCCTTCAACCCGATCTACGGTCATGGGATGAGCTCGGCGGCTCGTGCGGCCGCCGCGCTGGACACCGCGTTGCAGGGGTCCGGGATCGCCGAGGGAGCGGCCCGCCGGGCCCAGCAGGCGATCAGCGCCACCGTGGACGACCCCTGGATCATGGCCGCGTCCAAGGACGTGGAGTACGTCAACTGCCGGATGAACACGACGGATCCACGGCTGACGGGCGGAGCCGTGGCACGGCAGCGCTTCTCCGACCTGATCGCCGACCGGTCGATCCGCTCCTCGGCGGTGTGTGATGTGGTGACCGACGTCATCAGCCTCACCGCCCCGCAGTCCGAGCTGGCGTCCAGCCGCTTCCTGTCGCTGATGCAGAAGGACCGGGTCCTCCCGCAGCTCACCGAGCCGCCGCTGACCGCCGAGGAGCTCGCGCTGGTGAACCTGAGTCCGCGCAGCACAGTGGGTGCGGGCGGCTCATGAGCAACGAGGAAAAGCTCGTCGACTACCTCAAGTGGACCACCGCCGAGCTCCATGAGACCCGGCAGCGGCTGCGGGAAGCCCGGGCGGACCAGGAGGAGCCGATCGCCATCGTCGGCATGGCCTGCCGCTTCCCCGGCGGGGTGCGCGGCCCGGACCAGCTGTGGGACCTGGTGGCCGACGAGCGGGACGCCGTCTCCAGCTTCCCCACCGACCGGGGCTGGGACCTGGAGAACCTCTATCACCCCGACCCGGACCACCACGGCACCTCCTATGTGCGGGCCGGCGGCTTCATCTATGACGCGGCCGACTTCGACGCGGAGTTCTTCGACATCGGCGCCCGGGAGGCGGCGGCCATCGAACCGCAGCAGCGGATGCTGCTGGAGCTGGCGTGGGAGGCGACGGAGAGCGCGGGTATCGATCCGCACTCCCTGCGGGGCAGCCGGACCGGTGTCTACACGGGGGTGATGTACCACGACTACGCCTCGCGTCTGGACGAGATCCCCGAGGGGCTGCTGGGCCATGTGGGCAACGGCAACGCGGGCAGCGTGTCCTCGGGCCGGGTGGCGTTCACCCTCGGTCTGCAGGGCGCGGCGGTCAGCCTGGACACCGCGTGTTCGTCGTCGCTGGTGGCCATGCATCTGGCGGCCGGAGCGCTGCGGCGACGCGAGTGCACGCTGGCGCTGGCCGGTGGCGCCGCCCTCATGTACACCGCGAGCGTGTTCCAAGTGGCCTCCAGTCAGCGCCAGTTGTCGCCCGACGTCCGGTGCCGGGCGTTCGCGGACGCCGCCGACGGCATGGTGTACGGGGAGGGCGCCGGTCTGCTGCTGCTGGAGCGGCTGTCGGACGCGCGGCGCAACGGCCATCCGGTACTGGCGGTGATCCGCGGCTCGGCGATCAACCAGGACGGCGCCAGTACGGGCATGGCCGCGCCCAACGGCCCCGCGCAGCAGCAGCTGATCCGCGACGCCCTGGAGAACGCCCGGCTGTCCACGGGGGATGTGGACGCGGTGGAGGCGCATGGCACCGGTACCGCGTTCGGTGACTCCATCGAGCTCCAGGCGCTGCTCGCCACGTACGGGCAGGACCGGCCGGACGACCGGCCGCTGCTACTGGGATCGATCAAGTCGAACATCGGTCATACGCAGGCCGCCGCGGGAATGGCCGGTGTGATCAAGATGGTGATGGCGATGCGCCGGGGCGTGCTGCCGCGTTCGCTCCACATCGACCGGCCGACCCGGCTGGTGCACTGGCGCAAGGGCGCGGTGCGGCTGCTGACCGAGCGGATGGACTGGCCGCGGGTGGACCGGCCACGGCGGGCCGGTGTGTCCTCGTTCAGCGCCAGCGGCACCAACGCCCATGTGATTCTGGAGGAGTTCACCGAGCCGGTGGAGGGCGCCGCCGATGACAGTGGCGGACGCGATCCGGTGGTGGTGCCGTGGGTGCTGTCCGCTCGTGGCGCGGCGGCGCTGCGCGGCCAGGCCCGTGCGCTGGCCGCGCATATGGCGGAGGCCGGTCCGGGGCCGTCCCCCGCCGATGTGGGGTGGTCGCTGGTGACCACGCGGTCGGTGTTCGACCACCGGGCGGTCGTGGTCGGCCGTGGGCCGGAGGAGCTGGGGGCCGGGCTGGCGGCGCTGGCCGCGGGTGAGCCGCATCCCTCGGTGGTCGGGCCCGATGTGGCCCGTACCGGCGCGGCGGCCCCGGCGGGCGGGACGGTGTTCGCCTTCGGTGGCGAGGGCGGCCATCCGCCGGGCACGGGCGCCGAGCTGTACGACCGGTTCCCCGTCTTCGCCACGGCCTGGGACGAGGTGGGTGAGCTGCTCGGGACGAAGGGCGAGCGCGACGCGTCCTCCCGGGCCGGGCGGTTCGCCCTCTCCGTCGCGCTGGCCCGGCTGCTGGCCTCGTTGGGGGTGCGCCCCGACGCGGTGGTGGGCTGTGGGGTCGGTGAGATCGCCGCGGCGCACCTCACCGGTGCTCTGGACCTCGCCCACGCCTGTCGGCTGGTGGCCGCCGGCACCGGTCCGGGCACGGTGGAGTACGAGCGGCCGCCGATGCCCTCCCTCGACGGGGCCGGTGCGGTGTGGGAGCTGGGGCCCCGGGCGATGCTGCCCTCCGCCCCGGCCGCGCTGGTGCTCTCACCCTTCCGGGGTGAGGCGTCCGAGGTGCGGGAGCTGGTGCGCGGCCTGGCCCGTGTGCACACCATGGGCGCCACCGTGGACTGGGCCGCCCTGTTCGACGGCGATCCGGCTCCCCGCACCGTCGCACTGCCCACGTACGCCTTTCAGCGACGGCGCTTCTGGCTGGAGGACGAGGCGCCGCCGGATGCCGTGCGCACGGTGGAGACCTGGGCGGATGCCGAGTTCTGGGAGGCCGTGGAACACGCGGACACGGCGGCCCTGTCCCGGGCGCTCGAGGTCCCCGCCGGACGTCGGGAGGCGCTCGCGGAGATCCTGCCCGCCCTGGCCACCTGGCGGCGGCAGCGGGAGTGGCGCTACCGGATCGCCTGGAAGCCCCTCCCCGACCCGCCGACACCACGGCTGAGCGGCACCTGGGTGGTCGTGGCGTCCGGCGACGGCGGGGATGACGCCACGGTGGCCGCCGTGACCGCCGCACTGCGCCACCATGGCGCCGAGACCGTTGTGTTCGCCGCGGACGCCGGGTCGCCGGACGACGAGGCGTGCGCCCGGCGGATGGCCGGGGCCGTCGCCGGGCGGCCGGTCGCGGGGGTGCTCTCCCTGCTGGCGGTGGACGGCGGCGGGCCCCCGCCGGACGACGGGCGTGGCCCGGCGCTCGCCCCGACCGTGGCCGTGTTCGAGACGCTGCGGCGGGCCGGGGTCGGGGCGCCGGTGTGGCTGGCCACCCGCGGTGGCGTCAGCGTCGACGTGGGCGATCCGATGTCCCGCCCCGAGCAGGCCGGGTTCTGGGGCCTGGGCGGTGCGCTGGCGGTGGAGTGTCCACACTGGTGGGGCGGGCTGGTCGACCTGCCGAAGAGGTTCGACGACCGCGCGGGGCGGCGGCTCGCGGGCGTGCTGGCCGGGGCGTACGGCGAACGAGAGGTGGCCGTACGCGGCGACAGCTGCTTCGCCCGGCGCCTGATGCGTGACGTCCCCACGGCCCCCGCCACCCCCGCCCGACGTCTCCGGGGGACGGTCCTCATCACGGGAGCCGCCACCGCCCTGGGCGCGCACACCGCCCGCTGGGCGGCCGCGGACGGCGCCGAACACCTCCTGCTCATCGACACCGCGCCACCGGCCGCCGGCTTGGTGGCCGAGCTCGGCGACTCGGGCGTACGGGTGTCCGTGGCCACCGTCGACGTGGCGGACCCGGAGGCGCTGGCCGCGGCCGTCGCGGGCGTTCCCGCGGAGTTCCCGCTGACGGCCGTCCTGCATCTCACGGCGCCTCTGGCCGCCGAGGCGGGGCGGCTGGAGACGGCGCGGATCGAGCGCGAGTGGGCGGCCACGGTGGCGGGCGCGGTGAACCTCCGCGCCCTCGGCAGCGATCATGAGCTGTCGGCCTTGGTGCTCGGGTGCTCGGTCGTGGGCGTCCTGCCCAGCCCGGGTCTGGGCAACCAGGCGCCGGCGCACGCCTATCTGAGCGCGCTCGCCCAGGAGTGCCGGGCGAGGGGCGTTCCGGCGACCTCGGTGTGCTGGGGCTCGATCGACGACCCCGACACGGCCGTCGGCGCCGCCAAGCAGCTCCGGACCAACGGCATGCCCGCGCTGCCCCAGCGCTCGGCCGCCGCCCTGCTGCGGCAGGCGGTCATGGCGGACACGGCGTCCGTGGTCATCGCGGACATCGACTGGTCCTGGATGACCGCACACGCCCCCGAGCTGGGAACGCATCGGCTCTTCGATGACGTCTCCGGCCCTTCGACCACGCCGCATACGCACCGCGGTCGGTGACCGACGCCGACCGGCCCCAATTCAGGCGGGAGTACCCATGAACGCACACACCAAAGTCAACAACCACACCCCCGGCGACGCCACCGAAGCCCAAGGAGACGGATCCGCGATGCAGACCGAGAAGAGCGAGACCGCACTCGACGGAGCGGCGCTGCACCAGGCGCTCGCCATCGCCACGGCCGAGGAGCGCGAGGAGATCATGCGGGAGACCGTACGGACGCAGCTGGCCGACATCCTGGCACCCACCGTGGTGGACGACGACAGCAACTTCCTGGAGAACGGGCTCACATCACTGACCGCTCTCGAGCTCACCCGCAATCTGATGACGCTCACCGACGTGGAGATCCCCCTCGTCGCCATCCTGGAGTACCCCACCCCCGCCCAGCTCGGCCACTACCTCGCCGAGGCGTACGCCGCGGTCAACTCCGGTGACGGCGCCACGGCCTAGTCCGGCCCGCAGGGCACGACGCCGCGCGGGAGGGGGCCGGTCCCCCTCCCGCGCGGCGTCTTCCGGTGGTGGCGCGCGCTTCGCGCCCGTGTGTCAGAACGCGCACTCCACGTGCTTGATGGCCTCGACGAAGCTGGCCACCAGCCGCCGGGGCTCCCCCACCGTGCGGATCTCCGGCAGCCGGCTGAACAGCTCGCGGAAGAGCACCGTGACCTCCATCCGGGCGAGATGGGCGCCCAGGCAGAAGTGCGGTCCGACCGACCCGAAGGTCATATGGGGGTTGGGGTCCCGGGTGATGTCGAACGCGTAGGGGTCGGTGAAGACGTCCTCGTCCCGGTTGGCCGACCAGTAGAAGAGCAGCAGCTTGTCGCCCTCCGTGAAGCGGTGGCCGTTCACCTCGCAGTCCCGCCGGACGGTTCGGCGCATCCAGTTGATCGGGGTCGCGACCCGCAGGATCTCCTCGACCGCGCCGGGCGCGTACGCCTCGAAGTTGGAGAGCAGCAGCTTGCGTTGGTCCGGGTGTTCGGTGAGCAGCACCAGACCGCGCGAGATGGCGTTGCGGGTCGTCTCCATCCCGGCGACGACGAGCAGGATGAAGAAGGACGAGAGCTCTTCGGGGCTGAGCCGTTCACCGTCGATCTGCGCCTGTACCAGCCGGGTGATCAGATCCCCCGTGGGGTTGCGGGTGCGGTCGGCGGCGAGCCGTGCGATGTAGTCGGCGAGTTCATGGGAGGTCTTCAACAGGGCGGCGGTGGCCTGATCGGCCCGGGGAACATATTCGGGGTCGAAGGTGCCGACGATGATATTGGACCGGTCGTAAATGAACTCGTAGTCGTCCTCGGGAATCCCCATCATGCCGCTGAGCACCGCGATCGGCATGATCGCCGCGACGTTCCTGACGAAGTCGCCAGGACCTTCCGCGATGAGGTCGTCGACAATCTTCCGGGCCGCCTTGTGGGATGCCGCCTCGAACTCGGCGGCCATTCCCCGGCCGAACGCGCGGGATACCAGCCGCCGCATCCGGGCGTGTTGGGGATTGTCCATATTGATCATCGATCCGAAGAAGTTGTTGAACTCCTCCGGCAGATCGATGATGCTGATCGCGGTGGGCACGGAGCCGAAGTCCTGTGGGCGCCGGCTCACCTCGGCGATATCGGCATGCCGGACCATCGCGTAATAGCCGGACCCCTGCCCGAACCCGGGCATGACCGGCTCGCGGAAGAGAACGGGCTCCGGGCGTCCGCGCAGCGCCGCGAAGGCGGCGTCACGGTCGCCGTAGGGCCGTGCCCAGAAGGACAAGTCGGTGAGGTCGATGTTGTCGATGCGAGCGAACCTGGATTCCGGGGGATACACGGCGCCTCACTTCAGCTCGGAGTCTACGGTCGGCAATGGAGGTGGGTCGGCATGAGAGTATGAATCGCCCGGTTATCCAGCATCTCGCGTCCCGCTTAAGCGCCGCTAATCCGCGCATACATCACATCCCCAGCGGTCGAATCGGATCGGGCGCCCCGGCTAGAATTCCGCCATGGATCTTTCCGTGCCCGTAACCGACGATGTGAAGTTGCATTTCCGACACCGGCCGGGAACGGCGTCGCTTCCCTTTCTCCTGGTCCATGGCATGGCGTCGAGCGCCCGGCTGTGGGACGAGGTCGCCGACCACCTGGCCGCCGCGGGCCATGCGGTGTACGCGGTGGATCTGCGCGGCCACGGGGACTCCGACACACCGGAGACCGGCTACGACACCCCGACCGCGGTCGCGGACCTGGTGGCGGCCTCCGCCGCCCTGGGGCTGGACCGGGTGGTGGTGGCCGGTCACTCCTGGGGCGGCAATATCTCGGTGCGGCTGACCGCCGAGCACCCCGAGCTGGTCGCCGCGCTGGCCCTCGTGGACGGCGGCTGGCTGGAGCCGGCCAAGGCGTTCTCCTCCTGGGACGCGTTCGTGGGGGCGCTGCGGCCGGCGTCCCTGGAGGGCGCCACCGTGCAGAGCGTGAGCGACTACTTCCGCGCCATCCACCCGGATTGGTCCCCGGCGGCGATCGAGGCCGCGGTGGACACGATGCGCGAGAACCCGGACGGATCGCTGTCCCGGCGCATGTCCACCGAGCAGCACATGTCGATCCTGCACAGCATCTGGAACGAGCCGCCGAGGCCGTGGTACGCGGCCATCGACGTGCCCACCCTGCTGATGCCCGCCATTCCCAAGGGCGCGGACGCGAAGTGGGCGGACCGCATCCGCTCCCGCATCAGGGAGACCACGGCCGATCTGCGCCATGCGACGATGCGCGAATATCCGGACTCCGAGCACGATCTGCACGCCCAGCACCCCCGACGGGTGGCCGACGATCTGCTCGACCTGGCCCGGGGTCTCCGGCCGGTCGGTAAGGCGCGTTGATCGGCGACGCTCACTGATCGGCGACGTTCACTGATCGACGACGCTCGTGGCTCAGTGCGCGAACCCCCGTACGAAAGGCCGTACGGGGGTTCGCGTGTCGCGGGTGGCCGCGGGCCCGGGACGCGCGGCCCCGGCCCGCGGCCGCAGGTCAGACCCCGAGCTCGCGGTCGATGAGGGCGAACACCTCGTCGGCGGTGGCCCCCGTCAGATCCTGCTCGTCCCCGGGCTCATCGGCCTCCTGCGCGGTGGCGGTGTACTTCCACACCAGGGCCTGCAACCGGTTGACCAGGACGGCCCGGCGCGGGTCGCCGGTCGGCAGCCCGGCCAGTGCGGCCTCGAGCTCGTCGAGGCGTCCGGACACCGGATGTGCCGCGTCGGCCTCCCCGGGGTCCACCTCGGCCAGCAGATGGCCCGCCAGCGCCCGAGGTGTCGGGTAGTCGAAGACCACCGTGGTCGGCAGGCCCAGCCCCGTGGCGGCGCGCAGCCGGTTCCTCAGCTCCACGGCCGCGATGGAGTCGAACCCCAACTCCTTGAACGGGCGGTCCGGCTCGACCGACTCCGGCGCCGGATAGTGCAGTACGGCGGCCACATGGGCGCGTACCAGCGCCAGCAGTCGCTCGCCCCGCTCCTCCTCGGGCAGGGCGCCCAGCTCCCGCCGCAGCGCCGATGCCTCGTCGGTGCCGGTGTCCTCCGCTGGGCCCCGGGCGGCCTCGATGGCCTGGCGGGCGGCCGGGACACCGTCGAAGAGCCTGCTGGGACGGGCGAGGGTGAACAGCGGCGCGAATCGCTCCCACGCCACATCGGCGATGGTGATGCCAGGCTCGTCATGGTCGAGGACCTGGCGCAGCGCGGTCAGCGCCGCCCGGGGGTCCAGCGGGGACAGGCCCTGCCGCCGGGAGCGCTCGGTGTGCGAGGTCGCCGTGGCGTCCGGTGCCCCGTCCCCGTACGGCAGGTCGTCCGGTGCCCCATCCCCGTACGGCAGGTCGTCCGGTGCCCCGTCCCCGTACGGCAGGTCCCACAGCCCCCACGCGATCGAGACGGTGGACCGGCCGTCGGCCCGGTCGCGCCGTGCCAGCGCGTCGAGGCAGGCGGTGGCGGCCGCGTACGAGCCGTGGTCCTTGCTGCCCCAGGACGCGGCGACGGTGGAGAAGTGGACCACGGTGTCCTCGGGTCCCATGGCGCAGAGTTCGTCCAGCCGGAGCCCGGTGTCGTCCAGATGGGCGCGGACCTCCTCGGCCAGCCGCCGCGGGGTGAGCTCCATCAGCGGGGCCAGCTCGCCGGAGGCCGCGGTGTGGATGATGGTCCCGATCCGTCCGCTCGCCTCCGCCACTCGCTCGACGAGGCGCGCGGTGGCTTCCCCGTCGGCCGGCGAGCGGTCGGCCAGGGTGAGTCCGGTGCCGAGCGCGTCCAGTTCGGCCTTCAGCTCCGCGGCACCGGGGGCGTCGGCGCCTCCGGGGCCCAGCATCAGGATGTGTTCCGCGCCGTCGGCGGCCAGGTGGCGGGCGACATGGGCGGCGGGGCCGTCGGCGGCTCCGGTGATGAGCACGGTGCCCCGGGGTTTCCAGGTGCGCCGCGGGGCCCGGCCGCCGACCGGGGCGGGGACCAGCCGACGTCCGTACCCACCGGCCGGGCGCAGCGCCACCTCGTCCTCGCCCCAGGCACCGGTGAGCAGGGCGCGCAGCCGCCCCGCGTCCAGCGTGTCCGGACTCGCGGGCAGGTCCACCAGCCCGCCCCACCGGTCAGGGTGTTCCAGGGCGGCCACCCGGCCCAGCCCCCACAGCTGGGCCTGTTCGGGAGCGTCCAGGGGGTCGGAGCCGTCGATGGAGACCGCGCCTCGGGTGGCACACCACAGGGGCGCGGTGACGGCGGCGTCCACCAGCGCCTGGAGCAGGGTGAGGGTGCCGGTCAGGCCGGGGGCCACGCCGGGGAGCGGCGATGCGTCGCCGTCCAGGGCCAGCAGCGACAGGACGCCCGTCGGTGGCGGCTCCTCGGTGCTGCGGGAGCGCAGCAGCGCGGCGAGCCGCTCCCGGCCGGTGTCCTCGGCCAGCTCCAGCCGCCGCACCTGGCCGCCGTCCGCGGCCAGCGCCCGTACGCAGGCGTCCGTCCAGGCGTCGGAGGCGCCCTTCGGGTGGACCACGAGCCAGGGGCCCGCGGTGCCGGAGGTGCTCTCCCTCTTGTCGGTGACGGGCCGCCATTCGACGCGGTAGCGCCAGGAGTCCACGGCGGAGCGCTCACGCCGGGCGCGGCGCCATGTCGAGAGCGCGGGGAGCACGGTGCCGAGCGAGGTCCGGTGGCCGGTGCCCTCCGGGAGGCTGAGCGTCTCGGAGAGCGCGCTCAGGTCCTCGCCCTCCACCGCGGCCCAGAAGCGGGACTCCTCCTCGTCCGCCGCGGGCCGGGTGTCGAGGGACACCGAGTCGGCCATCCAGTACCGCTCCCGCTGGAAGGCGTAGGTGGGCAGGTCGACGGTGCGCGGGGCCGCGGTGCCGGTGGGGTGGAGGGTGGTCCAGTCGACCGCGGCGCCCGCCGTGAAGGCCAGTGCGAGGGACTCGACCAGCCGCGCCGGGCCGCCGTGGTCGCGCCGGAGCGTGGGCACGGTGACCGCTTCCACCCCCGCTTCCTCGAAGCTCTCCTGCATGCCGACGGTCAGTACGGGGTGGGTGCTGCTCTCGATGAACACGCGGTGGCCGTCGGCCAGCAGCGCCCGGACGGTGTCGGCGAACCGCACCGGTTCACGGAGGTTGGTCACCCAGTAGCCGGTGTCCAGCGCGGTGGTGTCGATCCGGCCGGTGGTGACCGTGGAGTAGAACGCCACCGTGGACCCGACCGGCCGGACACCGGCCAGGGCCTCCGCCAGCTCGTCGGCGATCTCGTCCACCTGAGGGCTGTGCGAGGCGTAGTCCACCTCGATCGGGCGGGCCCGCTCGCCCGCCTCCTGACACGCCGCCACGGCGTGCGCCACCTGTTCGGGCGGCCCGGAGACCACCGTGGAGGAGGGGCCGTTCACCGCCGCCACGCCCACGGCCGTCGTCCGGTCGCCCAGCCCGGCCAGCAGCTTCTCGGCCCGCTCCCGGCTCACTCCCAGGGAGGCCATGGCCCCGCCACCGGCCAGCCGCCGCAGCGCCTTGCTGCGCAGCGCCACGACCTTGGCGCCGTCCTCCAGCGACAGTGCCCCGGCCACCACGGCCGCCGCGATCTCGCCCTGGCTGTGCCCGATCACCGCCGCGGGACGTACGCCGTGGCCTGCCCACACCGCGGCGAGCGACACCATCACGGCCCACAGGACGGGCTGCACCACTTCGACACGGCCCAGCTCGGCCGCCCCGTCGGCGCCGCGCAACACATCGGTGAGGGACCAGTCGACGTACGGCGCCAGGGCACGCTCACACTCCGCGACGCGGGCGGCGAACACTGGTGAGGCGTCGAGCAGTTCGGCGCCCATGCCCGCCCATTGCGAACCCTGGCCGGGGAACACCAGCACCGGACCCCGCTCCCCGGCCACGGCGGCGCCACCGGGGTGGACCAGGCCCGGGTGCGTCCCGCCGGTGGCCAGCGCCTCCACGGCCGCCATCAGCTCCTCGCGGGTCTCGCCCACGGCCACGGCCCGGTGGTCGAACACCGAGCGGGTGGTGACCAGGGACCAGCTCACCTCGGCGATGGACGGCGCCGGATCGGCGGCCATCCGCCGGGCGAGCGCGGCCGCCTGCCCCCGCAGGGCCCGGGCGCTACGGGCGGACAGCACCCACGGCGCGACCGCCGTTGCCATCGCCTCGGACGCGGAGTGGGCGGGCTCCTCCGGCTCGGGCTCCTCCTGCCCGGCAGGGCCACCGGGCTCGGGGGCCTGCTCCAGGATCAGATGGGCGTTGGTGCCGCTGATCCCGAAGGAGGACACCCCGGCCCTGCGGGGACGCTCGCCCCTCGGCCACGCCACCGGTTCGGTCAGCAGCCGCACTCCGCCGCCTTCCCATTCCACATGCGGGGTCGGCTCATCGATGTGCAGGGTGACCGGCAGCGTCTCATGGCGGAGCGCCATCACCATCTTGATCACACCGGCCACACCGGCGGCCGCCTGGGCATGGCCGATGTTGGACTTGAGCGACCCCAGCCACAGGGGCCGGTCACCGGGCCGGTCCCGTCCGTAGGTGGCCAGTAGGGCGTGTGCCTCG
This sequence comes from Streptomyces sabulosicollis, assembly GCF_016103465.1. Classification (GTDB taxonomy): domain Bacteria; phylum Actinomycetota; class Actinomycetes; order Streptomycetales; family Streptomycetaceae; genus Streptomyces; species Streptomyces sabulosicollis. The sequence goes on from NZ_JAEEAP010000063.1 coordinate 26,236, forward strand.
ATCGGGTCGCCGAGGGAGGTTCCCGTGCCATGGGCCTCCACCGCGTCGACCTGGTCGGCGGCGAGCCGTGCGGTGGCCAGCGCCTGGCGGATCACCCGTTCCTGCGACACGTCGTTGGGCGCGGTGAGGCCATTGCTGGCCCCGTCCTGGTTGATGGCCGAGCCCCGGATCAGGGCCAGCACCCGATGCCCGTTGCGCCGCGCGTCCGACAGCCGCTCCAGCAGCACCAGGCCGACGCCCTCGGAGAAGCCGGTGCCGTCCGCGGCCGCCGCGAAGGACTTGCAGCGGCCGTCCGGGGCCAGCCCGCGCTGCCGGGAGAACTCGGCGAACGCGGTCGGTGTGGTGAGCGCGGTGACCCCGCCCGCGAGCGCCAGATCGCATTCGCCCTGACGCAGCGCCTGGCTCGCCAGGTGCATCGCCACCAGCGACGACGAACACGCCGTGTCCACGGTCACCGCGGGGCCCTCCAGTCCGAAGGTGTACGCCACCCGGCCGGAGACCACACTGGTGAGGCTGCCGGTCGTGGCATAGCCCTCGAAACCCTCGGGGACCTGGGGCATCCGGGACAGATAGTCCTGGCTGGACACGCCCGCGTACACACCGGTCCGGCTGCCCTTCATCGTCACCGGGTCGACACCGGCGCGCTCGAACAGCTCCCAGGACACCTCCAGCAGCAGCCGCTGCTGCGGGTCCATCGCCAGGGCCTCGCGCGGGCTGATCCCGAAGAACTCCGCGTCGAAGCGGTCGGCGCCGTCCAGGAAGCCGCCGTGCCGGACATAGCTGGTGCCGGGGTGGTCGGGGTCCGGATGGTAGAGGCCCGCCAGATCCCAGCCGCGGTCGGTGGGGAACGCGGTGATTCCGTCGCCACCGGAGGCCACCAGCTCCCACAGTTCCTCGGGGCAACCGACGCCACCCGGATAGCGGCAGGCCATGCTCACGATGGCCACCGGCTCCTGGGACCGCTCCTCCATCTCGCGCAGCCGCTGACGGGCCTGCCCGAGATCCACCGTGACCCGCTTCAGATACTGGCGGAGTTTCTCTTCCGTACCCGACATCAGTCCTCACTCACGATCAAGAGGGCAGTTCCCTGTCGATGAACTCGAACAACTCGTCGTCCGACGCGGAGTCGAGGGCGCCGTCGTCCACGGTGGCGCGGTGCTCGCCGGTGGCCTCGGCCGGTGTGTCGTCGCTGAGCCGCCACAGCAGCGCCTCCAGGCGCTTCGCCAGCCGACCCCGGGCCTCGTCGTGGGCACCGAGCCCCACCATCGCCGCTTCCAGCCGCTCCAGCTCGCCGAAGACGGGCGCCGAGGTGGCCGGCTGTGCGGGGCACAGCTGCTCACGCAGTTCGGCGGCGATGGCCGAGGGCGTCGGATGCCTGAAGACGACGGTGGCGGGCAGCCGCAGCCCGGTGGCGGCGGCGAGCCGGTTGCGCAGTTCGACGCCGGTCAGCGAATCGAAGCCCAGGTCCTTGAAGGGGGTGTCGCCGGACACCGCCCCCGCGTCGGTATGGCCCAGGACCGCCGCGGCCTGCGTGCGCACCAGCGCGAGCAGGATCTGATGCTGCTCCTCCGCGGGCACCGCCGCGAGCCGGGCGACCAGACCGGCGGCGGGCGCCCCGGTGGCGGCGGTACGACGTGTGCTCGTCCCGCTGTCGAGGAGCGTGCGCAGCAGGGCGGGCAGGGCGGCCGTGGGCTGGGCAGCCAGGGCCCGGAGGTCGAGCCGTACGGCCGCGGGCTGCGGGGCGCCGTGCCAGCAGGCGGCGTCCATCAGTCCCAGCGCCTGCTCGGTGGACAGGGCGGCGATACCGGAGCGGGACATCCTGGCCAGGTCCGCCTCGTCCAGGTGTCCGGTCATACCGCTGGCATCGGCCCACAGCCCCCAGGCCACCGAGACGGCCGGGAGGCCCATGGCCTGGCGGTGGACTGCCAGGGCGTCGCAATAGGCGTTGGCCGCGGCGTAGTTGGACTGGCCGGGGCTGCCCATCACGCCCGCGGCCGACGAGAACATCACGAACATGCCGAGCCGCAGATGCGCGGTGGCCGCGTGGAGGTGGGCCGCCGCCGTGGCCTTGGGCCCCCACACCCGCGCCAGCCGCTCCGGGGTCTGCGAGGGCAGCATCGCGTCGTCCAGCACGCCCGCCGCGTGCACGACACCGGTCAGCGGGTGTGCCGGGTCGATGCCCGCGAGAACCTCGGCCACTTGGGCGGCGTCGCCGATGTCGCGGGCGGCGACGCGTACGTCGGCCCCCAGGTGGGCGAGGTGGGCCACCAGCTCCTTCGCCCCGGGCGCGTCCGGA
>NZ_JAEEAP010000640.1 GCF_016103465.1 Streptomyces sabulosicollis
GTCTGCTCGATGAGGGCTTCGGTGTGTTCATCGAGTCCAGTGCGCACCCGGTGCTGACGATGGGTGTGCAGGAGACGGCCGAGGCCGCGGGCCGCGAGGCGGCCGCGATCGGCTCGCTGCGCCGTGATGAGGGCGGTCTGGACCGCTTCTGGGCCTCCGTCGGCGAGGCGTGGACGCGTGGCGCCACCGTGGACTGGGCCGGGGTGTTCGACGGCACCGGCGCCCGCCGTGTCGAGCTGCCCACGTACGCCTTCCAGCACCAGCACTACTGGCTCGAGGCGGGCAGCCCCGCCGCTGCCGCCGCCGACACCGGCGCCGACCCCGTCGAGGCCCGCTTCTGGGAGGCCGTCGAGCGCGAGGACTGGCAGGTGCTCGCCGCCGAGCTGGACGTCGACGGCGACGAGCGGGTCAGCGCGCTGCTGCCCGCCCTGGCGTCGTGGCGCAAGCAGGCTCGTGAGCGGTCCACGGTGGACGGCTGGCGTTACCGCGTCACCTGGAAGCCGCTCGCCGAGGAGCGGTCCGCGCGGCTGACCGGCGCGTGGCTCGTCGTCGCCCCGGCCACCGAGGACACGGAAAACACCGGGACCACCTGGACCGACGCCGTGGCCGGTGTGCTCGCCGAACGCGGCGCCGACGTGACGCGGATCGCCGTGGACACCGGCGCCGACGGCCGCGAGGAGCTGACCGAGCGGCTGCGGGCCGCGCTCGCGGAGACCGATGGCATCCCGTTCGCCGGAGTGCTGTCGCTGCTGGCCCTCGAGGGCCGTCCGCACCCCCGGCACCCCTCCGTCCCGGCCGGGGTGGCGGCGCAGCTCGCGCTGGTGCAGGCCCTCGGCGACGCGGAGATCGGCGCGCCGCTGTGGTCCGCCACCCGTGGCGCGGTCTCCGTCGGCCGCGCGGACCCGCTGGACTCCCCGGAGCAGGCGCTGGTCTGGGGCCTGGGCCGGGTGGCCGCGCTGGAACACGGTGAGCGCTGGGGCGGTCTGGTCGACCTGCCCGGGGCGCCCGACGAGCGGGCGCTGGCCCGGCTGGTGACCGTACTCGCCGGGGCCGAGGAGGAGGACCAGGTCGCGATCCGCGCCACCGGGCTGCTCGTACGCCGTCTGGTGCGCGCCCCGCTGGCCGCCACGCCCGCCGTACGGGCCTGGAAGCCCACCGGCACCACCCTGGTCACCGGCGGTACGGGCGCGCTGGGCGCCCATGTGGCGCGCTGGCTCGCGGGCAACGGCGCCGAGCACCTCGTGCTCACCAGCCGCCGTGGCCTGGACGCCCCGGGCGCGGCGGATCTGCGGTCCGAACTGACCGAACTCGGCGCCAAGGTCACCATCGCCGCGTGCGACGTGGCCGACCGCGCCCAGGTCGAGGCGCTGCTCGCGGACGTCCCCGCCGAGCACCCGCTGACCGCCGTCGTCCACACGGCCGCCGTGCTGGACGACGGGGTGATCGAGGGCCTGACCCCGGACCAGGTGGACCGGGTGCTGAAGGTGAAGGTGGACGCCACCCGCCATCTGCACGAGCTCACCCGCGATCTGGACCTGAGCGCGTTCGTGCTGTTCTCCTCCTTCGCGGCCACCTTCGGCGCGCCCGGCCAGGGCAACTACGCCCCGGGCAACGCCTTCCTCGACGCCTTCGCCGAGCACCGGCGCGCCCAGGGCCTGCCCGCCACCTCGCTGGCCTGGGGCCCGTGGGGCGAGGGCGGGATGGCCGAGGGCGGCGTCGGTGACCGGATGCGCCGCCACGGCGTCATCGAGATGGCGCCGCGGTCGGCCGTCACCGCGCTCCAGCACGCGCTGGACCGCGACGAGTCGGTGCTCACCGTCGTCGACATGGAGTGGAAGCGCTTCGTCCTGGCCTTCACCTCCGGCCGCTCCCGTCCGCTGCTGCACGACCTGCCCGAGGCGCGGGACGTCCTCCAGGACATGGCCGGGGACACCGAGGCGGACGGCGCGGGCGCGGTCGCCCTCGCCCAGCAGCTCGCGGGCGTGCCGGAGGCCGAGCAGGAGCGGCTGGTGCTGGAGCTGGTGCGCACCGCCGTCGCGGCCGTCCTGGGCTACGCGGGCGCCGACGACGTCGAGGCGGGCCGGGCCTTCAAGGAATTGGGCTTCGACTCGCTGACCGCTGTCGAACTGCGCAACCGGCTCAGCTCCGCCAGCGGCCTGAAGCTGCCGCCGACCCTGATCTTCGACTACCCCACCCCGACGGTGCTCGCGCGCCATCTGCGCACCGAGATCGCGGGCGGGCAGCAGGCCGCCGTGGCCGCGCTGCCGACCGCGGCGGCGCTCGCCGACGACGAGCCGATCGCCATCGTCTCCATGAGCTGCCGCTTCCCGGGCGGGGTGCGCACCCCCGAGGAGCTGTGGCAGCTGCTCGCCTCCGGTGGCGACGCGCTGTCGGAGTTCCCGGGCGACCGCGGCTGGGACGTCGAGTCGCTGTACAACCCGGACCCGGACGCGCAGGGCACCAGCTACACCCGCGAGGGCGGCTTCCTCACCGGGGCGGCCGACTTCGACCCCACCTTCTTCGGGATCTCGCCGCGTGAGGCCATGGCGATGGACCCGCAGCAGCGGCTGCTGCTGGAGACGTCCTGGGAGGCGTTCGAGCGCGCGGGCATCGACCCGGCCACGCTGCACGGCAGCCCGTCCGGCGTCTTCGTGGGCACCAACGGCTCCGACTACTCCATCCTCATGCGCAGCAACACCGAGGGCTACGAGGGCCACCTCGCCACCGGCAGCGCCGCGAGCGTCGTCTCCGGCCGCCTCTCGTACACCTTCGGCCTGGAGGGCCCGGCGGTCACCGTGGACACCGCGTGCTCGGCGTCGCTGGTGGCGCTGCACCTGGCCGTCCAGTCGCTGCGCCAGGGCGAGTGCTCGCTCGCGCTCGCGGGCGGCGTCACCGTGATGGCCACCCCCGGCACCTTCATCGAGTTCAGCCGCCAGCGCGGACTGTCCTCCGACGGCCGCAGCAAGGCGTTCTCCTCGGACGCGGACGGCTTCAGCCCGGCCGAGGGCGTGGGCATGCTGCTGGTGGAACGGCTGTCGGACGCCCGTAAGAACGGGCACCCGGTGCTCGCGGTGGTGCGCGGCTCGGCGATCAACCAGGACGGCGCGTCCAACGGTCTGACGGCGCCCAACGGCCCGTCCCAGCAGCGGGTGATCCGGCAGGCCCTCGCCAACGCCCGGCTGTCCCCGGCCGAGGTGGACGTCGTGGAGGCTCACGGCACCGGTACGACGCTGGGCGACCCCATCGAGGCCCAGGCGCTGCTCGCCACCTACGGCCAGGACCGGCCCGACGGGCAGCCCCTGCTGCTCGGCTCCATCAAGTCCAACATCGGCCACGCCCAGGCGGCCGCCGGTGTCGCGGGTGTGATGAAGCTCGTCCTCGCGCTGCGCCACGGCGTGCTGCCGGAGTCGCTGCACATCGTCGAGCCGACCCCGCACGTGGACTGGTCGGCGGGCGACATCGAGCTGCTGACCGAGGCACGGGAGTGGCCGGAGACCGGCCGTCCGCGCCGGGCCGCCGTATCCTCGTTCGGATTCAGCGGCACCAACGCGCACGCCATCATCGAGCAGGCACCCGCCGAGGAGGCCGCGGAGGCGACCGGGGAACCGGCCCCGGCGAAGCGGCTCGGCGCGCTGCCGTGGACGGTGTCCGGCAAGAGCGAGGCGGCGCTGCGCGCCCAGGCCGCCAAGCTGCTCGCCCACCTCGACGCCGACCCGGCCCTGCGCCCGCTGGACATCGGCCACTCGCTGGCCACCACCCGCGCCGCCTTCGACCGGCGCGCGGTGCTGGTGGGCACGGACCGGGACGATTTCGTCCGGGGTTTGGACGCCCTCGCTAGGGGGCAGGTCCTGCCGAACCTGGTGCAGGGGGCCTCAATCGGGGGCAAGGCCGCATTCGTGTTCCCAGGACAGGGGGCACAATGGGTAGGCATGGCCGTGGAGCTGTTGGATGCTTCACCGGTGTTCGCTGCCCGTATTGATGAGTGTGCCGCCGCGCTCGCAGAGTTCACCGACTGGTCGTTGGTGGATGTGCTGCGCGAGGCGGAGGGCGCACCGTCACTGGAGCGGGTGGATGTGGTTCAGCCGGTGTTGTTCTCCGTGATGGTGTCGTTGGCGGAGTTGTGGCGTTCGCTGGGTGTGCGGCCGTCGGCCGTGGTCGGTCACTCGCAGGGTGAGATCGCGGCGGCGTGTGTGGCGGGGGTTTTGTCGCTGCGGGACGCGGCGCGTGTGGTGGCGTTGCGCAGTCAGGCGATTGGCCGGGTGCTGGCGGGTAGGGGCG
>NZ_JAEEAP010000641.1 GCF_016103465.1 Streptomyces sabulosicollis
GGTGTGGGCGGTGACGACGTGGGTTTCGGTGGGGCCGTAGTTGTTGTGCAGTTGGGTTGTGGGGTGGTGGAGGAAGAATGCGTGTAGGGGTTCGGTCAGGGCCAGGGCTTCGCCTGCTTGGATGACGTGCTGGAGGTGGGGGAGGTGGAGGTGTGTTTCGTTGGCGGCTTGGCATACCGCTTCGATGACGAGGTGGGGTGCGAAGAGTTCGGTGATGCGGTGTTCGTGCAGCCATAGGGCGAGGGCTGCGGCGTCCCGTCGTGTGGTGTCCGGGGGTATGACGAGTGTTTTGCCGGTGACCAGTGTGGAGAGTGTCTCCTGCACCGATACGTCGAAGCTGAGTGCGGTGAACTGCGCGGTGCGGGCGCCCACGCCGCCGGGCACGGTCATCGCATGCCAGCGCAGCAGGTTCACCACCGCGCCCGACGACATCACCACGGCTTTGGGGGTGCCGGTCGAGCCGGAGGTGTAGATGACGTACGCCTGGTTGAGCGGGGTCAGGTGGTGTGTCCGGTCGGCGTCGGTGATGGCGGCCGGGCTCTGTTCGGCCAGGCGCTGCGTGGTTCCGGGCGCGTCGTATTCCACGGTGGTCAGTGGCTGGCCGTGGAAGACCGGACGCAGGCCGGTGGTGGTCAGGGCCAGGGCCGGGGCGGCGTCGTGGAGCATGAACGCCACGCGTTCGGCCGGGTGTTCGGGGTCGATGGGCAGGTAGGCGGCGCCGGTCTTGAGGACGGCGAGGACGGCCACGATCATGTCGATGGACCGGGGCAGGGCCAGGGCGACGATGCGTTCGGGTCCGGCGCCCTCGGCGATGAGCAGTCGGGCCAGCCGGTTGGATGCCGCGTCCAGTTCCGCGTAGGTCAGGGCACGGTCGCCGAACACCACGGCGGTGGCGTCGGGGACCTGCTCCACCTGTCGTGCGAACAGTTCCGGAATGGACACGGCCTCGCCGCGCGTATCGGCGTTCGTGGGGGTGTTCCACTCCACCAGGACGCGCTCGCGTTCGGCGGGTTCGAGCAGGTCGATCGTGCTGACCCGCCGGTCCGGGTCCGTCGCGACCGCGTCCAGCAGCCGTTCCAGCCGGTCCACCAACGACGCCACCGTCGACCGGTCGAACACGTCCGACCGGAATTCCACCACTCCGCTCACGCCGTGCGAGCCTCGCGCTTCGACCAAGCTGACAAGCAGGTCCATACGTGCCGTACCGGTGCCGATCGACACCAGGTCCGCCGACAGTCCGGGGAATTCCAGCTCTGCGTGGTCCGCGTTCTGCCAGGCGAGCATGACCTGGAAGAGGGGTTGATGCGCCAGCGAGCGCACCGGGTTGAGGGTCTCCACCAGGTGTTCGAAGGGCACGTCCTGGTGGGCGTAGGCGTCGAGGCTGCGTTCGCGTACTTGGTGCAGGAGTTGGCGGAAGGTGGGGTCGCCGGAGGTGTCGGTGCGCAGGACGAGGGTGTTGACGAAGAAGCCGACGAGGTCGTCGAGTGCTTGGTCGGTGCGGCCGGCGATCGGTGATCCGACCGCGATGTCCTCACCGCCCCCCATGCGGGAGAGCAAGGCGGCCAGCGCGGCGTGGATGACCATGAACAGGCTCGCGCCGGACTGCCGGGCCAGCCCTTCCAGACGGGTGTGCAGGTCGGCGGACCACTCGAAGGTAACCGTCTGTCCCTCGTGCGAGGCGGTCTGCGGATAGGGACGATCCGTGGGGAGACTGATGCGGTCCGGCAATCCCGCCAGGGCCTGCCTCCAGTACTCCACCTGCGCGGCGATCTCACTGCTGGGATCCTCGACGTCGCCCAGGACGTCGCGCTGCCACAGCGTGTAGTCCGCGTACTGCACCGGCAGCTCGGCCCACCCCGGCTCCCGCCCCGCACACCGCGCCTGGAAGGCCGTGCTCAGGTCGCGGGCGAGAGGAGCCATCGACCATCCGTCGCTGGCGATGTGGTGCACCACGAGCACCAGGGCGTGCTCTTCCGCGCTGACGCGGAACAGCTGCGCCCACAGCGGGATGTCCGTCTCGAGGTCGAAGGTGTGGCGTGCGGCGGTGGCCAGTGCCGTGTCCAGCTCGGAGGCGTCCACTGGGGTGACGGTCAGCTGTGGCCGGGCCTCCCGCACCGGCAGGACCCGCTGCTGTGGCACACCCTCGATCTCCGGGAAGACGGTCCGCAGACTCTCGTGGCGTGCCACGACATCGGCGAGTGCCGCCTCCAGCGCCACGACGTCCAGCTGTCCGGTCAGCCGGAGAATGAGCGGCATGTTGTAGGTGGGGGAGGGGCCTTCGAGGCGGTGGAGGAACCACAGGCGGGCCTGTGCGAAGGACAGGGGGACGGTGTCGGGCCGTTGGGCCGGTACCAGAGCGGTGCGGGCCGCATGCGCTCCGCTGACCTGCTGTGCGAGTCCCGCGACAGTGGGTGTTTCGAACAGGGTGCGGACGCCCAGCTCGACGCCGAAGGCGGTGCGTATGCGGGCGATCAGGCGGGTGGCGAGGAGGGAGTGGCCGCCCAGGTCGAAGAAGTTGTCCTCGGCTCCGATGTCGGTCAGGCCGAGTACCTCGGCGAACAGGCCGCACAGGATCTCCTCCGCCGGTGTGCGCGGTCCGCGTGAGACGGTCCCGGCCGTGTAGTCGGGCGCGGGGAGTGCGCGGCGGTCGAGTTTGCCGTTGACGGTCAGCGGGAGCTCGTCCAGCACCACCACGGCTGACGGCACCATGTACTCCGGCAACCGGTCGGCCACGAACTGCCGCACGGTACTGGCCAGAGCGCCCACTTCACGGACGCTCGCAGGGCTGTTGGTGAACCTGCTCGGCGAGAACCCGCCGGTCGACGGAACCGAGGACTGGCCGGACCAGAACGGCGCGATGGCCAGATCGGCTCTCACCCAGACGGCGTCCAGTCGGCGGTGGTCCTGTGACCAGCGCGTGATCGTGCGATAACCCCGGGCGGCGGCTGATGTGGCTAGTTCGTGGGGATCCACCGCGCCCTTGCCCGCCGGGCTCCTGAGCGCCGCCAGGGCGTCCGTGAGGGAGCCACCACTGCGAAGCATGTCGTTCGCCGCGGCTTCCTGGACCAGACGGCTGTTGGGGATGGCCGCCACACACAGCACGGCGGGCACATCGTCATCCAGCCGCTGGAGAAGCTCCTCGACGTCTGCGAGATCAGTGCCCCAGCGCAACTGGGGCGCCTCCGCAAGGAGTTGTTCCCCGTCACCCGGTCGCGTGTGCAGTACCACGTCGTAGCGGTAGCGGCTGAGTTCGTTGTGGTGGGGTCCTGCCTTGAGCTGGATGTCCACCCACTCCAGACCAGGCGTGTGGTGAACGAGTGCCGGGAAGAAGTCCGGGTCGACCAGCAGCTCCTTCTCGAAAACCATGGCCTGCTCGGCCGCGCTGATGATCGTTCCCGGCTCTTCCGACGGATCCGCTTGGTGCAGTTGCACCGCTGTGTGGAAGCAAGAAGCGAGCCGCTTGTTGCGAACGTCACCGACGAAGACGGCGCCACCGGGCGCGAGCAGCCGGGTGGCAGAGCGCAGCACATCGGCGAGGTAGTCCGCGTGGGGGAAGTACTGCACGACCGAGTTGATCACGACGACATCGAAGAAGTTCTGGGGCAGGCCGTCGAAATCGTCGGCGGGCTGGCAGCGCAGCTCCGTACGGTTCGCCAGGTCCGGCCGCTCGGCGACCTGACGGCGCAGCCGATCGATGACCTCCCTGGAGAGATCGGTGCCCCAGTAACTCTCGCACGAGGGTGCCGCTTCGCTGAGCAGCAGGCCGGCGCCCACTCCTATCTCCAGAACGTTCCGGGGACCGAGCTCAAGGATCCTTCGTACGGTCTCGTCTCGCCAGGCTCGCATCTGGACCGACGGAATCGGCTCCTTGGTGTAACTGCTGTTCCAACCATGGAAGTTCGTGCCGAGGGGGACGGCGTCGGCCGTGGTGTAGTGATCGTCGTAGACCTGCTGCCACCCCTCGACCTGACGGTCACCGGACTGCCTGCGGTCCTCCTCGTTCTCCCGGGCCGGGACGATGTATCCGACCAGTCGGCTGTCGCCGGGCCGGTCCTCCCGGGCGATGACAGCGGCCTGGTCCACTGCGGGGTGCTGGAGCAGTGTGGAGGCGATTTCGTCGGGTTCGATGCGGAAGCCTCGGATCTTGACCTGGTCGTCGGCGCGTCCGAGGTATTCCAGTTGGCCGTCGGTGCGCCAGCGGACCATGTCTCCGGTCCGGTACATGCGGGTGTCGGTGCCACTTTGGGCGAATGGGTTGGCGATGAAGCGTG
>NZ_JAEEAP010000642.1 GCF_016103465.1 Streptomyces sabulosicollis
GCGGGGGGCGGGGCCGGGGGTGTGCCACTGCGGGACGTCGTCGTCGTCGAGGACCCAGCCCTCGCTGTACGGGATGAAGCGCAGATCGCCCCAGCGGTCGCCCATGGACAGCCGGCGCTCCCAGGAGCAGCGGGAGCCGACCCGCCCGGCCATCAGCGCCTCTGCCCCGGCGCTGCCGCCCACGGCGGCGACGACGAGGTCTCCGTCGGGGCGGACGAGGTTGACGGCCGACAGCTCGAAACCGAGTCCGGCGATGACGCCGTCGGCGACGGCCTGAAGCGTGTCGGCGAGGTTGCGGGCGGTGTTCAGATCGGCGACCACCTGGTGCAGCTGCCGCAGGGTCGCAAGGCGGATGTACGGCTCCGACTCGGTCTCCATCGATCGCACTCCCCCGAGACCTCGACAGCAAACTCCTGGCGTCTTGTCGTCCGATTGCCACGGCCACTGAATCACAGCGAGCTGCCCACTCGGTACACAGGGTCAACAATTACTGCCTGCTGTGACTCATGTCACAGACTGTATTCACTGCCGCCACAGAGGGGATGGGAGCGCTCCTAGCTTTTGTGATCGCAAATCCCGGAACGAGTCCGCCTGGTCATGCAAGGCGGCCGCCCGGACGGGCCGCGCGACCTCCGGCCCGGCGCCCGGCCTACGGCCGGCGGCCTACGCCCGGAGTGGTCCCCTGGCCCGATGCGGGGACCGGCCGGAGGCGGTTAGCGTCGAAGGGTGTTCCCGACGACTCCTTCCAGCCCAGCCGAGCCCGCCGTCCCCCATGCTGGTGGGGTGAGTGAGGACGAGTTCCGCGCCGCGCTGTCGCGGTTCACCGCGGGTGTGGTGCTGGTGACCGCCCACGACCCGGAGGAGGGGCCGCGCGGCGAGGACGTCGGCATGACGGCTACCGCGTTCATGTCAGTGTCACTTGACCCGCCGCTGGTGATGGTGAGCGTTCGCAACGGGTCCCGGATGGACGAGCTGCTGGAGCGACAGCCGCACTGGGCGGTGTCGGTCCTGTCGGACGGTCAGCGGCACATCGCGGGACGATTCGCCATGAAGGGGCGCATCAGCGACAGATTGCTGTTCGAGGACATGTCCGTGGTGCGGGGCGAGCATACGGGCGCCCCGCTCGCGGTGGGGGCGCTGGCGACGCTGGAGTGCCGCACCGAGCAGCGGGTGACGGCCGGGGACCACACGCTGGTGGTGGCCCGGGTGCTCGCCGCGGCGGCACCGGCCGCGGAGGGCGGACCGCTGACGTACTTCAGGGGGCGCTACCGGACGCTGGGATGAGGAGCGCCGAGGGGCGACGCAGGGGTGGGCGGCGCCGAGGGTGACACCGGGATGAGGAGCGCCGAGGGATGAGGCCGGGGTGACGCCGGGGCGAGGAGCGCCGAGGGATGAGGCCGGGGTGACGCCGGGGCGAGGAAGGAGCGCCCAGGGGTGAGGGCGGGAACCGGCGGGCGGGAGCCGTCGGCCCGGGGCTACGTCCAGCCCCGCCCCGTACGCCCCCGCTTGACCTCGCTCCGCTGCTTCTTCTCGCGCAGCCGCCGCTCGTTGATGCCCCGGGGGATCCGGGTGGGGCGGCGCGGCCTGGGCGGTGGCGCGGTCGCCTCCGCGAGCAGTGACGCGAGCCTTACGGCGGCCGTCTCGCGGTTGCGCCACTGCGAACGGTGCTCGGAGGCCCGTACGGTCACCACCCCGTCCACCAGCCGGCCCGACAGCCGCTCCAGCGCGCGCTCCTTCCATACGGGCGGCAGCGCCTCGGTGCGGGCGAGGTCGAAGCGCAGTTCGACCTGGCTGTCGCTGGTGTTGACGTGCTGTCCGCCGGGTCCGGAGGACCGCGAGAAACGCCACATCAACTCGGCCTCCGGCAAGGAGACCGAACCTCGGATGACATAGGGCGCGGACATGTTTCCCATGGTCGCGCGTCGACCCCGGCGGCGTCATCTTGTTATCTCGTCGTATCCGGACATCAGGGTTTGGCAAAGAAAGTAAAGAGACCTGGAACCTGTCGGGGCGTTCGTGGCGTTGTGGAGGGTGACGACGGCTTCGCCCGTCGCCTCGGACCATAGAGACCACGAAAGGGACTCCCCATGGCTGTAAGCCTGTCCAAGGGCGGCAACGTCTCGCTCACCAAGGAGGCACCGGGCCTGACCGCCGTCACGGTCGGCCTCGGCTGGGACGTCCGCACCACCACGGGCACCGACTTCGACCTCGACGCGAGCGCCATCGCCGTGAACACGAACGGCAAGGTCTACTCCGACCAGCACTTCGTGTTCTTCAACAACAAGTCCACGCCGGACCAGACCATCGTCCACACCGGTGACAACCTCACCGGCCAGGGCGAGGGCGACGACGAGCAGATCAACGTCAACCTGGCCGGTCTGCCGGCCGACGTGGAGAAGATCGTCTTCCCGGTCTCGATCTACGAAGCCGAGTCCCGCAGCCAGAACTTCGGCCAGGTGCGGAACGCGTTCATCCGCATCGTCAACCAGGCCGGCGGCACCGAGATCGCCCGCTACGACCTGAGCGAGGACGCCGCCACCGAGACCGCCATGGTCTTCGGCGAGCTGTACCGCAACGGCGCGGAGTGGAAGTTCCGCGCCGTGGGCCAGGGCTACGCCTCCGGCCTGGTGGGCATCGCCAAGGACTTCGGCGTCAACGTCTGAGGTTCCACACCGGCGCACAACCCCAAGGGCCGCCCCGCACCCGGGGCGGCCCTCGCCATGTCCACGGCCGTCTCCCCGTTGCAGGGGACGGGTCAGAACTCGCTGGTGTCCAGGTCGAACCCGAGGGGTTCGGGCAGCGACAGCGGCTGGGAGATGTCGACCTCGACCTTGCGGGTGTACCTCTTCCCAGCGGGCAGGGGGGCTGTCAGTGCCACGGTGGACCTCCTTCGTACGGAGCGATGCTTCCAGCGTAGGCGAGCCGTCTCGGGCGGTTCGGTCCGTCGTCACCCTTCCGGATGACGATCAGCGCTTGCGCGGAAGGCGCCCGACACCGCCTGGGCCAGAGCCTGCTTGCGGCGGGTGTGGGCCTCGGGCGGGTCGCCGGGGGGCGGCGGTGGCGGAGAGGCCGACGGGGGACCAGGTCAGGGCCATGGCGAGCACCAGCGCGAGGACGTCCTGGGGGTCCATCGAGGCGGTGACCCGGCCGGCGCGCTGGGCCCCGGCGATCGCCTGGAGTTTGACGGTGACGGCGGATGACTCGGTCACCAGATCGGCGGTGACCACTCCTTCGAGCTTCGCCCAGGCGGCCAGGCGGACCAGCTCCGGCCGTTCGATGGCGGTCTCGTACAGCCGCACGGCGTACTGGGGGAGGTCGTCGGCCGTGAACGGCACGGCGTGGTCGCGGGGCATGAGGCGGTCGGCGTGATCGAGGCCGTGGGGAGCGCCGTCGACGGCACGCGGCTGGCCGTCGGTCAGCGCGTGGGAGTCGGCGCGGTGGCCGGGGCGTGCTTCGCCTGCGAGTGGTGCCTCACCGGGCGGCAGTACCTGTGCCCGCACAAGGACGACACGGCCCTGCGCGGCGACCGCGGCGCGTTCGCCACCCGGGTCCGGGCGGGCGACTGGCGGTACGTCCAGCCCCTGCCCGGCGCCCTCGCCTCCGAGCACGCGGCGCCGCTCCTGTGCGCCGGGACCACGGTCTTCTCGGCGATCGCCCGGAACGGGGTCCGGCCCACGGACCGGGTCGCCGTGGTGGGCGTGGGCGGCCTGGGCCACCTCGCGCTCCAGTTCCTCGCCAAGTGGGGCTGCCATGTGACCGCCATCTCCTCGACGGCGGCGAAGGCGGACGACACCCGCCGGTTCGGCGCCCATGAGTTCATCGTCGCGGAGGACGGGCTGCGACGCGCCTCGGGCTCCTTCGGCTTCATCCTCTCGACCGTCTCGGCCGATCTGCCCTGGGACGCCGATCTCGCGGCGCTGCGCCCGCAGGGGACGCTGTGCGTGGTCGGCGTTCCCCACGGGTCGTTCGGCGTCCACCCGTTGAGCCTGCTGCCGGGCGAAAAGCGGCTGGTCGGCGGGGTCGTGGGGGCAGCGGAGGAGAACCGGCGGATGCTGGACTTCGCGGCGCGGCACGGCATCCGCCCGGCCGTCGAGACGTTCCCGGTCGCGCGCATCGACGAGGCGCTCGACCACGTCCGCCACGGACGCGCCCGCTACCGCGCCGTGCCGGCGTTCTGAGGCCGAGCGCGCCCCGGGGCACGCGGCCGCGCACGGCCCGGCGCACAGATCGTCTTCTCGTCGCGTACCCGGCGACACCGCCCGCCC
>NZ_JAEEAP010000643.1 GCF_016103465.1 Streptomyces sabulosicollis
GACTAGTCGTCGGCAGCGTCAGATGTGTATAAGAGACAGGCGCAGGGGCGCGCGCACGCCCGGCGCGCCCAGCGGGCGGCGCGCGCGCAGCGGTCCGGGCGCCGCCCCTGGTCCCTGCGCACCCGGCTGGTCGTCTCGGCCGTCGCCCTGATCGCGGTGGTCTGCGCGGTGATCGGCACGGTCACGACCCTCGCACTGCACTCGTACCTCCAGGGCCAGGTGGACGACGATCTGCGCGCGTCCGTCGGGCGGTTCCTGAACAAGCCGGGCCCGGCGCGCGAACTCCCCCGGGACGATGTGCTCTTCGTCGCCTCGCCCGGTCAGCCCATCGGCACGGTCGGGGCGCGGTTCGGCCAGGACGGCGAGATCTCCATGTCCGGCAAGAGCAATGACTCGCCCATGACGAACGACGTCGACGCCGAGAGCCGGGTGGACCCCCTGACCAGCGGCCAGCGGAAGGCGATCGCCGCCGTCCCCCTGGACGGACAGGTGCACACCATCGATCTGCCCGGCCTCGGCGGCTATCGGGCGGTGGCCCAGTGGGACCACCGGGAAGGCGGCATCGTCCTCGCCTTCCCGCTCGACCAGACCCAGGAGACGGTCAACACCCTCATCCTCGTGGAGGTCTGTGTGACCGCGGCCGGGCTGGTCGCGGCCGGGATCGCCGGGGCCGCGATGGTCGGCATCTCGCTGCGCCCGCTGCGCCGGGTGGCCGCCACCGCGACCCGGGTCTCCGAACTTCCCCTGCACAGCGGCGAGGTGGCGCTGCGCGAGCGCGTCCCGGCCTCGGAGGCCGATCCGCGCACCGAGGTCGGCCAGGTGGGCGCGGCGCTCAACCGCATGCTCGGCCATGTGGAGTCGGCGCTCGCGGCCCGCCAGGAGAGCGAGACGCGGGTGCGGCAGTTCGTCGCCGACGCCAGCCATGAGCTCCGTACGCCGCTCGCCTCCATCCGCGGCTACGCCGAGCTGACCCGGCGCGGCCGCGAGGAGATCGGGCCCGACACCCGGCACGCCCTCGGCCGGGTCGAGTCCGAGGCTGGACGGATGACCGGGCTGGTCGAGGATCTGCTGCTGCTGGCCCGGCTGGACGCGGGACGGCCGCTGGAATGCGCGGAGGTCGATCTGTCACCGCTGGTCGTGGACGCCGTGAGCGACGCGCGGGCGGTCGGCTCCGACCACGAGTGGCGGCTGGAGCTGCCCGATGAACCCGCCGTCGTCCACGGCGACGACGCCCGGTTGCGCCAGGTTCTGGTGAACCTCCTCGCCAACGCGCGGACGCACACCCCGGCGGGCACCACGGTCACGGCGCGGGTGCTGTGGGGCGGGCCGCAGGCGTCGCCGTACCCCTCGCCGTACGGCCTCTCCCACGGGATGTCCTACGGGATGGAGCACGGGGTGCCGTACGGGGCGTCCTCCGGAGTTTCCTCCGACGCGCCCTCGGGGGCCGGACATGGGCATGGCCACCGTAAGGAGGACGGTTCGTTCCATGGGCACCGTAAGGAGGACGGTTCGTCCCATGGCCACCGTAAGGTGCGCGGTTCGCCGCATGTCCAGCCGTACGCCGTGCCCTACGCCCCGCCCCACGGTTCCCCGTACGCGGCCGCCCGCGCCGCCGGGGCCTTCGGCCCTCCCCGGACGCCCTCGTACGTCTCGCTGGAGATCGAGGACGACGGTCCGGGCATCCCGCCCGAGCTGCTGCCGCACGTCTTCGAGCGGTTCGCGCGCGGCGACGCCTCGCGCTCCCGCGCCGCGGGCAGCACGGGGCTCGGCCTGGCCATCGTGCACGCGGTCGTGGCCGCGCACGACGGGCGGGTGACGGTGGACAGCGTGCCCGGGCGCACCGTGTTCGGCGTCCACCTGCCCGTGCACCGGCCCGTTCACCAGGGCGTAACGGACTCACAGGCAGGCCACAGGCTGACCACACAGCCGTGACAGCGCGGGTCGCGACCGTCGACCTCATGCGAACCGACACCCCTCTCGGGGCTCCGCCCGAGACACCCCTGCAGACCTTGCCCGTGCGCGGGCCGGTGACGGTCGTGCGCGGCCGTCCGGTGCTGGACGTCGTCATCCCCGTCTACAACGAGGAAGCGGACCTCGAGCGGTGCGTACGACGGCTGCATGACCATCTGGCCCGCACCTTCCCGTACGGCTTCCGGATCACCATCGCCGACAACGCCAGTACGGACCGCACGCCCGACCTCGCGGCCTACCTGGACGAGAGCATCGAGGAGGTGACGGCGGTCCGGCTGGAGCAGAAGGGGCGCGGGCGGGCGCTGCGCACCGTGTGGTCGCTGTCCGAGGCGCCGGTGCTCGCCTATATGGACGTCGATCTGTCCACGGACCTCAAGGCGCTGCTGCCGCTGGTGGCCCCGCTGATCTCCGGGCACTCCGACCTGGCGATCGGATCGCGGCTGGCGCGCAGCTCACGGGTGGTGCGCGGGCCCAAGCGGGAGTTCATCTCGCGGGCCTACAACCTGATCCTGCGGGGCAGCCTGGCCGCCCGCTTCTCCGACGCCCAATGTGGCTTCAAGGCCATCCGTAAGGACGTCGCGGAGCGGCTGCTGCCGCTGGTGGAGGACACCGGGTGGTTCTTCGACACCGAGATGCTGGTGCTGGCCGAGCGGGCCGGGCTGCGCATCCACGAGGTGCCGGTGGACTGGGTGGACGACCCCAACAGCACGGTCCACATCGTGAAGACGGCCACGGAGGACCTCAAGGGCGTGTGGCGGGTGGGGCGCGCGCTGGCCACCGGTGCGCTGCCGCTGGACCGGGTGCGCCGTCCGTTCGGCGACGATCCGCGCGACCGGGAGCTGAGCGGGGTGCCCAAGGGTCTGGCCCGCCAGTTGGTCGGGTTCTGCGTGGTCGGCGCGCTGAGCACGCTGGTCTACCTGCTGCTGTACTCCCTCTTCCGGATGGGCACCGGCCCGCAGGTGGCCAACGCGCTGGCGCTGCTGCTGTCGGCGCTCGGCAACACCGCGGCCAACCGGAGGCTCACCTTCGGCGTACGCGGCCGGGACCGCGCGATGCGCCACCAGGCCCAGGGGCTGGTGGTCTTCGGCATCGGCCTCGTGCTGACCAGCGGCTCCCTCGCCGCCCTGGACGCCGTCCCCGGCACCGCCTCGCACGGCACCGAACTGGCCGTGCTGATCGCGGCGAACCTCGCCGCGACCGTTCTGCGCTTCCTGCTCTTCCGGGCCTGGGTCTTCCCGTCGGACAGCGGGGCCACGACCGACCACGACCCGAGGACCGATCGATGACCACCTACGACTACGGCACCCGCGAAGCCGGGCCGCCGCCGATCCCCGCCGCCGACCCCCGGCCGGGGCCGCGGGCGCCCGGTGGCTCGCGCCTGGCGCGGATCTGGCGGGGGCGGCCGGAGGACCCGCGCTGGGCGCGGCCCGCCCTGTGGGCCCTGCTGGCCGTGACCACCGTGCTCTACCTGTGGAGCCTGGGCGCGTCCGGCTACGCCAACCAGTTCTATTCCGCCGCCGTGCAGGCGGGCAGCGAGAGCTGGAAGGCGTTCTTCTTCGGCTCCTCCGACGCCGCCAACTCCATCACCGTGGACAAGCCCCCGGCCGCGCTGTGGCCGATGGCCCTGTCGGTGCGGCTCTTCGGCCTCTCCTCCTGGGCGGTCCTCGTCCCCGAGGCGCTGATGGGCGTCGCGACGGTCGGGGTGCTGTACGCGGCCGTACGGCGCAGGTTCGGCGCGGCCGCCGGGCTTGTCGCGGGCGCGGCGCTCGCGGTGACCCCGGTCGCGGCGCTGATGTTCCGCTTCAACAACCCCGACGCGCTGCTGTGCCTGCTGATGGTCTCGGCGATCTCCTGCGTGCTGCGCGCCCTGGAGGACGCGCGCACCAAGTGGCTGGTGCTGGCCGGGGTCTGCTTCGGGCTCGGCTTCCTCACCAAGACCCTGCAGGCGTGGCTGATCCTGCCGCCGCTCGCGGTGGTGTACGCGGTGTGCGCCCCGGCCGGGTTCGGCCGGCGGATCGGGCAACTGCTGCTCGCGGGGCTCGCGATGGTGGTCTCCGGCGGCTGGTGGGTCGCGATCGTCGAGCTCTGGCCGGCGTCCTCGCGCCCGTACATCGGCGGCTCGCAGCACAACAGCTTCCTGGAGCTGACCTTCGGCTACAACGGCCTGGGCCGGATCAACGGCAATGAGACCGGCAGCGTCGGCGGGGGCGGCCCGGGCCGTTG
>NZ_JAEEAP010000644.1 GCF_016103465.1 Streptomyces sabulosicollis
CCGCCGATCTGACCAAGAGCGACACCGAGGACGCCCGATGACGACCCCGTACCAGCAGCAGTCCCAGGCGCCCGTCCCTCCGCAGGGCCCTCCGCAGGGTCCTCCGCAGATGCCGCCGCAGGCAGCCCCACAGACGGCCCCGCAGGCACCGCACCAGGCCGCACCGCACCAGGCCGCCCACCACCCCGCGCCGCAGCCGCAGGGGCAGCCACAGACGCAGTCGCCGTCGCAGGGACACCCGCAGGGGCATCCGCAGATGCCGCCACAGGCGGCCCCGCACCAGCCCGTGCCCTCCGGCCCCCCGTCCCAGCCGTACGCCGGTGTCGGTCCGTACACCTCGCCGATCCCGGTCCGCCACACCCACCTCGGCAATGCCCTCGCCTCCGAGTGGACCAAGATCAAGTCGGTGCGCTCCACGATCTGGACACTGAGCGTGATGGTCGCGCTGGTGGCCGGCATCGGACTCCTGGTGGCGGTGAGCACCAGCGACACCGACTACGAGACCGTCCCCACCACCCTCCCCGGATTCTTCGGCACCCTGCTCGGCCAGCTGTGCATCGTCACCCTCGGGGTGCTCGTGATCACCTCCGAGTACGGCACCGGGATGATCCGGACCACCCTCACCGCCTCGCCGCAGCGCTCCCGGGTGCTCACCGCCAAGGCGCTGGTGTTCTTCACCCTCTCGTTCACCACCACGACCCTCGCGCTCGCGCTGGTGGCCTTCGCCAGCACCGGGATGCACAGCGGCCCGGGTGTCCAGGAGCCGACGAGTGACCAGCTCCTGGGCGCGACGGTCGGCGCGGGGCTGTATGTGTCGCTGCTGGGGCTGCTCTCGCTGGCCGTCGGCTGCATGCTGCGGCACTCCGCGGGCGCGATCACCACGATGCTCGGTGTGGTGCTGCTGCCGGCCATCCTTCCCGCGTTCCTGATGATGTCGGACAGCCTGCGCGATCTGGGCGCGAAGATGCAGGAGTACTCCTCGCCCCAGGCGCTGGCCTCCCTCTTCCGGATCGACGAGAGCCTGAACAGCGGCTGGCCCCAGCTATGGGCACTGGCCGGGATCACGGCGGGGGCGATGATCGCCGCCTATGTGCTGCTGGAGAAGCGCGACGTATAGGGCTCACGGGCCTGACCGGATCCACGGGCCCTGAGCCGGATCCACGGGCCCTGAGCCGGATCCACGGACCCTGAGCCGGTCAGTATCGCGGTGCGTTACGGGACCGCTGGAGCTTGGCGCTCCGGCGGTCCCGTGCGCTCCAGCACGCCTTGTGCCAGTGGCGCCGGTCGTCCGCGCCCATGTACTGCTGCCAGGCGACCACATGCGCCACCCCGGGCGGAATCTCCTGGTCGCAGCCCGGGCAGCGGTAGTGCTTGGCGGCCGCCCCGCCGCCGACCTGGCGGACCACCCACTCCTCGCCCTGCCAGGTCTCCATGCGGTCGATGCCATAACGACTCGTGCCCTCGTGGCCGACGGGCTTATCGCCGCCTCGCGGGCGGTTTCGGCGTGGAGACACGGGGCACCTCGACAGAGCTCGGACCTAACGGGCTGTGACCAGCGTACGCGCTACGGTCACCGGCCCGGTAAGCCGTCGTCCACACCCACCCTCTGATCATCATGAAAACTTCATGCCCGGCCGTGCCCTTGGCACGTGTCACGCGTTAATGCCTACGAGGGGGGATGCCCGCGCCGGCACATCAGCCGCGACAAGGAGGCAGTTTCACGATGGATGTGGGGGCTTTCATCCTGGCCGCTCAATTCCCAGGCCAGGGACAGGAGGAAGCGCTGCACCGGGCGGTGCGGTCGGCCGAGCTCTCCGAGGAGACCGGGCTGGACGCGGTCTGGGTCGCCGAGCACCACTTCGTTCCGTATGGCGTCTGCCCGTCCGCGGTCACCCTCGCCGCGCTGCTGCTGGGGCGTACCCGCCGGATCGGCGTCGGTACGGCGGTGAGCGTACTGCCGACCGCGCATCCCGTCGCGCTGGGTGAGCAGGCGGCACTGCTCCATCTCCTCTCCGGCGGCCGGTTCACGCTGGGTGTCGGCCGTGGCGGTCCCTGGGTGGACCTCGAGGTCTTCGGCTCGGGGCTGCGGGCATACGAGCAGGGCTTCCCCGAATCACTCGATCTGCTGCTGCGCTGGCTGCGCGAGCCCCGGGTGGGGGCCGACGGTGAGCGGTTCGCTTTCCGCGAGGTGGCGGTGGTGCCGCGCTCCGACGACGCCCTCGCCGGGTCCGCGGTGGACGCCCCGCCGGTGGTCGTCGCCTGCACCTCCCCCACCAGTGTGCGGCTGGCCGCCGAGCGCGGGCTGCCCATGCTGCTCGGCATGCACTGCGGGGACGAGGAGAAGGCCGAGGCGATCGGGCTGTGGCGGAAGTCCGCGCTGGCGGCGGGCCGTTCACCGGAGCACGTGGAGGCGGTGGCGGCGCGGCACGTCTCGGCCGGGGTGGTGCAGATCGCGGACACCCGCCCCGCGGCGGCCGAGGTCCTGACCAAGGCGATGCCCGGCTGGCTGCGGCAGGGTCTTGAGGCGCATGTGACGGTCGACGGCCGGGAGCGCCGGATGCGGGACCCCGTCGCCTATGCGGAGCTGCTGTGCGAGCTGCATCCGGTGGGCTCCCCGCGGCTGTGCGCCGACCGGCTGGCGGCGACCGCGGAGCGCACCGGGATCCGCCGGTTCGCGCTGCTGGTCGAGGGGTCGGGCGATCTGGCGGCCACGGAGGAGAACGTAGGACGGCTCGGAAGCGAGGTGCTGCCGCTCCTGCGCTGATACACCTCCCCCTGGTGGAGCGGCAGCGGACGTCCCGTCAGCAGTCGCGGAGTTCGGGTGACTGGTTGAGCAGCTGCCCCCGGACCGAGGTGAAGCGGGCGAGGCGCTCGTCGGCCGAAGCGTCGAGCGGGAAGACGGCCACCCGGTGACAGTTCTGGAAGGCCAGCCGCACCCCGAAGTGGCGCTGCAGCGCGCCGCGTATCGCGTCACTGGCGAGTGCCCGGAGCAGTTGACCGCGTGCCTGCTCATCGGGCGGCGGCGTCTGGTTGTCGGCGAACTCCCCGCCGTCCACCTTCAGCTGGGCCACCAGCGAGCTGATCATCTCCCATGCGTACGGTAGGGAGTTCCGGACGCAGTCGACGAAGGCCGCTTCGTCGACCTCGCCTCGCTCGGCCTGTTCGAGCAGGGCCGGTGAGACGTCGAGCGACATGGGTTCTCCTCTCGCGACCCCGCGAGCGGGGTCTCAGGGATGGGAAGGGCGGACGGCGACGCAGCGTACCCGTCCGACGACCGCCCGCTTCAACGGTAATTCGGCCACTGCGCCCGCACCAGGAGAATGGGCACACAACCAGCCATCGCCGAAGGGGTCCATCGGCGGACGAATCGCGTGCGGCGGTGGTGGTCGAGTAGCGTTGCCGACCATGCGTCTCGTCATCGCCCGGTGCTCGGTGGACTACGCCGGCCGCCTCACCGCCCACCTTCCCTCGGCACCCCGTCTGATCCTCGTCAAGGCCGACGGCAGTGTGTCCATCCACGCGGACGACAGGGCCTACAAACCCCTCAACTGGATGTCTCCGCCGTGCACGCTGAAGGAAGGCGACGACCATGTGTGGACGGTCGTGAACAAAGCGGGCGAGAAGCTCATCATCACCATGGAGGAGGTCCTGCATGACTCCTCGCACGAACTCGGCGTCGACCCCGGGCTGATCAAGGACGGTGTCGAGGCCCATCTGCAGGAGCTGCTCGCCGATCGTATCGAGACACTCGGCGATGGCTGGACGCTTATTCGGCGTGAATACCCCACCGCCATCGGCCCGGTGGACATTCTCTGCCGGGACGCGGACGGGGCGACGGTCGCCGTGGAGATCAAACGCCGTGGTGAGATCGATGGTGTCGAGCAGCTCACCCGCTATCTGGAACTCCTCAACCGGGACCCGCACCTCGCCCCGGTGAAGGGCATCTTCGCCGCCCAGGAGATCAAGCCCCAGGCCCGCGTCCTCGCCACGGACCGGGGCATCGGCTGCGTGGTGCTGGACTACGACGCGCTCCGGGGCATCGAGGACGACAAGCTCCGGCTCTTCTGACGCGGACCCCTCTCCGACGTGGGAGGCTGGCCGGGGCCGGCTGGCCCCGGCCTCCTCCCGTCGTACGGGCTCGCGCCCGGCGCCCGGGGCGGCCCTTACGGGTGTCCGGCGGACCACGCGGCGGAGCTTTTCCCCTCCCCGCCCCTTCCCGC
>NZ_JAEEAP010000645.1 GCF_016103465.1 Streptomyces sabulosicollis
CCCCCTGCCACCGCCCCGGGACGCCTGGCACCTGCTGATCCGGGCCGAGCACCGCTCCCCGGCCGCCGTCGAGACGCTGCTGCTGCACCCCTCGGTGGGGGTGTGGCTCAACCGCTGTCTGCGCGGGCTGCGCGGTCCGGAATCGAGGGACGGGCCGCCGTGGAGCGAGGTGGGCCATCTGCACGCCATCGCCGCCTCGGCCGCTCTTCTCGCCGGAATCGACTTTCGCGGCGCCGTTCCGGCGCGCGAGGACGGGGTGATATTGCCCGCCCTGGGATTCGCCCGCATTCCGGACACCGACGATGTCGCCGAGGTCGTCAGGAACGGCCGGAAGGCGGTGGTGTTATCCGGCCCGTATTCGGTGACACTGCCCGCCGACTTCTCCGAGGACGCTCCCGGTTGGCACGGTCTGCGGCGGTTGCGAGGAGAGCACCAGGGGATTGTCTGCGCGCCCCTTCTCGATGACCTCGACCCCTATCGCGACTTTCTCCGGATCCGCGGCCCGGAGCGGCTCGGCGACGAAGAGTGGCAGGGCTGGCAGGATCGATTCGGCAATGCGTGGCGGCTGGTCTCGGAGCAGCGCCAGGTGGACCCGCGGGGAATCGGCGCCTGCCTGTCCTCCGTCGTGCCCGTGCCGTACGCCGCCTGGCCGGAACCGTTCAGCGCCTCGTCGCCGGAGGCGTACGGCTGTGTGCTGCTCAACGGGGCCACTGACCCACTGACCCTCGCCGCCGCGCTGGTGCACGAGGCCCAGCACATCAAACTCAGCGCCCTGATGGACCTGGTGCCCCTGATCGAAGGGGGCCTGGAGGAGATCCACTACGCGCCCTGGCGGCTGGACCCGCGACCGCTGCGCGGCCTCCTCCAGGGGGTGTACGCGTTCCTGGGCGTGACCGGATTCTGGTGGGACCGGCTGCGGCGCGCCGGGACCGGCCCGGCCCGGGACACCGCCGCGTTCGAGTTCGCCCTGCGCCGGGCACAGACCGCCTCGGGGCTGCGCACGCTTCTCGCCCACGCCGAACTGACCGCCAGGGGCGAGGAGTTCCTCCACCGGCTGGAGGAACGGCTGACCCTGTGGCTCGCGCAGCGGGTGTCCTCCGGACCGAGGCGCCTGGCGGCGGACCTGATCGACGATCACCGGCTCGTCCACCGCATGCGCCACCTGGCGGCGGATCCGGAGCCGACCGCCCGGTGGGCGCGGGCCTGGCGGGCGCGGACCGACCCGCCCGGGGAGCTGCCCGGGACCTCGGTCCGGCCGACCCGCCCCGAGGCGCTGGCGCGCCCCGCGCTCGCCCGGCTCCGGCTCGGGGATCCGGCGGGATTCGCCCGGTTGCGCGAGGGCGGGGGAGCGGAGCCGCCCGAGGGCGGTGACGCCCCTGACCCGGCCGACCTCGACTGGGCCGCGGGGGACACCACGGCCGCGCTGCGCGGCTACCGGGCCCGCCTGCGGGCGGACCCGGAGGACATCGCGGCATGGGCGGGGCTCGCGCTCGCCCTGCCGGACGGCGCGGCCAGGACGACGCTGCTGAGCCACCCCGAACTGGCCCTGGCCATCCACCGGGAACTGCGCACCGCGCCGGACACGGGTCCCGATCCGGTGGCCCTGGCACGGTGGATCGGGACGCGTACGCGCGGCTGAACGGAGCACGGCACCGGACCCCGCGCACGGCGACACGGACGCCACTCCAGCCGCGGGCGCCACTCCAGCCGCGGGCGCCACTCCAGCCGCGGGCGCCACTCCAGCCGCGGGCGCCACTCCAGCCGCGGGCGCCACTCCAGCCGCGGGCGCCACTCCAGCCGCGGGCGCCCGCTTCAGCCGCAGGCGCCCCGTCAGACGTGCCGCCGGTTCAGATGGAGATCGACTCCACGTCGCAGTCCGCCCGGATGCCCCGGGCCGCCGCGACCGTCGCCGGGTGGTTGGCCGTCAGCACCCGGCGCAGCCCCCCGAGCGCCTCCTGGTGCAGCTCCTCCGCCCGCCTGCCCTCGCCCAGCGCGCGCAGGTCCCCCGACAGGTTGACCGCACACGCGAGCGTGGTGGGGTGGTCCTCGCCCAGCCGGGACCGGCAGGCCGCCAGGGTCTCGGTGTCCAGGTCGTGGGCCTCCTGGTAGTCCGCGAGGGTGTAGTGGTCGCTGGCCGTGTTGATGGCGCACGCCAGCGTCGTGGGATGGTCCGCCCCCAGCCGCTCGACGAGCACCGGCAGCGTCTCCTTGTTCAGCGCGAGCGCCTCGTCGGTCTCGCCCAGCAGCCGCAGCGTCACGGCGAGGTCGATCGCCGCGCCCAGGGTCGCCGGATGCCGTTCCCCCAGCAGGACGCGCATCTCGTCGAGGCATTTCCGGCCCAGCTCACGGGCGCCTTCCAGGTCGGCGGTCTGCCGCAGATCCATCGAGAGGGCCAGGGCCGTGTTGGTGATGTGGAGGTTGGGCTCGGTGTAGCGCAGCCGGTAGCGCTCCAGCACCTCCCGGCTGAGGTCCAGGGCGGCCTCGTGGTCGCCCGCCTTGCGGCGCGCCACGGCGAGGTTGCGCAGGGCGTAGACCACGGTGGGGGTGTTCGGCGGGAACAATTGGCGGCCGCGGTTGCAGGTCTGCTCCAGCATGTCGCGGGCGGCCAGGTAGTCCCCGCCCTCGCGGACGTCGATGCTGAGGTTGGCCTCCACCAGGATGGTGAGCAGGGCGTCCTCGCCGAGCACCAGGCCGGTGGTGCGCCGGGCACCCTCGTCCAGCCGCCGGGCGTGCTCGTAGTCCCCCGCCGCGCGCAGCGCCACGGCGTAGTCGTTGGTCGCGGCGATGGAGTACGGGTCCTCGTCCCCGAAGAGCCGCAGGGTCCTGGTCCAGCGGTCCTTCTCCAGCTCCACGTAGCGCGCGTAGTCGCCCTGGTAGCGGGTGTCGACGGCGACCGCGCCCTGGGTCACCAGGGTGTTCTCGTGGTCGTCGCCCTCCTTGGCCCGCTGGAGCTCCAGCGTACGGCGGTTGAGCTCCCTGGCCTCCTTGAAGTGGCCGAGCACGGTCAGGACATGGCCCAGGGTCCGGGAGACGGCCAGCGTCTCCGCGCTGTCCTCACCGAGCGTCTCCACCCACTTCCGGCGCACCTGGGTGGCGAGTTCCAGCGCGCCCTCGTGGTCGCCCCAGACATAGAGGAAGCGGACCAGGTTCCGCACCATCTGCCGCACCCATTTGTCATCGCACTCCATCGCGCGCGACGCCCGGACGTGGGAGAGGAGGTCGGCGTACCGCCCCCAGTTCGGGGGTGCCACGTCGTTGGGGTCGCCGAAGGCCAGCAGCACATGGGCGCTGTGCCGCATGTCCGCCTGCTGCTGCGGGGACATCTGGCCGATCAGCACGGCCTGCACCAGCCGGTGCATCTCGATCGTGTTGCTACGGTGATTGATCTTGATCAGGGCGTAGCGGTTGATCTCACGGATCGCGTGACCGAGCTTGATCGGGTCCTGCAGCACCTCTGAGAGCTCGGGGGAGAGGGACACCCCGCGCACTCCCGAGAAGAGCCGCCGGGAGATCGGCTCGGGCGCGAAGAACGAGCACATCTGGAGGAGTTGGAGCGCGCCGGGATGGGTTTCGGCCAGCCGCCGCAGCGACATGTTCCAGGCGGCGGCGACCGGTTCGGGGTAGTCCACCGGAACGCCCGCCGCCAGCAGCTCGTTGCGGCGCGTGGAGACATCGGCCCGCTCGTCCTCGAAGACCTGGAGGTACTCGTCGACCGGCATCCCCGTCTCGGTGAGCCACGCGGCGGCCTGCTCGATGGCCAGCGGAAGGTCCCCCAGCGCGTCGGCGACCCGGTCCGCCTGATCGCGCGGCAGCTCCGGCCCCCGGCGGCGCAGCAGCTCGATGCTCTCCTCCCGCTCGAAGACGTCCACCTCGACGGTGCGGGCGGCGCGCGACCACTGGGCGTTCCGCGAGGTGACCAGGATCCGGCCCGGACCGCCCGCGGGGAAGAACGGCCGGACCGTCTCCAGTTCCTCGGCGTTGTCGAAGACCAGCAGCCAGTTGCGGCACGGGCGTCCGGTGCGCAGCGCGTCGAGCACACTGGGCACGGCCGTGTTGGCCTCCATGCCCGCGTGCAGCCCGAGCCGGTCGGCGAGCTGCACCAGCGCCTGGCGGATCTGCTCGGGGCGCTCCGCCGGGATCCACCACACCGCGTCGTAGTCGGCGGCGTGCTGGTGGACGTACTCCAGGGCGATCTGTGACTTGCCCACCCCGCCC
>NZ_JAEEAP010000646.1 GCF_016103465.1 Streptomyces sabulosicollis
AGATGTGCATAAGAGCCAGTCCCTGAGACGCGCGCCACCACCAGAAGGGTCCGATCGCATGCCCGCTTCCGCCTTGACCGAGAGCGTCGGCACGGCCGTCACCACCGGTGCCGAGGCGCTCCTCGCCCACCGGCGCGACGACGGCGCCTTCGTCTTCGGCGCGCACCACGCCTCCCCGCTGAACACCGCCGGAGCCCTCGTCGCACTGCACTTCGCCGATCCCGAGGGCTCGGCCGGGACCATCGAGCGCGGTGTCACCTGGCTGTGCGAGACCCAGCGGGACGACGGCGGCTGGGCCATGCGCGCGGTGCCCACCGAACCCCTCACCACCGCGCTCGCCGCCGCGGCGCTCCAACTGCTCGCGCCCCGCCGTGCGGCCTCGGCCGTACGTGCCGCACGGGCCCGGTTCGAGGAGCTCGGCGGCGCCGCGGCCGTCCCGGAGCCCGCGATGACCGCCCTCATCCGCCAGTTCCACACCTTCGCCGGACTGCCCCACGACGGCGCCCAGCGCCGGCTCCCCCTGGAACTGCTGCTCTTCCCCGGCCTCAGCCGCCGCCTGCTCAGCCTGCGGCTGCCGATCTACGCGAGCCAGGCGCTCGCCCAGTCCGCCCACCGCCGCCGCGGCCCGGCCGGCCGCGCCCTGGACCGGCTGGCCCGGCCGAGGGCCCTGGCCATCGTCCGTGACGCCTACGAACGCGGGGGCGCCACCGGCGGGTTCAGCACCGACCCCTGGCTCACCGGACTCATCTGCCTGGGCCTCGCCCGCTCCGGCCAGGCGCCCGACGTGGTGCGCGCCGCCGCCCGCTGGCTCCGCTCGGCGGCCGGCCCCGATGGCTCCTGGGATCTGATGCCCCTCGATGTGACCTGGACGAACTTCGCCACCGCCGCGCTGATCGAGGCCGGTCACGCCGACGACCCCCAGCTCATCGGCACCCGCGAGATGCTCCACCGCCACCAGCAGCCCGAGCCGTTCGACGCGCTCGGCTGCCCGGCCGGCCACTGGGGGTTCTCCAGCCCGCGCAGCTGGCCGATGGCCCTGGAGACGGCCGAGTCCAGCGCCATCCTGCTGCGGCTGTCCGGCGGCGCGGACGACCGTCATGTGCGGGCCGGGCTGGCGTGGCTGACCGCCACCCAGGACGCGGCCGGGTCCTGGAGCCTCGCCGTACGGAACACCAAACCCGGCGGCTTCGGGCCCTGCCCCCAGATGACCGCCAAGGCCGTGGGCGCCCTGCTCGACTCCGGGGCCGGTGCCGACGACCCGCGCGTGGTCAGGGCGGTGCGCTGGCTGGTCGGCCGGCAGCGCCCCGACGGCTCGTTCGAGGCCATGTGGTACCGCGGCGGCACCCCCGGCACCGCCGCGGCCCTGGAGGCGCTCAGCCGGGCGGGCCGCACCGAGGAACACCACCGGGCGGCGGCCCGGGCCAGGGACTGGCTGCTGCGCACCCGCCACCCCGACGGCTCGTGGGGCACGGGCGAGCACACCGGGCCGGGCGTCGCGGGCCCCCGGTCGGGCACCGTCGAGGAGACCGCCTGGGCGCTGCGCGGGCTGCTCGCCGCCGGGCTGAGCCCCGCCGACCCGGCCCTCGCGGCGGCGGCCCGCCGGCTCGTCGACGCCCAGCGGGCGGACGGCGGCTGGACCCCGGCCCCGGTCAACGAGTACATCCGCGGCTGCGCCCGCTACGCCGACGACGGCATCGCGGCGGGCCTGGCGGTGCGGGCCCTCGCCCACTACCGCTCGGCGGAGGCCGCGGAAACCGCGGAAACCAGGCGGGCCACCGGCGTGACCGGCACTGGCGAAGGAGGCGGGCGATGAGCCCCGACGTAGTGGTGTGCGGGGCGGGCGTCGGCGGTCTCGCGGCGGCCCGCGCGCTCGGCGGGCTCGGACTGGACGTCCTGGTGGTCGACAAGCAGCCGAGGGTCCGCCCGATCGCCAAGGGCGAGGTGCTCCAGCCGGGCGCGCTGCGCCTGCTGCGCTCCTGGGGCGTGGAGAAGCGGCTCGACGCCCAGGGCGCGGTCCGGCTCGGGCGGCTGGTCGTCCGCGATCCGCGCGGCACCGCGCTGATGTCCCTCGACTACGGCCAACTGCCCGCCCCCGACCAGTGGTTGCTGGCCCATGACCACACCGCCATCCTCGCCGCCCTGGCCGAGAGCCTCGGGCCGGGCGTCGAACTGCGCCGGGGCGTCCGCGCGCAGGCCCCGCTGCGCGACGACTCCGGCCGGATCACCGGACTGCGGCTGGCGCAGGGCGGCGGGGTCCACGAGGTGCGGGCCCCGCTCGTGGTCGCCGCCGACGGCATCTCCTCACGGCTGCGGTCCTGGGCGGGCATCGAGGCCCACCGGGTCGACTACCCGCACCGGCTGGTCTCCTTCGACATCGGCGACGCCGAAGCGGCGGTGCGCGCCGAGGACTTCTCCGCGTATGTCACCGACCGGGGGCTGCGGCTGCTCTATCCACTGCCGGGCGGCCGGCTGCGGCTCTACCTCCAGGCCGGGCCCGATGAGCTGCGCGGTGTCACGGCGCGCGGGGAGCTGGCCGACTGGGCGGCCAGGGCGCTGTCCCAGGTGCCCGCCCTGGAACCGCTGACCGGGTCCCTGCTCGCCCATCTGGACAGCCGCCAGACGCTGCCCGTCGGACGGCTGCTGTCACCCCGGCTGGCCGGCCGGGGCCTCGCACTGGTCGGCGAGGCCGCTTACGCCGTCCACCCGATGGCCGCGCAGGGCATGAACACCGCCATCACCAGCGCCGGTGCCCTCGCCGAGCGGCTGTGGGGCCATCTGGAGCGCACGGGCGAGATGTCGGCCGTGGCGGTGGACGGTGCGCTGCGCGACTACCACGACCGGCAGCTGCCCCTGCTTTCCCAAGCGGCCACGACCAGCGGCAACGCGGCGCGGATGGTCACCGATCTGTCGTGGCGCGGCCGGTTGCTGGGCCGCCGGGCGGTCCGCCACACCGGCACCAACCCCCGGCTGCTGCACACCGTCACCCACAACATGTCGGGCCTCGGCCCGCGCCCGCTGACCCTGCTGGACCGGCTGCAGCAGCTCGGTCTGCTCCCCGATCCGCGCGCCCACCGAGTGCCGGCCGCCGCGGCCGGCCGACCGCAACCCATGTGAGGACGGTTTCCCATGCCCACCCCCGAACTGGTCGTGACCCCCGTCTCCGGAGCGCTCGGCGCGGAGATCCGCGGTGTCGATCTGACCGAGCTCACCGACCAACTCTTCGAGCGGATCCATGAGTTGCTGCTCAAGCACCTCGTGGTCTTCTTCCCGGACCAGGAACACCTCACCCCCGAGGCGCACATCGCCCTGGGACGGCGGCTGGGGGAGCTGGAGGTCCACCCGTTCCTGCCGAAGGTCGAGGGCCACCCCGAGATCGTCGTCCTGGACGCGGACCAGGGGGCGAAGGCCGACGAGTGGCACATCGACGTGACCTTCCAGCCCAATCCGCCGGTCGCCTCGATCCTCCACCTGCAGGTGTGTCCCGCATCCGGCGGCGACACCATGTGGAGCAACCAGTACCTGGTCTACGAGACGCTCTCCGAGCCGATGCGCGAACTGCTCGACGGGCTCACCGCCGTCCACGTCCTCAACACCCCGCAGACCGGCGAGCACTCCGCCGAACACCCGGTGGTGCGGATCCACCCCGAGACCGGCCGGCGCTCCCTGTACGTCACACGCATGTGGACCTCGCACATCCCGCAGCTCAGCCGCCCGGAGAGCGACGCCCTGCTGCAGTACCTCTTCGAGCACTCGGAGTCGCCCCGGTTCAACTGCCGCTACCGCTGGCAGCCCGGCGCCGTCGCGATGTGGGACAACCGCGCCACCCAGCACCTGGCCGTCAACGACTACACCGGTCCCCGCAGGGGGCAGCGGGTGACCGTCCTCGGCGACCAGCCCACCGGCGACACCCCGCGCTGGAAGGAGTACCGGCCCGCGCCCGACGAGCGCTACTACCCGCGCCATGTCACGGCCCGGCACGGCTACCGGTGACAGCGCGTCAGGCCGATCAGGCCCGCCGGGGCCGTCGAGTCCGTAGGCCCGCCGGACCGGTCAGCGGCTCGGGCGTCGCCGTCGTACGGTGGCGGCGACACCCGCGCCGAGCACCAGCACGGACGCGCCGCCGGCCAGCAGCACCGGAGCGGTGTCGCCGTCGCCCTCCTCGGCGGCGGAGGCGGCCCGGGAGGTGCCGGGGGTGGCCCGGGAG
>NZ_JAEEAP010000647.1 GCF_016103465.1 Streptomyces sabulosicollis
CCCCACGACCCCGCGTCGAACGCGGGACCCGCGCCACCCAGAACCACCTGCGCACCCCACGCCCAGCCCCCGGGAGGCAGCCAGTGACCACCCGTCCCGACGACCTCACCCCACTCCGCGACGCACCCCGTACGGGGGTCTGGCTCATCGGCGCCCGCGGTTCCGTCGCCACTACCGCCGTGGCGGGCTGTGCCGCCGTCGCCGGGGGGTTGCAGCCGGCGACCGGAATGGTCACCGAGACCGCGGCGTTCGCGGACAGCGGCCTGCCCGCACTCGCCGACCTCGTCTTCGGCGGCCATGACACCGCCGCCACCCCGCTGCCCAAGCGGGCCGAGGCGCTGGCCGCCGACGGGGTGCTGCCGCATGGGCTGCCCGCCGCCGTACGCGCCGAACTCGCCGCCGCCGACGCCGCCGTCCGCCCGGGCGGGCCGCAGCCCGGCGACGGCCGTGGCGAGGAGCAGCTGATCGCGGCCTTCGCGGCCGACCTCACCGAGTTCCTCCGCACCAACGAGCTGGCCCGCGCCGTCGTCGTCAACGTCGCCTCCACCGAAGCGGCTCCGGAGGACCCCGCGACCCTGCCGCCCAGCTCCCTCTACGCGGCCGCCGCGCTGCGCGCCGGATGCCCGTACGTCAACTTCACGCCCTCCACCGGGCTCCACCACCCCCGGTTGCGCGAGCGGGCCGAGCGCTCCGGGCTGCCGTACGCGGGGCGCGACGGCAAGACCGGGCAGACGCTGCTGCGGTCCGTCCTCGCCCCGATGTTCGCCCAGCGGGCGCTGGCCGTACGGAGCTGGTCCGGTACGAACCTCCTCGGCGGCGGCGACGGCGCCGCCCTCGCCGACCCGGGCGCCGCGGCGGCCAAGAACGCGGGGAAGGCGCGGGTCCTCAGCGACACCCTGGGCGAACTCCCCGACGGTGAGCTGCACATCGACAACGTGCCCGCGCTCGGCGACTGGAAGACCGCCTGGGACCACGTCTCCTTCGAGGGCTTCCTCGGCTCCCGGATGGTGCTGCAGACCATCTGGCAGGGCTGCGACTCGGCCCTCGCCGCACCGCTCGTCCTCGATCTGGCCCGGCTGGCCGCCCGCGCCCATGAGACCGGCCTCACCGGGCCGCTCCCCGAACTCGGCTTCTACTTCAAGGACCCGGACGGCGGCCCGGCCGCCCTCGCCGACCAGTACGCCGCGCTCATCGGCTTCGCCGGGCGGCTGCGGGGCCGGTCGTGACGGGCGCGGCGGCGGAACCCGGGACCTTCGGGAAGTGGGGGGACTGGGCCGAACTGCTCAGGGTGTCGGCCCTGTTCACCGTGGTCGGTGACGGCCTGGCGGGCGCGGCCGCGGCCGGGCGCGGCCCCAACCGGGGCACGGCGCTCGCCGTCTGCGCCTCGCTGTGCCTGTACGAGGCGGGCATGGCGCTCAACGACTGGGCGGACCGGGACATCGACGCCGTGGAACGCCCCGCCCGCCCGCTGCCGTCGGGCCGTATCGCCCCGGGCGCGGCGCTGACCGCCGCGACCGGGCTGACCGCCGCCGGGCTGCTCTGCGCCGCCGCGGCAGGTCCCCCGGCCCTCGCCACGGCGACGGCCCTGGCGGGCACGGTGTGGGCGTACGACCTGGGGCTGAAGAACACCCCCGCGGGCCCGCCCACCATGGCCGCCGCCCGCGCGCTGGACCTCCTCCTCGGCGCCACGGCCTCCGCCGGGCACGTACGCCGGGCCCTCCGCCCGGCCGCCCTCCTCGGCGCCCACACCCTCGCGGTAACCACGGTCTCCCGCCGGGAGGCGACCGGCGGCTCCTCCACGGCACCCCTGGCCGCCCTCGCGACGAGCACGGCCATCGCCTGGGCCACGACCAGGGGCCTGCCCCCCGCCGCGGACCACGCCTCCGGGGCGGGCCACCGCGCACCGGTGGCTGCCGCCCACGAGGCCGGGGCCACCAAGCCGGGCCGTCGCGGCACCCGGGCGGGTGACCCGGCAGCGGGAGGCGCCGCCGCTGCCCTCGCCGGGGGCTTCACCCACGCGGTGCCACACCGTCCCGGCACCCCGGCGGGTCGCCCGGCCGCCGGAGGCGCCACCGCGCCCCTCGCCAGGGGGTTCTCTCACGGGGAACTGCGGCGCGGCACTTCGGCGGGTGGCCCTGCCACCGGTGGTGCCATCGCTGCCCTCGCCAGGGAGCTCTCCCGCACGGGGCTGCGCCGCGGTGGTCCGGCCCGGCGACCCGCCAGGGCCCTGACCGCCCCGGCTTCCTCGGGCCAGGGCAACCGACCTGGCTGGCGGTGGGCCCTGGCGGGTCGCCGGGCCCTCGCACAGGCGGGCCGAGCCCCCGCCGTAGGTGCGGCACTTGGTCATCGGGCCGCCTCGGGGCGTGGTCCGGTTGCCGGCGGCGCCGTTGGCCGGGGCCCGGCCAACGGGTGGAGCCCGAGCGCGGCGGCCGCGGTCCGGGCGGCCGCCTCGGCCGGGACCGCCGTACCCAGCCCGGCGGCCGCCGTCCAGGGCACCGCGGCCGCCGTTGCCCACGGGCTCGCGCGGGGCGAGGGCGTACGGGCAGGGCGCGGCAGTCCGGCGGGGCGGCTCGTCGCGGCGGTCGTGGCGGGCCGACGCATGGCGGTTGCGGCGGCCACCGGTGGCGGTCCGCCGGGCGGGCCGCGTGCCGGGGCAGGGCCGCGCCTGACCGTCGCCTCGGGCGGCGCGGCGGCCGAGCGTAGGCGTCCGGCCGGCCGCATTGCCGCCGTGGCCGGGGCCGGCCTCGTGGGAGGCCGTGCCGGGGGCGCCCTCCCCCGGAGTGTCCCCTCGCGCGGCGTGGCGGTCAGCCGCTTCGCGGCCGTCGCGGGGGCCGCCCTCGCGGGCGGGTACCTGGCCACGGTCGCCAGGCCGTTGGCGCATGCCGCGCTCAACCCGTCCCCGTACCTCCTCCAGCGTGCCGTCGGCAGCGGCATCCGCGCGATGATCCCGCTTCAGGCCGTGCTCGCCTCCCGCGCCGGGGCGCACCGTACGGCGGCGGGGCTGCTCGCGCTGATGCCCGTCGCCCGCCGGCTGTCGAGAAAGGTCAGCGCGACATGAGCCACTCCAGCGACCCCAGCCGCCCCGGCCCGGAATCCCTGCGCTTCGCCTACGGCACCAACGGGCTGACCGACCTCCGCCTGAGCGACGCCCTCGCCCTGCTCGCCGACCTCGGCTACGACGGCGTCTCGCTGACCCTCGACCATATGCACCTCGACCCGCTCGCCCCGGACCTCGCCGCCCGTACCCGCCGCGTGGCCCGCGACCTCGAGCGGCTCGGGCTCGGCGTCGCGATCGAGACCGGTGCCCGGTACGTGCTCGACGCCCGGCGCAAGCACCACCCGACCCTGCTCGACCCGGACCCCGACGCCCGCGGCGCCCGGGTCGATCTGCTGCTGCGGGCCGTGCGGGTGGCGGCCGACCTGGGGGCACCGGCCGTGCACTGCTTCAGCGGAGTGCTGCCGCCCGGCGAGTCCGGGGAGACGGCGTGGCGGCGGCTGGCGGACGCGCTCGGGCCGGTGGTCGTCGCCGCCGGGGCGGTGGGCGTCTCCCTCGCGATCGAGCCGGAGCCGGGACATCTCCTCGCCGACCTCGCCGGCTTCCACCGGCTGCGGACCGCGCTCGGCGATCCGGCAGCCCTCGGCCTCACCCTCGACATCGGCCACTGCCAGTGCCTGGAACCCGACCCGCCCGCCGAGTGCGTCCGCGCGGCGGCACCATGGGTGCGGCACGTGCAGATCGAGGACATGCGGCGCGGGGTGCACGAGCATCTGCCGTTCGGCGAGGGGGAGATCGACTTCCCGCCGGTCCTGGAGGCGCTGCGCGCCGCCGGCTACCGGGGACTCGTCGGCGTCGAACTGCCCCGCCACTCCCACGCCGGTCCCGAACTGGCCCGCGCCTCCCTGCGGTTCCTCCGGGACGCCGAACGGGCCGCGAGCGAGGGAGGCGTCCGATGCCGACCGTGACCGAGCTCCGCGCCGCCGTGGAGCGGCGCCTGGACGAGGCGGGACGCGCCTGGCTGGACGGCGCCCTGACGGACGCGGCGGAATCCGGGCCGCGACAGGGCGATGCGGGCCTGCCGCCAGGCGGTTCCGGCCCCGCCCGCTGGGAGCTGGACTTCGCCTCCGCGGGCCGCCGCGTCCGCTCCCCCCGGCCCGCCGCCGACCGGCCCGCCGCCGACGACCTCGC
>NZ_JAEEAP010000648.1 GCF_016103465.1 Streptomyces sabulosicollis
AGATGTGTATAAGATACAGGTGTATGAGCTCACCGTCCCCCCGGTGTCCACCTCGGCCGAGGACGAGACCGCGGAGGCGGAGAAGCTGCCCGCGGATGAGGCGCTGAACGTCATCCGCACGTGCTGGGTGACGGGGGAGACGATCACGGAGGCAGCACGGAAGTCCACCCGTTCCACCTCCTACGTCCACAAGGTCTACCAGCGTCTGCGGGACCAGGGATCTGCCTCCGAGAGCACCGGCCATGACCGCGTGCGTGAGGCGGTGGCGGTCTGATGTCCCCGGCGTTCGGCAAGTGCTACGACCCCTCCGGCGCCCGCTACGGCATCCCCACCTTCCCGTGGCAGTTCGCCCCGGATGGGCTGGCCACGAGGCGTCAGTTACGGGCCCGGGGCTTACGGCCCGGTGGGCAACCGATCGCAGCGCAGGTCATGCGTGCCAACCGCCGCCGCGGCGGGGTGCAGGTCGCGTTCCTGTACCGGCTGGACCGGGCGAAGCCGGTGCGGCCGATGACGGCCGCGAAGTCCGCGGCGCTCGCCGCGGCGATGCTCGCCCGCCGCACCTGCCCCGCCTGCCGCACCGACGCCGGGTACTGCATCCCGACCTCGCTCGGCCTGTGCGTGACCTGCGCCTACCCCGACGAACAGCGCGCCGCCTAACCCACTCCACTCCGTCCTGTTCAAGGGAGTTTCGCTGTGTCCAGCCGTACCCGTGCCCGCACCGTGAAGACGGCGGCGGGTGTCACCACCGTTCGTATCCCGCGCCAGCGCGGACGCCGCTCCGCTGACCCGTTCGTGGTCGTGGTGCCCGAACGCCCGACCCTGACCCGCCTGGCCCTGGACGCCGCGGCGCGGTGGCTTTGGAAGCACCGCCGCGCACTCGCCCCGCTCACCCTCGGCGTGCTGGCCCTGCCCATCACTGCGCTCCTGCACGTGATGGCCTGGTGGTCCGCCCTGGTGCTCGCCCCCGCCGCCGCGGGCCCGCTGCTGTGGCTGGGCATCGCGCAGCGCCGTCGCCCGGCCGCCAACGGGTCGGTGTGGGGCTGCCGCATAGCCGCGGCCCTGCTCGGCACCTCCGGACTCGCCTGGGCCGCATCCGCCGCGGGGTTCGGCCCGCTGGCCGGTCCGCTCGAGCTGTGGTGGCTGCTGAACCTGATCGCCGCACAGACCACCTGGCTCATCGTCCGCCGCACCCACTGACCTGAGGAGTTCGCCACATGGCAGGCAACGGAAGCACCAACCGGGTCCACAACTTCCGGGCTCAGCAGCCGCACCGGCCGCGCACCAACGGCAACAGCAACGGCGGGGGTGTGAACAAGAGCAACAAGTTCGCCAACGCGGGCGCTGCCGCGGGCGGGTTCGTCGGCGCGATGGGCGGCTCGTTCGTCCCGCCGATCAACGTCACGGTCAACAACAACCGCAGCAAGACCCGCGCCAACGGGGCCCGTCCGCACTCCGAAGCCCTGCTGCCTTCCCCGGAGTTCGGCTCCCCGGCGCAGGTGCGGTTCTACTGCAACGGGCTGCGGGCGGCGGCTGTGACGCTGTCCATCGAGGTGGCCATGGGCGCCGAGATCTTCGAGGGCGTGCTGGCGGCCGTGCCGGACCCTGAGGGCCGCACGTTCGGCTCACGGATCCGGGCGCGGAAGGTGGCCCGCAAGATGCGGAAGTCCGCCGATGCGCTGCGGGACGCCGCGAAGAACGCCGCGGCCTGCTACTCGACCTTCCAGCAGGAATTCGAGGAAGAGATCAACCGCGTCCGTCACCGTGCCCGGCGCCCCCAGCAGCCCCGCATGGACTGGACCCAGCAGTAAAGAGGAGGTGCGGCCATGACCCGCAACGCGCACAGCAGGACCAGCACCTACGACTACGAGGCCATGATGAGCAGTTACACCGCGGACTCGCGCCGCGGATCGGGCGGGGGCAGCATCAGCGGATACCTGCTGCACCGCGTCAAGCCCCACCTCCCCCCGTGGCTCGGGGTCGCCGGTGCGGGTCTGGCCGGGGTCCTCGGACACGAGCGGTGGGCGAACAGCGCGGGGGCCGGGGTCGGTCTGACCCTGGCGTCCGTGGCCCTGACCGGCACCACCTGGTGGGTCGGCCGCACCACCGGCAAACAGCGCCGTCTCCACTCAGCCATCACCGTGGCCGCCGGGTCGGCCTGGCTCACCGCCGCCTGCCTGGCCGGACCGACCACCGGCCCGATCGATGACCTCTACCTCATGGGCGGGCCCGGTGTGGCGCTGTCGTGGAACGTGCGCATGGCCATGCGCCGCACCGACACCGATGGGACAGGGGAAGGCTCGGACAAGGGTCTGCTGGAGAAGGTGGGGCTGGCGCGGGCGCAGATCGGTAACGCGAAGGTGGAGCCCAACCGGGTCACCGCGCCGGTCGCGCTGGAGCCCGGTGAGCAGACCAACGAGGACGTCACCAAGGCGCTGGCGCGGATCGCGTCCGCGCTGGACCTGCCGAAGTCCGCCGTGCGCTACACGCCCGACCCGGACTCCGAACGGCGCGGGGACCTGGTGATCGTGCCGGAGGACATGCTGTCGGAGGTGGTGGAGTGGGAGGGGCCGTCGAACCTGGGCGGCTCGATCGCTGAGCCGCTGGTCATCGGCCGCTACGACGACGGCGCCGAGCTGGTGATGTGGCTGCCCGGTGACCCGGAGACGGGACGCAACTCCACCCATCTGCTCATCGCGGGCGGCACCGGCTCCGGCAAGGGCGACACCGCGCTGAACGTGCTGACGGAGATCCTGTCCCGCCGGGATGTGATCGTGTGGTTCTCCGACCCCAAGGCGTTCCAGGACTTCGCCCCGCTCCGGCCGGGCCTGGACTGGGATGCCGAGGGCGGCACGCAGACAGAGGTCATGGTGGCAGGTGTCGAGGCCGCCATCCCCGCCCGCACGCGCTGGCTGGGTGCCCACAGCTACCGGCAGTGGGTCCCGGCAGCAGCCGAGGTGCAGAACGACCCGGAGCACACCTGCCGCGCCGACGGCCGCGCCTGCGCCTGCCCCGGCATGCCGTTCCTGGTCGCCTGGTTCGAGGAGGCCGCCAACACCCTGCGCAACCTGGGGGACGACACCTTCACCGGCATCGCACAGGAAGCCCGCTCCGCTGGTATCTCGCTGGTGGTCTCGCTTCAGCGGCCCTCCTACGACCAGATGTCCACCTCCACCCGCGCCTCCCTGCCGTCCGTGATCGCGCTCGGCTGCGACCCGCGCGATGAAGGGTTCTCCCTGCCGGAGACGGTCATCGACGCAGGCGCCCACCCCGGCGCGTGGGGCAACCGGCGCCCCGGCTACTGCTACGTCGTCTCGCCCGGCATCGCCGAGGACCGGTACCCCTCCCCGGGGCGTACCCGGCGCTTCACCATCCGGGCCGTGCCGGTCATGGAACGCCTCGCCGCATGGGCGCAGCACAACGGCGCCCACGCCGACCCGGTCACCGCCGGAGCGGTCTCCGGTGTCGCTGGCCGCGCCTACACCGGCCGCACCACCGACACCGACGACGGCGCCCCGCAGCCGACAGCCCTGCGGGCGGTCGAGGAGGAGGACGACATGAACCACGGCGGTCCGCTGGTCGACCCCGAAGACGCCGGCATCGATCCGGAGGAGGAACTGCCCGGCGCTCAGGAGGGCGACGACGCCCCGATCTTCGGGCAGACCACCGGCCGCAAGCCCTCCCCGGAGGAAGCCCGCCGACTGTTCGCCGACGCGCTCGCGGAGTTCGAGGATGCCGGACAGATGGTCGTCGGTCCGAAGGACTTCATGGACTGGTGCGACCGGAACAACCTCTCCCGCCCCTGGGTCTCCGAGCGGCTGAAGGAAGCCGCCATGGCGGGTCGGCTGGAGCCGACGAACACCACCGGCAGGTGGCGCATCGTCCCCGCCCTGACGGCCGCCTGACACCTGACACCGTCACGGCCGCCTGACACCCAAACCCCTAGGCAAACACGCTGTCAGAAACGCGTGACGCCTCCGCGTGACACCCCTGACACCCGAGCCTGACACCCGATGCGCGGGCCCGCGCCCTCTCCCGGCTGTCTCTTATACACCTCTCCGAGCCCACGAGACACTCGCTAAACTCGTATGCCGTCTTCTGCCTGAAAAAAAAACATAGCTAGGAGGTC
>NZ_JAEEAP010000649.1 GCF_016103465.1 Streptomyces sabulosicollis
AGATGTCCCCGCACCCGGTGCTGACCATGCCGCTCCAGGCGACCGCAGAGGACGCCGTGGTCGTGGGGTCGCTGCGGCGCGACGAGGGCGGCCCCGAACGGTTCCTGACCTCCCTGGGCGAGGCATATGTCCGCGGCGTGGCCGTCGACTGGGCCGCGGTGTTCGCGGGGCTGGGCGCGTCCGTGGTGCAGTTGCCCACGTACGCCTTCCAGCGGCAGCGCTACTGGCTGGAGCGGCCCCCGGCGCAGGCGGCCGCCGCCGGGGGCGATCCGGTGGACGCCGAGTTCTGGGACGCCGTGGAACGTGAGGACCTGGCCGCGCTGACCGCCGCCCTGGAGGTGGACGCCGACGAGGAGCGGTCGTCGTTGCGGACCGTGCTCCCGGCGCTGTCCTCCTGGCGGCGCGGCCGCCGGGAGCGAGCCGTGCTCGACTCCTGGCGCTACCACGTCACCTGGAACCGGGTGCCGGACCCGGCCTCGGCGGCCCTGACCGGCACCTGGCTGCTCGCGGTCCCGGCCGGACACTCCGGCACCGAGCTCATCGACGCCGTACGCGGCGGCCTGGAGACCCACGGCGCCACGGTCGTCACCGTCGAGGTGGCCGAGGCCGACCGCGCCGCGGTCGCCGCGCGGCTCGCCGAGGCCACCGCCGGGGCCACCCCGGCCGGGGTGCTCTCCCTGCTCGGGCTCCCCGGCGCCCCGCACCCCGACCATGCGGGCGTGCCCATCGGACTCGCGCTCACCCTCGCCCTCGTCCAGGCACTCGGCGACACCGGCGTGGATGCCCCGCTGTGGCTCGCCACCCGTGGCGGCGTGTCCGTCGGCGGCACCGACACCCTCGACAGCCCCGCCCAGGCCGCCGTATGGGGACTGGGCCGGGTCGCCGCCCTCGAACACCCCCAGCGCTGGGGCGGCATGGTCGACCTGCCGGACACCGTCGACGGCCGGGTCACCACACGCCTGTGCGGTGCGCTCGCGGGCCGCCTCGACGCCGAGGACCAGCTGGCCCTGCGGCCCTCCGGGGTGTTCGTCCGGCGGCTGGTACGGGCCGCGGAGCACCGGGGGAGCGGCACCGGCTGGGCCCCCCAGGGCACCGTGTTGCTCACCGGCGGCACCGGTGGCGTCGGGGCCCAGATCGCCCGCCGGCTGGCCCAGGGCGGCGCCGAACACCTCGTGCTCACCAGCCGCCGTGGCCCCGGGGCACCCGGCGCGGACAAGCTCAGGGCCGAACTGACCGAGCTCGGCGCCAAGGTCACCGTGGCCGCGTGTGACGTGGCCGACCGCGCCGCGCTGGAGGCGCTCGTCCGGGAGGTGGAGGCCGAGGGCCCGCCGATCCGTTCCGTGCTGCACATCGCCGGTGCCGGTGTGCTCGTCCCGCTCGCCGACACCGATCTGGCCGAGTTCGCCGACACGGCGGAGGCCAAGGTCGCGGGCGCCGCGAACCTGGACGCCCTCTTCGACCGGGACACCCTCGACTCCTTCGTGCTCTTCTCCTCCATCTCGGCCGTCTGGGGCAGTGGCGAACACGGCGCGTACGCCGCCGCCAACGCCTATCTCGACGGGCTCGCCGAGCAGCGCCGGGCCCGCGGACTCACCGCCACCTCGGTGGTCTGGGGCATCTGGAGCCCCGAGGAAGGCGGAATGGCCGCGGGCCTCGCCGAGGAGCAACTGCGCGGCCGGGGCATCCCGTTCATGTCCCCCCGGCTCGCCATCGACGCGTTCTGGCAGGTCATGGAGCGGGACGAGACCGTGGTGGTGGTCGCCGACGTGGACTGGGAGCGGTTCGTCCCCGTCTTCACCTCGGCCCGGCCCAGCCCGCTCATCGGCCAGGTGCCCGAGGCGGCACGGATCCTCGCCGCCGACGCCGGCACGGGGGCGGACGCGACCGGCGAATCCTCCTCGCTGCGCGACCGGCTGGCCGAGCTGGCCCCGGCGGACCGGCAGGCGGCCGTGCTGGCGCTGGTGCGCTCACAGATCGCCACCGTGCTCGGCTACCCCGGCCCCGAGGCCGTCGACGCCACGCGCGCCTTCCGGGAGCTGGGCTTCGACTCCCTGAGCGCCGTCGACCTGCGCAACCGCCTGGGCACCGCCACCGGGCTCCGCTTCCCCGTCACCGTCGTCTTCGACTACCCGAGCGCGGAGGAGCTCGCCGGGCACATCGGCGCCGAACTCTTCCCCGACGACACCGCCGCCACCGCCCTCGACCCCGAAGAGGCCGACGTCCGCAGGGCGCTGACCTCCATCCCCCTGCTCCGGCTCCGCGAATCCGGCCTACTGGACGAGCTGCTGCGGCTGGCCGGTTCCCACGACCCCGCCACCGGACCGGCGGACGAGGAGCCCGCCGAGTCCATCGACGACCTGGACGTGGATGACCTCGTGCGCATGGCCTACGACAAGAACGACCTCTGACGAGACTCGACTGCGGAGCTGACAATGGCAAACCCAACCGACAAGATCGTTGGCGCGCTGCGGGAGTCTCTGAAGGAGACCGAACGGCTGCGCCGGGTCAATCAGCAACTCACCGCGGCCTCCCGGGAACCCATCGCCATCGTGGCGATGAGCTGCCGCTACCCCGGCGATGTGCGGGGCCCCGAGGACCTGTGGGAACTGGTCACCGGCGAGCGCGACGCCATCTCCGGATTCCCCGGCAACCGCGGCTGGGACCTGGAGAACCTCTACGACCCGGACCCCGACCGGCAGGGCACCGTCTACGCCACCGAGGGCGGATTCCTCCACGACGCCGACCAGTTCGACCCCGCGTTCTTCGGCATCTCGCCCCGCGAGGCCACCGTGATGGACCCGCAGCAGCGGCTGCTGCTGGAGACCTCTTGGGAGGCGTTCGAGCGCGCCGGAATCGATCCGGCGGACCTGCGGGGCAGCAGGACCGGCGTCTTCGTGGGCGCCGCCTACCAGGGCTACGTCCCCGACTGGCCCCATATGCCCGAGGGTCTTGAGGGCCACCTGGTCACGGGCATCTCCGCGAGCATCATGTCCGGCCGTATCGCCTACACCCTGGGCCTGGAGGGCCCGGCCGTCACCATCGACACCGCCTGCTCGTCCTCGCTGGTCGCACTCCACCTGGCCTGCCAGTCGCTGCGCCAGGGCGACTGCTCCCTCGCCCTCGCGGGCGGCGCCGCCGTGATGGGCGCCCCGATGGGGCTCATCGGCTTCGCCCGGCAGCGCGGGCTGGCGCGGGACGGCCGCTGCAAGGCGTTCGCCGAGGGAGCCGATGGCATGGGCCTCGGCGAGGGCGTCGGCATGCTGCTGCTGGAGCGGCTCTCGGACGCCCGCCGCAACGGCCACACCGTGCTCGCCGTCGTGCGCGGCTCAGCCGTCAACCAGGACGGTGCCAGCAACGGCCTCACCGCGCCCAACGGCCGCTCGCAGCAGCGGGTGATCCGCCAGGCGCTCGCCAACGCCGCGCTGACGCCGGAGCAGATCGACGCGGTCGAGGCCCATGGCACCGGCACCCCGCTGGGCGACCCGATCGAGGCGGGCGCGCTGCTCGCCACGTACGGGAAGGACCGCGCGGCGGACCGCCCCGTGCTGATCGGCTCGCTGAAGTCGAACATCGGCCATCCGCAGGCCGCCGGTGGGGTCGGCGGCGTCATCAAGATGGTGCAGGCCATGCGCCACGGTCTGCTGCCCAGGACGCTGCACGCCGAGGAGCGCTCCTCGCGGATCGACTGGTCGTCCGGGGCCGTGGAGCTGCTGACCGAGGCCAGGGAGTGGCCACGCGGCGAGGAGCCCCGCCGGGCCGCCGTCTCGGCCTTCGGGGCCAGCGGCACCAATGTGCACACCATTCTCGAGGAGGCGCCCGAGGAGGAGCCTTCAGAGATTACGGCCGAGGGGGACGCCCCGGTGGGCGGGGGAGTGGTGCCGTGGGTGCTGTCGGCGAAGAGCGCGGCGGGACTGCGGGCGCAGGCCGAGCGGCTGCTGACGCATGTGACCGCGCGCCCCGGGCTGTCCCCGGCCGACGTCGGCCACTCGCTCGCCACCACCCGCGCCCGCTTCGACCACCGAGCGCTGGTCCTGGGCGGCGATCGCGACGAGTTGATCGACGCACTGGGCGCACTGGCGTCGGGCGGTGAGTCCCCGCGCG
This sequence comes from Streptomyces sabulosicollis, assembly GCF_016103465.1. Taxonomy (GTDB): domain Bacteria; phylum Actinomycetota; class Actinomycetes; order Streptomycetales; family Streptomycetaceae; genus Streptomyces; species Streptomyces sabulosicollis. The sequence continues at coordinate 4,102 of NZ_JAEEAP010000649.1, forward strand.
TGGTGCGCGGCGAGGGCGTGACGGCGACCGACGCTCGTGCGGTGTTCGTGTTTCCGGGGCAGGGGTCGCAGTGCTGTCTCTT
>NZ_JAEEAP010000064.1 GCF_016103465.1 Streptomyces sabulosicollis
GTTTGGGGGCGGTGGCGTGGGCGCCGCTGTCCTTGGTGACCAGCACCTCGATGCGATGGCGGCGCAGCAGCTCCGCCTCGCCCTCGAGGGTGAACGGGCCACGGTCGAGGATCACCTCCATCCGGGGCGGGACCGGCGGCTCGGGCGCGTCGACCGAGCGGACCAGGAACCACTGTCCGGTCAGATGGGCGAAGGCGGCCAGGCCCATCCGTCCCGTGGTGAGGAAGATCCGCTCCCCCAGGTCCGGCAGCAGCCGCGCGGCCTCGGTCAGCGAGCCGGCCGAGTGCCAGCGGTCGCCCGGACCGGGGACCCAGCCGGGGCGGCGCAGGGCGAGCAGGGGAACATGGACGTCTGCGGCCGCCCGGGTCGCATGGGAACTGATCGTGTCGGCGAAAGGATGGGTGGCGTCGATGAGCGCGTCCACCTGGTGCTCGCGGAGCCAGCGGGCCATGCCCTCGGCGCCGCCGAACCCGCCGATCCGCACCTGCCCCACGGGCAGCCGCGGCGCGGCGACCCGGCCCGCGAGGGAGCTGGTGACGCGCAGCGCGGGGTCGTCGGCGAGCTCCTCGGCGAGGCGGCGCGCCTCGGTGGTGCCGCCGAGGATGAGCACATGGCGCGCCGGTGCGCTGTTCATCGGGATCGGGTGCCTTTCGTCGTCCGTGCGTCCGTCATCGTATGCGCGGCGGTCGGCCCGTGGCTGAGGCGGAGACCACGGCCAAGGCGACCGGGGGGCGCGGCGCGCAGCTGGAGCGGACGGGGCTGCGGCACGGCTGGACCACCGGGGCCTGTGCCACCGCCGCGACGACGGCCGCGTACACCGCGCTGCTGGGCGCGGAGTTCCCCGATCCGGTGACCATCGAACTGCCCAAGGGGCAGCGACCCGCGTTCGCGCTCGCCGCCGAGGAGCGGACGGCGGACCGGGCCATGGCCGCGGTCGTCAAGGACGCGGGGGACGATCCGGATGTGACCCACGGCGCGCTGGTCAGGGCCACGGTACGGGTTCTGCCGCCCGGCAGCGGAGTGGTCTTCCGGGCCGGTCCGGGCGTCGGCACGGTGACCCGGCCCGGACTGCCGCTCGCGGTGGGCGAACCGGCCATCAACCCCGTCCCGCGCCAGATGATGCGCGACCACATCGCCTTGGTCGCCGCCCGGCACGGCGGAACCGGTGACGTCGAGATCGAGATCGCGGTGGACCACGGCGAGGAGATCGCCCGCTCCACCTGGAACCCGCGTCTGGGCATCCTCGGCGGGCTGTCCATCCTCGGCACGACGGGCATCGTGGTGCCCTACTCCTGCTCGGCGTGGATCGACAGCATCCGGCGCGGGGTGGATGTCGCCCGCGCGGCGGGGCGACGCCATGTGGCGGGCTGTACGGGCTCGACGTCCGAGAAGGTGGCGGTGGCCGTGCACGACCTGCCGGAGGACGCCCTGCTGGACATGGGCGACTTCGCGGGCGCGGTCCTGAAGTACCTGCGCCGCCACCCGGTGGACCGGCTGACGGTCTCCGGCGGCTTCGCCAAGCTCTCCAAACTGGCCGCGGGCCATCTGGACCTGCACTCCTCACGGTCCCAGGTGGACAAGGGCTTCCTCGCGGAACTGGCCCGCCGGGGAGGGGCGGACGAGGAGCTGGCGGAGGCGGTGGCCACGGCCAACACCGGCCTGGAGACGCTGCAGCTGTGCACCGCCCGCGGCGTCCCCCTCGGCGACCTGGTCGCGACCGCGGCCCGCGACACGGCCCTCGGGGTGCTGCGCGGGGCACCGGTGGCGGTGGACGTCATCTGCATCGACCGCGCCGGCACGATCGTGGGCCGCGCCGAGCCGCGCGGCCCCCGGGACCGGAGCCACTGACCCCCGCCGCCACACGGGACGCGGCGCGCCCCACCACGTGGCGCGCCGGTGCCGACGGCTCGGACCGTCGGCACGACACGCCGAGGGGGCGTACGGACCGCCGCCCCACCGCGCTGTCGCCCCGGACGGGCAGCCGCGCACGATGCCGTCACCTTCGTCCCCACCGACGTGCCGCCGCGCACGATGCCGTCACCTTCGTCCCCACCGACGTGCCGCCGCGCCCATGCCGTCACCTTCGTCCCCACCGACGTGCCGCCGCGCACGATGCCGTCACCTTCGTCCCCACCGACGTGCCGCGCCACCCGCAACCCAGCCCAAGCTCGCACACCGGCGCATGACGCCCGGGCGGGCACCGTCCCATTCGCCGGGCGCGCGGATCGCCACAGCCGCCACCCGGCCCGACGCGCGCGGCGAAGGCGGCCTCGCCACACCGGACATCACGCGCCATGCGCCGCCGCCCACGCGCGGCCACACCCGGCGCGCCGCACCCGGGCCCGACGCGGGCCCCACCCGGCCCGACACGCCGCTGGGGCTGGTCGCCCGGCGGGCCGCCTCGCACGGTATCGACGTCCCCGCCACGGCGGGCAGAGCGCGCCAGGCGCGATACGGCCCAAGCGGCGCCGCACACGGGACACCGCACGGACATCGGCCGTACGCCGCCGGGCCGGGCGCCGCCCCCGCCCGGTCCCACTCGCCGGGCGCGCGGATCGCCGCAGCCGCCACCCGGCCCGACGCGCGCCGCGCCGACGGTCTCGCCCATCACGGGGATGGCGCGCCGTGCGCGGCGCGGCCCAGGCGGAGCGGTGCGCGGCGCCCGCCGGGAGCCAGAGGCTCAGGTGGTGGGGCGCGCTCGGTGGGGGGAGTAGAGGTGGCTGTCGGGGAACTGGGCGGCGGCGAGGGTGCGGCCGACGACGATGACCGCTGTGCGGACCACGCCTGCCGCCTTCACCTGGGTCGCGATGTCGTCCAGCGTGCCGCGCAGGACCAGTTCGTCGGGGCGGCTGGCCATGGCGACCACGGCGGCCGGGCAGTCGGCGCCGTAGTGCGGGAGGAGTTCGGCGACGACGCGGTCCACATAGCGGGCGGCGAGGTGCAGGACGAGCAGGGCGCCGCTGCGGCCGAGGGTGGCCAGGTCCTCGCCTTCGGGCATGGGGGTGGCCTGTTGGGCGATGCGGGTGAGGATGACGGTCTGGCCGACGGTCGGGATCGTCAGCTCGCGCTTCAGCGCGGCGGCCGCGGCGGCGAAGGCGGGAACACCCGGGACGACGTCGTACGGAACGCCGACCGCGTCGAGGCGGCGCATTTGCTCGGCGACGGCGCTGAAGACCGACGGATCGCCGGAGTGGAGGCGGGCCACGTCATGGCCCGCCTCGTGGGCGGCGACCAGTTCGGCGGTGATCTGGTCCAGGTCGAGCTGGGCGGTGTCGACGAGACGGGCGTCCGGCGGGCATTCGGCGAGGAGTTCACGGGGCACCAGGCTGCCCGCGTACAGGCACACCTGGCAGCGGGCCAGGGTCCGGGCGCCGCGCACCGTGATCAGATCGGCGGCGCCGGGGCCCGCGCCGATGAAGTACACCGTCATCGTGTTTCTCCTTGAGCGGCTGCGACGGATCCCTCGGGTTCGGCGGCGTCCCCGCCAGGGCCCCGGGAAGCGAGCGGTTTGGCGGCGGACCACTGGGTGACCGGCATCGCCTGCCGCCAGCCGGTGAACCCCCCGACCGGGACGGCGTGGGAGACGGCGAGCCGGACGAGGTCGCCGCCGTGGCGGCGGTACCAGCCGGCGAGCAGCGCCTCGGACTCCAGGGTCACGGTGTTGGCCACGATCCTGCCGCCCGGCGGCAGGGCCGCCCAGCACGCCTCCAGCAGTCCGGGGGCGGTCAAGCCGCCGCCGATGAACACCGCGTCGGGGGCGGGCAGTCCGGCCAGGGCGTCCGGGGCGGCGCCGGTGACGACGGTCAGCCCGGGCACACCGAGCGCGGCGGCGTTGCGGCCGATGCGCCCGGCACGCACCGGATCGCGTTCGACCGAGACCGCCCGGCAGGTGCGGTGGGCGCGCATCCACTCCACGGCGATGGAGCCCGAGCCGCCGCCGACGTCCCACAGCAGTTCGCCGGGGGCGGGGGCGAGCGCGGCGAGGGTGGCGGCCCGCACCTGGCGCTTGGTCAGCTGACCGTCGTGGTCGTACGCCGCGTCGGGCAGCCCCGGGACGGGCGACAGCGGCCGCGCGCCGTCCGCCGGGGCGCAGTCGACGGCGATGACGTTGAGGGGGTCGCCGGGCGGATGGGCCCACTCCCCGGCCGTGCCCTCCACGCACCGCTCCCGCGCGCTCCCCAGCTGCTCCAGCACCCGGATCCGGCTCGGGCCGAAGCCGCGGTCCCCGAGCAACCCGGCCACCTCGGCAGGCGTGTCGGCGCCCGCGCTGAGCACGAGCAGCCGCCGTCCGGCGTACAGCTCACGGTTCAGCGTGGCCAGGGGGCGGCCGACGAGGCTGATCACCTCGGTCTCCTCCAGCGCCCAGCCGAGCCGCGCGCAGGCCAGGGAGACGGACGACGGATGGGGCAGCACCCTCAGCCGCTCCGCGCCCAGCAGCTCGGCCAGGGTGCGGCCGATGCCGAAGAACATGGGGTCGCCGCTGGCCAGCACGGCGATCCGGCGCCCGGTGTGCGCGGCGAACAGCCCGGGGACGGCGGGGCGCAGCGGGGACGGCCAGGGCACCCGTTCGCCGGGGCACTCCGGCGGCAGCAGGCCCAGATGGCGGCGTCCGCCGATGACCACCTCGGCCGTGCGCAGCGCCTCGCGGGCGGCGGGGCCGAGCCCCGCCCAGCCGTCGGCGCCGATGCCGATGACGGTCACGGGGGGAGGCGGCGGGCTCACGGTGGTCACCTTCGCGGGTCGGGGACGGTCCACGAAACTCTACTGACCTGCTACGACGCCCCGGCCCCCGGCTCCCGCTCCAGCCCTCGCCGCTCCGCCTCCGGGTCCCGTTCCCGCGCCTGCTCCCGTTCGCGTTCCAGCTCCGCCAGCGCGAGCAGTTGCTCGACCGTCATGTCCGCGGGGATCGGCACCGGTGCCGGGGTGCGCAGCGGCGGCTGCCAGCCCTCGTCCGGGGCCCAGCGCCGTATGATCCGGGCCGGTGCCCCGGCCACCACGGCGTGGTCGGGGACCTCGCCCCGTACGACCGCGCCCGCCGCGACCACCACATTGCGGCCCAGCCGCGCGCCCGGCAGGATCACCGCACCCGCGCCCAGCCAGCTGCCGGGGCCGATGTGGACGGGCGCGGAGCGCGGCCACTGGCGGCCGATGGGCTGGTCCGGATCGTCGTAGGAGTGGTTGTCGCTGGTCACGTAGACGTACGGGCCGCAGAAGACATCGTCGCCGAACTCCACCCGCACGGACGCGATCACATGGCTGCCCCGGCCCAGCACCACACCGTTGCCGATGCGCAGCACCGGTTCGGGGCCGAGGTCCACATCGGGCATCATCCCGGCGGTGAGGGTCACCTGCTCGCCGATGACGCAGTGCTCGCCGAGCTCGATCCACGGTTCGCCGAAGAGGGTGCCCTGGGGGAACGCCAGCCGGGTACCGGCACCGATGCGGCCGAAGCGGTACGGACCGGGACGCTCGGCCGTCACCGCACCGGCCCGCTGCACGGCGCGCCATCCACGGTGGACCAGACGGGAAGTGACGCGTCCGCACCAGCCCCGCCAGGATGAGAACACGTTCTCGTTCTTGGGCATTCGCCCACCGTATCGGCCCGCCGGGAGGGCGTCTGCCTCACCCCGGCGTCCCCCGGGCGCTCCCCCGCCCGGGCGCCTGGCGCAACACGCAGTCGCCGCACAACCCGCCGCCCGGCACGCGGTAGTAGAGACAGCAGGTGCGGCGCCGGTAGCCGAGCGGCGCGGTGCTCAGGGCACCGGCGTCGCGCAGCGGCGGATGGACGAGCTGGGCGCGCGCCAGTTCGACGGCCCGGTCCGCCGCCCCGGCGAGCCCGCGCGCCCGGCACCAGTCGTGCAGCACCCGCAGCGAACCGGCCAGCGCCGAGGCCGCGTTGCCCCACAGCAGCCGCTCCGAGACCCGGTACGCCCGCCCCATGGCGTGGCGCAGCGGCATCAGGTGGACGAACGCCGCGGTGCCCACCTGACCGGCGAGTCCTCCCGGCTCGCCGATCACGGACGGCACGCCGGGCCACCACAGGTCGTCGGGGGCGACCCGCCCGGGGTGCCACCACAGCCGGTCGGGCCGGAGGTGGGGCACCGCGCCGGAGAGGGCCGCCGGGCCGAGTGCGAGGGACCACACCCGGGCGGCGAGCCCCTGGAAGACGAGTGAGGCCGCGACCCGCGGCTCATCGGTGCGCAGGCTCGCGGCGACCGCCTCGACACGGGCGCGCAGCACCGGTCCTGCGGCGCCCGCGCCGGTCAGCCGGTACGCCTCGCCGATGCGCGCGTACCCCTCCGCGCTCGGATCGCCGGTGCCGGTGCGCAGCGCGAAGAACGGCCCGACCCGCGCCGCGTCCGGCAGCCGCGCGTCATCCACCGTCGGCCGGGACGTGGGACGCCCCACCGTCCGCTGGGTCCCGCGGCGCTCCACCGTCGGCCGGGCCCTGGAACGCCTCCAGCAGCCGGTCCGCCGCCAGCGTGGCCGTCAGCGCGCCCTCGCGGACCCGCTGCTCCAGCTCGGGCCCGAGCCGCCGCACCTCGGGGTGGGCGTGCAGCCGCGCGAGCAGCTGGTCGCGGACCATCGACCAGGTCCAGTCCACCTGCTGGTCGCGCCGCTTGGCGTGCAGCGCGCCCGTGGCCTCCAGCACCCGCCGGTGCTGCTCCAGGCGCTCCCACACCACGTCGAGCCCGGTGGACTCGCGGGCGCTGCAGGTGAGCACCGGCGGGTTCCAGGGCGCGTCCGGAGGCTGCAACAGCCGTAGCGCGCCCGCCAGTTCACGGGCCGCCGACTTGGCGTCCCGCGCGTGCGGCCCGTCGGCCTTGTTGATGGTGACCACGTCGGCCAGCTCCAGGACGCCCTTCTTGATGCCCTGGAGCTGATCGCCGGTGCGGGCCAGGGAGAGCAGCAGGAAGGAGTCGACCATGTTGGCGACCGCCGTCTCGGACTGGCCCACGCCCACGGTCTCCACCAGCAGCACGTCATAGCCCGCGGCCTCCATGACGACCATGGACTCGCGGGTGGCGCGGGCGACCCCGCCCAGCGTTCCGGCGCTGGGCGAGGGCCGTACGAAGGCGTCGGGGTCGACCGCCAGCCGCTCCATCCGGGTCTTGTCGCCCAGGATGGAGCCGCCGGTCCGGGTCGATGAGGGGTCCACGGCCAGGACCGCGACCTTGTGGCCGGCCCCGGTGAGCATGGTGCCGAGGGCGTCGATGAAGGTGGACTTGCCGACGCCGGGCACCCCGCTGATGCCGATCCGCCGGGCCCCGCCGGTGTGCGGAAGCAGTTCGACCAGCAGCCGCTGGGCGAGGTCGTGGTGGTCGGGGCGGGTGGACTCGACGAGCGTGATCGCGCGCGCGATGTACGCGCGCTTGCCGTCGAGCACGCCCTTGGCATACTCCTCGATGTCGATCGTTCGTGGCATTACAGCTCGTGGCCGAGGTCGGCGGCCAGTTTCCGCACCAGGTCGTGGGCGGCGTCCGGGATGACCGTGCCCGGCAGGAAGACGGCGGCGGCGCCGGCCTCGTGCAGGGTCTGGACGTCCTGCGGCGGAATGACCCCGCCGACCACGATGGTGATGTCCTCGCGCCCCGCCTCGGCCAGCTGCTCGCGCAGCGCGGGCACCAGCGTGAGGTGGCCGGCCGCGAGCGAGGACACGCCGACGATGTGCACATCGGCCTCCACCGCCTGCCGCGCGACCTCCTCCGGGGTCTGGAACAGCGGGCCGACGTCGACGTCGAAGCCCAGGTCGGCGAAGGCGGTGGCGATCACCTTCTGGCCGCGGTCGTGCCCGTCCTGGCCCATCTTGGCGACCAGGATGCGGGGGCGGCGGCCCTCCTCACGCTCGAACGCCTCGACCAGCGTGCGGGTGCGGTCCACGCCGGACGACGGTCCGGCCTCGTCTCGGTACACACCGGAGATCGTACGGATCTGGCCGGAGTGACGGCCATAGACCTTCTCCAGCGCGTCGGAGATCTCGCCCACGGTGGCCTTGGCGCGGGCGGCGTCCACGGCCAGCGCCAGCAGATTGCCCTCCAGGCCCGCGCCCGGTCCGGACTCGGCGGCCGCGGTCAGGGCGCGCAGCGCGTCCTGGCAGGCGGCCTCGTCGCGCTCGGCGCGCAGCCGCCGCAGCTTCTCGATCTGCTGGGCGCGCACCGCGGAGTTGTCGACCTTGAGGACCTCGATCTGCTCATCGCTGTCCACCCGGTACTTGTTGACGCCGATCACCGGCTGGCGCCCGGAGTCGATCCGCGCCTGGGTGCGGGCCGCGGCCTCCTCGACGCGCAGCTTGGGGATGCCCGCGTCGATGGCCTTGGCCATGCCGCCGGCCGCCTCGACCTCCTCGATGTGCTGCCAGGCCCGCCGCGCCAGGTCGTACGTCAGCTTCTCGACGTACGCGCTGCCGCCCCAGGGGTCGATGACCCGGGTGGTGCCCGACTCCTGCTGGAGCAGGATCTGGGTGTTGCGGGCGATCCGCGCGGAGAAGTCGGTGGGCAGCGCGAGCGCCTCGTCGAGGGCGTTGGTGTGCAGCGACTGGGTGTGGCCCTGGGTGGCGGCCATGGCCTCCACGCAGGTGCGCGCCACGTTGTTGTAGACGTCCTGGGCGGTCAGCGACCAGCCGGAGGTCTGCGAATGGGTGCGCAGGCTCAGCGACTTGGGGTTCTTCGGGTCGAACTGCTTGACCAGCTTGGCCCACAGCAGCCGCGCCGCCCGCAGCTTGGCGATCTCCATGAAGAAGTTCATGCCGATGGCCCAGAAGAACGACAGCCGGGGCGCGAAGGCGTCCACGTCCATCCCGGCGTCCCGGCCCGCCCGCAGGTACTCCACCCCGTCGGCGAGGGTGTACGCCAGCTCCAGATCGGCCGTGGCCCCGGCCTCCTGGATGTGGTAGCCGGAGATGGAGATGGAGTTGTAGCGCGGCATCCGCTGCGAGGTGAAGGCGAAGATGTCGGAGATGATCCGCATCGACGGCTGCGGCGGATAGATGTAGGTGTTGCGGACCATGAACTCCTTGAGGATGTCGTTCTGGATGGTCCCGGCCAGCTTCTCGGGCGGCACGCCCTGTTCCTCGGCGGCCACGATGTAGAGCGCGAGCACGGGCAGCACCGCGCCGTTCATCGTCATCGACACGCTCATCCGGTCCAGCGGGATGCCGTCGAAGAGCTGCCGCATGTCGTAGATGGAGTCGATGGCCACGCCCGCCATGCCGACGTCACCGGTGACCCGGGGGTGGTCGCTGTCGTAGCCCCGGTGGGTGGGCAGGTCGAAGGCGACCGACAGGCCCTTCTGTCCGGCCGCGAGGTTGCGGCGGTAGAAGGCGTTGGACTCCTCGGCGGTGGAGAAGCCCGCGTACTGCCGGATGGTCCAGGGCTGGTTGACGTACATCGTCGGGTACGGGCCGCGCAGATAGGGCGCGGCGCCGGGGTAGGTGCCCAGGAAGTCGACGCCCTCGAGGTCCTCGGCGGTGTAGAGCGGTTTGACCCCGATGCCCTCGGGGGTGTCCCACACCAGGTCCTCCACGCCCTTGCCCACGCCGTTCTGGAACGCGGCGGCCCAGTCACCGGAGCTGGGCACCGGGCCTTCGGCCGGTCCGTCCAGGTCGACCGCCGAGAAGTCCGGGATCCTCCCGGGCTCCACCGGAGAGCCCGTCATCACGCCACCCCCATGGTGTCCAGAGCCGAGGAGAGCACCTCGACCGCGTCGCAGCCCGCGAAGACGTATCCGTCCACTCCGGCCCGCTCGTACTCGTCCTGTAGTGTCCCCGGCCGCCCGGCCAGGTAGACCCGGGTCGCCCCGGCCGCCTTCAGCCGCTCGGCCAGGGCGGCCGCCCCCTCCGCGTACAGCTTGTCGCTGGAGCACAGGCAGGCCACGCGGGCGCCGCTGGCGGCGAACGCCTCGGCGACCGTCTCCGCGGTCACGGTGACCGGCTCGTGCACCGCCTCGATCCCGCCCGCCTGGAAGAGGTTGGCGGCGAAGGAGGCGCGGGCGGTGTGCGCGGCGGCGGGGCCCAGCGCGGCCAGGAAGATCCTGGGCCGGGCGCCCTCGGCCGCCAGATGGGCGTCGGAGCGGGTGCGCAGCGCCTCGTACGCCTCGTCGCGGCGCACCCTCGGCAGCCCGCCGCCGGGCGGCTCGGGCGCCGGCTCGCGCTCGACGGGCCGCTCGGCGAGGTTCGGGAACTCGCTGACGCCGGTGATCGGCTCCTTGCGGCGGGCGAGATCGCGGCCGCGGCGCGCCCAGGTCTCGGCGAGCCGGTCACGCACCAGCCCGGAGGCGAGGGCCGCGGCCATGCCCCCGGCGCGCTCGATCTCCTGGAACCAGGCCCAGGCGGCGCGGGCCACGTCGTCGGTGAGCTTCTCGACGTACCAGGAGCCGCCGGCCGGGTCGATCACCCGGGCCAGGTGCGATTCCTCCAGCAGGATCGTGGAGGTGTTGCGGGCGATGCGCCGGGCGAAGTCGTCGGGGAGGCCGATGGCGCTGTCGAAGGGCAGCACGGTGACCGCGTCCGCGCCGCCGACGCCCGCGGCGAGGGTGGCCACGGTGGTGCGCAGCATGTTCACCCAGGGGTCGCGCCGGGTCATCATCACCGTCGAGGTCACCGCGTGCTGGCGCTGGGCGCGCGCCTCCTCGGGCGCGCCGCACGCCTGCGCCACGCGCGCCCACAGGCGCCGGGCGGCCCGGAGCTTGGCGATGGTGAGGAACTGGTCGGCGGTGGCCGCGTAGCGGAACTCCAGCTGGGCACAGGCGGCTTCGACGCTCAGCCCCTCCCCGGTGAGGGTGCGCAGATACGCCACCGCGGCGGCGAGGGAGCAGCCGAGCTCCTGGGCGGCCCCGGCGCCCGCCTCGTGGTACGGCAGCGCGTCCACGGCGAAGGCCCGCACCCCCGGGTGGTCGCGGTCACAGATCCGTGCGAGGTCGGCGGCGGCGGCCAGCCGCCCGGCCAGGCCCTCGTCGCGTCCGGTGCGGGCCGCGAGCCCCAGCGGGTCCGCGCCGAGGTTGCCGAGCGCGGCGCCGGGCGGCACCTCGCGGCCGGCGTAGAGCCGCAGCAGGGCGCGGGCGGCGTCCTCGAAGTCGGCGCCCGCGTCGAGGGCGACGGGGGCGAGGTCGAGATAGACCCCCTTCAGCGCCTCGGGGAGGGCGTCCACGGGCACCCCGGCGGCGCCGACCGCGAGCCAGACCGAACCGGCGCCGTTCTCCAGGTCGGCGAGGATCGCCTGGTTGGTGCGCGCGGGATCGGGGTGGGCGTGGCGCTGGCGCACGTCCCAGCCGGACACGGCGGAGCCCTCGGCCCGGCCGCCCCGCACGAAGGGCGCGAAGCCGGGGAACCCGGCGTCCTCGGGGGCGTCGTCGGCGGTGTAGAGGGGGCGGACGGTGATTCCGTCCTCGAGTGCGGTCGCGAGGGCCTCTTCGGCCTCGGCGCCCACGGCGTCCGAGGTGCCGGTTTTACGCAGCACGCCTTCGACGAGGTGGCGCCATTGGTCTCGCGTCACTTCCGGGAAATCGTCGGCTAGGGGAAGCCCGTCGGGCAGGACCGTCATAGGAGGAGGCTAATGGGGTCGCCTAAAGCCGGAGCAGTGGTTGGGGCTGTGAGCTTACTCTCTAGTGATCTCAGGGAGGGACACTAGGGATTTCAGGGGTGGCGGCCGTCCACGGCCGGGGCGCGGGAGGCGGCTGGGCCGGGCGCGCCCGGGTCTCGGCAGGGGGCCGGGGCACACGTCCCGCACCCCGCACGGGGGCTCGCGCACAGAGGCCCGCCCGGTGCGACGGGGGATGCACACCGGGCGGGCTCGAAGACCTTTTTACCGCATCGGCGGGGGGTTATGCATCAAAAACCTGTTCGCTTCCCCGGATCACCATGCGACGGGCAGCGAGATCAGGCCACGCGCGCGGATCGACGGCCGCCACCGGAGCCGCTCCCTCGGGACGTCCAGCCGCAGTCCCGGGAAACGGCGAAGCAGCGCGGCCAGAGCGATTTCCGTCTCCATTCGGGCCAGCGGCGCGCCGAGGCAGTAGTGGATGCCGTGACCCAGCGCAAGGTGACCGGACCGGCCAAGATGTGGATTGAACTCGTCCGGATCCTTGAACTGGGCCGGGTCGCGGTGGGCCGAGGCCGCCGAGAGCAGGACGGTCTCCCCGGCGGGGATGGTCACCCCGCCGATCTCGATGTCCTCCAGCGGGAAGCGGCGGATCGCCAGCGACGCCGGGCCCTCGTACCGCGCCAGCTCGTCGAAGGCGGCCGCGAGACCGCTCGGGTCCTCGCGCAGCTCGTGGAGGACCGTGGGGTGGTCGAGCAGGGTGAGCACCGCATTGGCGATGAGGTGGACGGTGTTCTCGTAGCCCGCGAGGAGGATGAGGAAGGCGAGCGAGGTCAGTTCGTCCTCGCTGAGCCTGCCGTCGCCGTCCCCGGCCTCGTCGTCACGGACCCGGATCAGATCCGAGAGCAGGTCGTCCGCGGGCTCGGCGCGCTTCTTCGCGATCAGCCCGGTGTAGAAGCGGAGCATGCTGCCGACCGCCTCCTTCGCCGCCTGCGGCCGCGCCGGATCGGGGGTGATCAGGGCGTCGCTCCAGGCCCGGAAGTCGCGCCGGTCGCGCTGCGGGACGCCGAGCAGGTCGCAGATGACGATGATGGGCAACTGCCCGGCGTAGGCGGCCAGGAGGTCCGCGCGGCCGTCGGGCTCGATGGCGTCGAGCAGTTCCTCGGCGATCCGCCGGACCGGCTCGCGCATCTTCTCCACGCGGCCGGGGGTGAACGCCTTGACCACCAGCCGACGCACCCGGGTGTGGTCCGGCGGATCCATGTTGAGCAGATTGGTGTCGAGGGCGGGCGGCAGGGAGAAGCCGCTGTAGTTGCCCGGCGCGGCGTGGCGCTTGTCCAGGGCGAGGCGCGGATCGGCGAACAGCCGCCGCACATCCTCGTAGCGGGTCACCAGCCAGGCGGGGCGGCCGTCGGTGCCGGCGATCCGGTGGACCGGGCCGGCCTCGCGCAGCGTGGCCAGGGCCGGGTAGAGGTCCTCGATCAGCGGGGCGGTGTCAACGAGCTCCGGGCCGTCCGTTCCGGCGGCGTTCGCGGTGTTCTGCATGAATCCCGACTCTAGGCCGTGGCGTACTCGGCGCCCGGACGGGTGGGGGGTTCCGGCCCGTCCGGGCGATGCGCGGTGGTGCGTGGTAGTGGCCGGGAGGCGGCGCCGGGGCTGAATCTCCCCGGCGCCGCCTGTGCCACGGGCGGCCCCGACCCCCGTCCAGGGCCACCTCGTCTGTGTTCCCCCCGTTCACCGCCGCTGGGCGGCGGTCTCCTCCCTCAGTTCCGCGAGCACCTCGTCCACCAGCGGCAGGTGGTAGACGTCGGCGACGCGGGCCAGATGCTCGTGCTCCTCCGCCAGTTCGGCCCCCGTCGTCACCACCACGCTGTCCGCCGCGGACTCCGGCACATGTCCGTCTGCTTGATTCAGCAAACCGCGTCTGAGCGCCGCTGCTTCCACTACGGCAGCAAGTTGCCAATCGTCGAGTCGCGCCGCGCCGCCCTTGACATGCGCGATCTCCAGCGCGCGGGCCTCCACATGATGGCGTACGCCGCGCTGGACGTCCCGGATCTCCGCCATCTGACGGTTGGCCCGCCACTCCAGGTCCGCGAACGGCCACCAGCCGGTCCAGCGGGAGTGCCCCATGGACACCTCGGGGGCCTGCGCGGTGACCTCCCGCCACAGCGGCCGCAGCCTCCGGAAGCGGCGCCACGCGGAGGCCCGCGGCCCCACGGCGGGGATGGCGAAACCGGCCAGCACCAGGAGGGCCGCGACCGAGGCGGTCAGCGGGGCCACTCCGTTGGAGAGCCAGTACAGCTCATGGCCCGCCCAGGAGAAGACGAAACCGATCAGCTTGCAGGCGCAGTACGCCAGTCCCAGCCAGCATCCGGCCGCCAGCACCCGCAGCCCCCGGGCCAGCCATGAGCCGCGCAGGCTGGCGGCATAGCGCGGGCACAGGATGCCGAGCCCCGCCAGACCGGCTCCGAAAATGGCCAGATACAGCACCAGGAAGAGGACCACTCCGGGGGCGTCGGCGTAGGCGGTGCTGAAGTCGCGGGGGTGCTCCACGGCGTCCGGACGGCCCACCGCGAACCCGACCACGGCCACGGTCCACGCCACGGCCACGGCGGCGACCACCGCGCCGGGCGGCACCGCGGACCCCGTCCAGCGCAGCAGCAGCACCAGGGCGCCGGTGGCGAACACCACGACGGAGGAGTAGAGGAGGACCATGGCGAGATTGGCGACGCCCACCAGCCCGTCGAACCAGCGGTAGACGCTGGGCGCGGAGAGCAGGAACACATTCGCCACGGCGGCGGTCATCACACACGCCAGGCCGAGATCGGCGTTGGCGCGGTCGCGGAACCAGGCGCGGGCCTTGTAGCCGGCCATCGCCCAGGCGGCGGCGCCGAAGCACAGGTAGACGAGGTCAAACACCGGTGTCACCGCCCGGTTCCCCGCGTGCGCCACCGGTACGGTCGGCCCCGTCGGTGCGCACATGGCGCAGCGCCGGGCCGAGTGCCGCGGCGAGTTCGGCCGCCCGGCCCTGGAGCGGCAGCCCGTGGTCGGGCGAGGTCGGCACCACACGCTCCATCAGGAGAGTGCCCAGCACCTCGGTCTCGCGCTCGGTGAGGTTGTCGTAGCAGTGGTGGCGGGCGAAGTCCGGGGTCATCCCCAGCCGGCGCATCGCGGTGGTCACGTCGACCGAGGGCGTCCACATCCGCAGCGCGTCCTCGGTGACCGCCGGGTCCTGCTCGTGTCCGAGCAGCAGATGGCCGATCTCATGCAGCACGATGTGGATCTGGTGCCAGGGGGAGGTCCTGAGCTCGTAGAAGATCCAGTAGTCCTCGTCCGTCGAGGCGGTCATGCCCGAGACCACACCGCCCAGGCTCATCGGCACCAGGTGGACGGGGCGTCCGACGCGGCGGGCCACGAGGTCGCACAGACCCGGCAGGTCGGTCGAGGCGGGCAGCCCGAGCTCCTTGATGAGCTGCTTGCACCGCCGCCGCATCCGGCCCACTCGCATGCCTGTACCACCCTCGTTTCCGGTCCGCCGCCAGGAGGAGAACAGTTCCGGGTCATCGGCGGCCATTCGTCGCCTCGCCGTCCGGACCGCCCGGACCCTCGGCCCCTCCGGCGCCGTTCGGACCGGGTGGCTCGGGCGGAAGGTTCATCTGCTGCCGGAACTGGGAGATGATCGTGGTGAGACTGTCCTGGACCTCCGGCGGGAGGCCCACCGAGCGCAGCGCGATGCTGCGGACCCGCTTGTCGCGCATGGCGACGAGGAACCGTACCTCTTCCTCGACCCGCTCGGCCTGCGAGGGCGACAGATCGCCCAGCAGATAACCGACGGGCACGGCGAAGAACTTGGCGAGCGCCCGCAGCACGTCCGGGCTGGGGTTGGTGCGCCTGCCGTTGCGCAGCATCGACAGATACTGCTCGGTCAGGCTCACCCCGCCGTACTCCTGGCCACCGCTGATCTCCTCGGCGACATGCGCGTTGGTGTACGGCGCGCCCGGCGGGTGCATGGTGGTGAACAGGTAGTTGAGCCGGTCCGCCAGCGGGCTGCCGGCGGCGTCCGGTGACCTGTCGGCACCCGCTGCCATCTGCGCCCCCTCACGGCTGCTCCCGGGCTCGTACACCCTCACGGTTGGTTAAGGCGGACGACGCCGCGCGATGCATCCTGCCATGTGGCTGGCGTGGCACACCAGTCCGGTGCCGCATCGCGGGGGTGGAGGGCTTAACTACCAGTTGGTAGCCGAGCCGGAAGGGTGATCCGTCGGACGAGGGAGGCGACCGGTCGACGGCCCGGATGTCCGCTTGCTGCCAGCGGCCGCGGCCGGGGGACCGGTGTCCTCCCTCGCTCTCAGCACGTGCGCCGGGCCATCAGTCCACGCTCTGGAGGATGTGGGGCTCGGCGAGGTCGTCCTCGTAGCCGGCGAGTCGGATCGGCGCGGAACGCGCCCATACCTCCAGACTGCCCACCTCGGCGGCCTGCACGAACCGCCCGCTGTTATCGGCGCGCGCGTCGTCGCTCTGTGTTTGTTCAGGGGTCACCGCACACTCCCTCGTGTCGGCTGAACCGGATCTGTCGTCAGATTAACCAGCGCCTGAACGCTCCGCGCGTCGATTCTCATGGAGTGGACAACGAGCCGCCGCCGGGACCGCGTTCCGCGCCCGGTGGCCGCGCGGAGCCATCCGTGGTGAGCTGGTACGTACGAGACCCACCGAACTCGTCTCACGTGGTGGACAGGGCGGCATCCCAGGCGACATGGCCGTCGGGGCGCACCAGCACCGTCCGCCGCCCGGTCCAGCCGTCATGGGCGGTGGTCGGGCGGGCGGTCACGGCCCGCATCCGGTCCGGGTCCCCGGCGATCGCCCCGGCGGCGGCGCGGGCGTCGGCCGTGCCCCGCCCCTCCCTCGGCGCCCGGTGCCGGGGAAGTCCGCTCCCGGCGGAGGTCCGCACGGCGCTTCCGGCCCCGTCGCAGCCCGCCACCCACACCGCGCGCAGGGTGTACGTCCCGTCGGGGCCCGCCACGTCCACCTCGGCGCCGTCCGCGTCCTGGCGCACCTCCAGCGCCCGGTGCTCCCAGCGGATCTCCCCGCCCGGCGCCCGCAGCCGCTCCTCCAGCAGCTGCTCGGTGCGGAGCTGCGGCAGGACCAGCGTGTACGGGAAGCGGGTGTCCAGCACGGAGAAGTCCAGCCGGACCGGCAGCCCGCCGTAGTGCCCGGTGGGCACGGGCTCGCCCTCGCGGAGGAACGGCTCGGCGAGACCGCGCATGGCCAGCACCTCCAGGCTGCGCGGGGGGAGGGTCAGCGCCTTGGAGTGCGGGCTGCGGGCTGCCGCGCGCTCGAGCACGGTGACGTCCACGCCCGCCAGCCGCAGCTCGGCGGCGAGCAGCAGCCCCACGGGCCCGGCCCCACCACGACGACGTCGTTCACCCCACCATCTCCCTTGTTGGGTTGCGATCTTGTGGGTCGCGATCCCGATCTCTTGATCCAGGATCAATGAAACCTGGTCGCCGGTGTACTTCACGCTCGGCCTGACCCAGGAGGAGCAGGCCGCCCGGGGCATCGGCGGCATGGAGCCGCTGCGGCGGGCGGCCACCGCCGAGCGCTTCCCCTCCCTCGCCGCGGTCACGGAACACTTCGGCGACTTCGAGCACCGCTTCCGGCATGGCGTCGGGCTGATCGTCCGGGGGCGGGAAGCGAACGCGCAACCCGCCTGGTTCAGGGCCGGGAGATCCGAGGTCTTACCGCATCTGAGATCCGAGGTCTTACTGCCCTTGTCCCCGCACAGGCGCCATTTTCGCCTCACTCGCCTGGCCGTCCATCCGATGTTTATGCCGCCCAAGGGGTTCCGGTTCCGCCACGGGGGCTGCATCATGCCCGAGGGGTTCAGGTCGAGGAACCTCAGGCATGTACGTGACCGCCGCCGCGCCCCGCCGCCCCCGCCGAAGAACACCCGCACCCCGGTTCACACCCCTGGAGCGTCATGTCATCCGCACCCACCAGAAGGACCGTCGTCGGCACCGCCATGGCCGCGGGCGCCGCCGGACTCGCCGGCCCGGCCACCGCGACCGCGTACGCCGCCGAGCCGCAGGCCCCCGCCGCGGCCGCCCGCCCCGCGGGGGACCCCTGGGCCACGGTCCTCGCCGACGCCGACCTGGTGTGGCAGAAGATGCCGCGGACCTGGTACGAGGGCCCCTTCCTCGGGAACGCCCTGCTCGGCTCGGGGATCTACGCCGAGCCGGGCGACGGACACGCGGTGCGCTTCAACGTGCAGCACAGCGAGGTCCAGGACCACCGCCCGGAGTTCGGCTCCCTCTTCGGGCTCGCGCGGCTGCCCATCGGGTACTTCACCCTGGAGCCGGTCGGTGCCATCACCGCCGTCGACTGGCGGCTGCGGCTGCGCGACGCCGAGCTGACCGGGACCATCACCACCGACCAGGGCACGCTCACCCTCCGCGCCCTGGTGCACAACTCACGCTCCGTCATGGCGATCGAGGTGACCCCGAGCGCCGGCGAGGCCGCGTTCCGCTGGGTGTTCCACCCCGCCGAGGCCATCAGCCCGCGGGTCGCCTTCAAACCGATCCCCGATGGCTACACCGGCAACCCCCCGGCCGTCGTCGAGGACCACCACGGCGTCCAGGTCGCCGTGCAGCCGCTGCTCGCCGGCGGACAGCATGTGACGGCCTGGCGGGAGCGGACCCGGGCCGGGCGGCGGACGCTGTACGTCACCGTGGCCCACTCCCACCCCAAGCGCACCGCCCGCGACCGCGCGCTGAAGGACATCCGGTCCGCCTCGGCGCTCCCCTACGACGCCCTCGCGCCCACCCATCGCTCCTGGTGGCACGCCTACTACCGGAAGAGCTTCCTCTCCCTGCCCGACGCCCGGCTCCAGCGCTTCTACTGGATCCAGCTGTACAAGGTGGCCGCGGCCGCGCGCGCCGACGCCCCCGTGATGGCCACCTCGGGGCCCTGGCTGGAGTCCACCCCGTGGCCCGCGACCTGGTGGAACCTCAATGTGCAGCTGGAGTACTGGCTGATCCACGGCTCCAACCACCTCGAGCTGGACGCGGTGACGCGGGCGCTCGGCGAATTCCGCGACAACCTCTCCAACCAGCTCGACGCCCCGTACCGCAAGGACTCGGCGGGCATCCCCCGCACCACCGACATCCATCTGGTCAACGGCGGCGCGGTGGCGAACGGCGGCTTCGCGGTCGGCAACCTCACCTGGGCGCTGCACAACGTCTGGCTGACCTACCGCCACACCATGGACGAGTCGGTGCTGCGCGACGTGGTCTATCCGCTGCTGCGCAAGGCCATCGCCTACTACCTCCACTTCCTCACCCCCGGCAGCGACGGCAAGCTGCACCTGCCCGCCACCTTCTCGCCCGAGTACGGCGTCAACGCGCCCGACTGCAACTACGACCTGATGCTGCTGCGCTGGGGCTGCGCCACCCTCCTGGACGCAACCCGGATCCTCGGCGTCAAGGACCCCTCCGCACCGCGCTGGCGCGAGGTGCTGGCCAAGCTCACCCCGTACCCCGTCGACGAGAACGGCTTCATGATCGGCGCGGGGGTGCCCTTCGCCAAGTCCCACCGCCACTACTCCCATATGCTCGCCGTCTATCCGCTGTACGAGGTCACCTGGGAGGACCCTGCCCAGCGCGAGCTGATCGAGACCTCCCTCAACCACTGGGTCGGCTTCGAGGGCGCGCTCCAGGGCTACACCTTCACCGGCGCCGCCTCGATGTCCGCGCAGATGGGGCGTGGGGAGGACGCGCTCAAGTACCTGGGTGAGCTGATGCGCCGCTTCATCCAGCCGAACACCATGTACAAGGAGTCCGGCCCGGTCATCGAGACGCCGCTGTCGGCCGCGCAGTCGCTGCACGACATGGTGTGCCAGAGCTGGGGCGGGGTGATCCGGATCTTCCCCGCGCTGCCCGCCGCCTGGCGTGAGCTGGTGGTCCACGACTTCCGCACCCAGGGCGCCTTCCTGCTGAGCGCCGCCCGCGAGGACGGCCGGACCCGCTGGGTGCGGCTGCGCAGCGAGGCGGGCGCGCCCTGTGTCGTACGGCACTCCCTGGACGGGCCCATCGAGGTGCGGGACGGGCGCGGGCGGCGGCTGCCGTACGAGACCGCGGGCACGGGAACGATCCGGATCGCGCTCACCAGGGGCCAGGAGGCGATCATCACCGCCCGCGGCGACCGCCCGGACCTGACGGTCCGCCCGGTCGAGCCCAATGAGTCCGCGCCGCGCTGGGGGCTCCCCGCGTCCTGAACCGCGTCCCCGGTCCCCCGGCCGGGTCCCGGTCGCCCGCGGATGACGCGTGCCGACCGCCGTTCCGGGATACCCATCACGCATGAGACGCATCAGTGACTTCGACCGCCGGCTGTTCGCGCGGGTCGCGGACAGCCGGCTCCGCGGTGCCCATCCGCTGCTGCCCCGGATCAGCCGGGCCGCCGACCACGGCCGGCTGTGGTTCGGCACGGCCGGAGTGCTCGCCACGGTCGGCGGCCGCACCGCGCGGCGGGCCGCGCTGCGCGGGCTGGGCTCGCTCGCCGCCGCCTCGCTCATGTCGAACGTCGTGGTCAAGTGGACCGTGGAACGCAAGCGTCCGGTGCTGGACGCCGTGCCCCTGGTGCGCCGGCTGCGCCGGCAGCCGTGGACCAGCTCCTTCCCCTCCGGGCACTCGGCCTCCGCCGCCGCGTTCGCCACCGGGGTGGCCCTGGAGTCCTCGCGGTACGGCCTGCTGGTCGCCCCGCTCGCCGCCGCAGTCGCCGTCTCCCGGGTGTACGTGGGCGTCCACTACCCCAGCGATGTGCTGGCCGGTATCGCCCTCGGCGCTGGGGCCGCCGCGCTGACCTGCCGCTACTGGCCGCCGCGGCCCGAGGTCCCGGCGCAGGCCCGGCCGCGGATCTCGGCGCCCGCCCTGCCCAAGGGCGACGGCCTGGTGGTCATGGTCAACCAGCGGGCCGGCACGGCCATCACCGGCGGTTTCACCGTCGCCGAGCAGCTGCGGGTGCTGCTGCCCGCCGCGGAGATCGTGGAGTGCGGGCCCGACGACGACTTCATCGCCCTGCTCCGGCAGGCCGCCCAGCGCGCCGCCGAGCGGGCCGGGGCGCTGGGCATCTGCGGCGGCGACGGCAGCGTCAACGCCGCCGCCGCGATCGCGGCCGAACGCGGGCTGCCGCTCGCCGTGTTCCCCGGCGGCACCCTCGACCACTTCGCGCTGGACCTCGGCGTACCGGCCTTCGAGGACACCGCGCACGCCGTGACCGAGGGCGACGCGGTCGCCGTGGACCTCGGCCGCGCCACGCCCCTCGTGGGCGGCGGCGGGACCAGCCACTTCGTCAACACCTTCAGCCTCGGCTTCTACCCGGAGCTGGTGCGGATCCGGGAGAGCCTGCAGGGCCGGCTCGGCAAGTGGCCCGCGGCCGCCGTCGCGCTCGCCCGGGTGCTGCGCACCGCGAGCCCCATGGAGGTGGAGGTCAACGGGCGGCCGCGGCGGCTGTGGATGCTGTTCGCCGGCAACGGCGTCTACTCCCCGGAGGGTTTCGCGCCCGCCTACCGCCAGCAGCTCGACGACGGGCTGCTCGATGTGCGGGCGATCGACGGCGAGGAGCGGCTGGCCCGCACCCGGCTGCTGATCGCGGCGCTCACCGGCACGCTCGGCCGGTCACACGTCTATACGACGCGGCGCATGCGCCAACTGCGCCTGTCGGGCCTCCACGGCGTGGACAGCCGTGCCTACGATGGCGAGGTGGCCGCCGACCCCGCGGAGCAGCTGCTCATCGACAAGTGGCCCGGTGCGCTCACCGTCTACCGCCCCGCCGAGCCGCAGAACGAACTGCTCCAGCGGGCCCGTACGGCAGCCGCCAAAGCACCCCATCGGTGGAGGGCTCTACTACGCAAGTAGTACGCGCAAGTCTGTGCTCAAGGACGACGACGGGGGTACTTCCCACCGTCAAGGATGAGGGCATGGACGAAGACCGATCGGCCCAGGGGGCCGCGACGTGACCTCCCTCGCGCTGTCTGTGCTGCTCGCCCTGGCCTCCGCGGTCTGCTACGCCGCCGGAGCCATACTCCAGGAGCATGTCGCGGCCACGACGCCGCGCCTCGCCTCCGCTCCGCTGCGGCGTGGGAGTTGGTGGACCGCGGTGACCCTCAACGGGGCGGGCGCGGTCCTCCATGTGATCGCCCTGGCCTACGGCCCGCTGAGCGTGGTGCAACCCCTAGGGGCTCTCACGATCGTCTTCGCCCTGCCGATGGCGGCCCTGTTCGTCCGCCGCCGGGTCGGCGCGGCCGGCTGGCGGGGCGCGCTGCTGGCCACCGTGGGGCTCGCCGGGCTGCTCTCGCTGACCGGCTCCTCGCGGGCCCAGGCGCTGGCCGAGCGGGAGGGCTTCTGGCTGATCGTGATCACGGTCTCCGTCATCGCGGTGCTGACCGGGGCGGCCCGGCTGATGAGGTCGCCCGGGATCCGCAGTGTGCTGCTGGCGGCGGCCGCGGGGACGGCCTTCGGTGTCTCGTCGGTGGTCACCAAGAACGTGGCCGTGGAGTGGACCTGGGACGCGTGGCAGGACGCCCTGCCCGGTCTGGTCACGATCGGGCTGCTGGCCTCGGGCGGGGTGCTGCTCTCCCAGGCGTCGTACCGGGGCGCCGGGCTGGCCTCGCCGCTGGCGACGGCGACCGTGGTCAATCCGGTGGTCGCCACCGCCGTCGGCCTCGCCGCGCTGGGCGAGCACTTCCGGCACGGCGCGCCCGGCACGCTGCTCGCCCTGGTGGCGGCCCTCGTCGCGAGCACCGGCCTGGTGATGCTGACGGTGCACAACGCCGAGGCGGAGGCCGAGGCCGAAGCGGCTGTTGAGCACGCCCCGGCCACGGCCGCCGAGGAGCCGGACGCCCCCGGACACGGCGGGCGCGATGCCGCCGGTGGAGCCGGTGGAGCGGGTGGAGCCGACGGGCCGGAGGTTCCGGAGGGGCCCGGCGGGTCGGGACCGCACGAGGTGCCGGACGGGCCCGCCGAGCCGGTGCCACCGCTCCAGCTCCCCCATCCGATCCCCCGCCAGCCCACCGGCGAGGAGGAGCCCGACACCCGCCTGCCCGGCCGCGGCGAGGCCGTGTTGCAGCACCACGCCTGAGCGGAGTCGCAGCACCACGCCTGAGCGGATCGGCGGAGCGCTCAGGCGGCGCCGGGCCGCTCCCGGCCGAGCAGTTCCACCAACCCCGAGAGGCCCTCATGACCATGGCCGTCGGCGACCCGGCGGGCCATGAGGTCGCCGATCGGGGCGATCAGTTCGGGGCTGAGTCCCTGGTCCCGCGCGGAGCCGGTGAAATTGACGAACGCGGCCGACTGCATGGCGAGGTTGGAGACCACCCCGGTGGCGTGGTCACCGGAGTCGATCTGCCGCGCGTAGCCGTCCACGGCCCCGGACATGGCGGTCAGCCAGCGCCCCACCAGCGGGGCGACATCGGCCGCCGCCACGCCGTCCGACCGTACGAGGGCGTAGGCGTGCAGCACGCCCGAGAACATGCCGTACATCGCGCTGAGCAGGGCGATGTCATACAGCGGGGCCCGGCCGGGGTCCTCGCCGAGGTGGTGGCTCTCGCCGAAGAGGTCCAGCACCCCCCGGTGGTCCGCGAAGGTGGCGGGCGAGCCGCTGTAGAGGAGGAAGGCGGCGGGTGTCCCGATCATCGGCGGGACCGCCATGATGCCGCCGTCGAGGTACCGGGCACCGTGTCCGGCCGCCCATGCCGCCAGCTCACGGGCCTGCCGCGGAGTGCCGTTGGTGAGGTTGACGACGGCCTTGCCGGACAGGGCGTCCCCGAGGGGGCCCAGCACCCGCGTCACGGAGTCGTAGTCGAGCAGGCAGACCACCACCAGGGGGCTCGCCGCGACGGCCGCACCGGCCGTGGCGGCGGTCAGCGCGCCCTCGGCGGCGAGCGCCTCGGCCTTGGTGGCCGTGCGGTTCCACACCGTCGTCCGGTGCCCGGCCCGCAGGAGGGCGCGGGCCAGGGCGGTGCCCATGTCGCCGAGGCCCAGCACCGTCACGGGGGTTTGGCTCATATCGGTTGCTCCAGGGGTTCGGATATCGCTTGGTCGTAGGGATCGGGCGCGCCGGTCACAGGCTCGTGGCCCGGCGGTAGTGTGGGCAAGTACGCACTAAAGAGTGCGTACTTACCTTCAGGTCAGTGAGGGCGGGCGGGGGGCATGGGAAAGCAGCCTTATGTCTGTGGTCTGGACGCGGCCGTGGATGTGATCGACGGCAAGTGGAAAGTTCTGATCATTTGGGCGCTCGATCACCAGCGGTGCCGTTTCGGGGAATTGCGGCGGTTGGTTCCGGGCGTGACCGAAAAGGTGCTGACACAGCAACTGAGGGAGTTGGAGGCGGACGGCGTCGTCCACCGGGAGATCTACGACGTGAAGCCGCCGAAGGTGGAGTATTCCCTGACCGAGCTGGGCGACGAGCTGAATACCGCGCTGCGCCCGCTGGGCGCGTGGGGCAAGCGACGGATGGCGGCACTGGAGGAGGCGGGGCCGGGCCGACCTCCGGGCCGGACGGGCTGACCTCCGGGCCGGACGGGCGGGCCGTATGCCGTCCGGCGGCGGTCCCGCCGCGGAAACTCTTTTCCGACCGGCCCTCCGCGGGGTAGGGGTGTGGAGATCACCCCGCTCACTTGGAGGCCCCGTGACCGACAGCGCTCCCCGGAGCCAACCACGCACTCCCTGGCGAGCCGTTTTCGGCGGCTCGATCGGAAATCTCGTCGAGTGGTACGACTGGTTCGTCTACGCCAGCTTCGCCACGTACTTCGCCGGAGCCTTCTTCCCCAAGGGCAATGACACGGCGCAGCTCCTCAACACCGCCGGGATCTTCGCGGTCGGCTTCTTCATGCGTCCGGTCGGCGGCTGGCTGCTGGGCCGGTTCGCAGACCGGCGCGGCCGCAAGGCGGCGCTCACCCTGACGGTGACGCTGATGTCGGCCAGCGCGCTGCTCATCGCCATCGCCCCGACCTATGACCAGGTCGGCTACTTCGGCGCGGCCGTGCTGCTGGTGGCGCGGCTGCTGCAGGGCCTGTCGGTGGGCGGTGAGTACGCGGCCAGCGCCACCTATCTCACCGAGGCGTCCCGGCCCGGCGGCCGTGGCTTCGTCTCCAGCTTCCAGTACGTGTCGATGACGATGGGTCAGCTGATCGGGCTCGGTCTGCAGATCCTGCTGCAGCACACCATGTCCGATGACGCGCTGCACTCCTACGGCTGGCGCATTCCGTTCGTGGTCGGTGCCGTGGGCGCGGCCGTGGTCTTCTGGCTGCGGCGCAATCTGCTGGAGACGGAGATCTACGCCGAGGAGGACGCCCGCCAGGACCAGGCGCGGGGGACGATGGGCGAACTGCTGCGCCACCGCAAGGAGGCGGCGCTGGTCATCGCGCTGACCATGGGCGGTACGGTCGCGTACTACACGTACACCACCTATCTCACCAAGTACCTGTCGAACACGGCCGGGATGAGCAAGTCCGACGCCTCGCTGGTGAGCTTCTGCGCCCTGTTCCTGTTCATGCTGTTGCAGCCGCTGGCCGGATCGCTCTCGGACCGGATCGGGCGCCGACCGCTGCTGATCAGCTTCGGTATCGGCTCGATGCTCTGCACCGTCCCCATCATGACCGCGCTCTCGCACGCCGACAGCTTCGCCGGGGCGCTGCTGCTCTCGCTCGCGGCGCTGGTCATCGTCACCGGCTACACCTCGATCAACGCCGTGGTGAAGGCCGAGCTGTTCCCCACCCATGTCCGGGCGCTCGGCGTGGCCCTGCCGTACGCGCTGGCGAACGCGCTGTTCGGCGGCACGGCCGAGTATGTGGCGCTGTGGTTCAAGAAGGGTGGCGTGGAGTCCGGGTACTACTGGTACGTCTCGGCGTGCGCCGCGGTTTCGCTCGTCGTCTACCTCACCATGCGGGAGACCCGCGACGCCGCCCTCTCCCGGGACCGCGCCGATGACCCGGCCGCCCCGGGGAAGCGGCGGACGACGGCGGTGTGACGGGAGGGGCCGGTCCCGGCGTCAGCGGCCGACGGGCACGCTCATCTGGGCCCAGACCACCCGTCCGCCGTTCACGCCCGGCCGGTCCCCCCACGCCTCGGCCAGGGCGCGGACCAGCGCGAGTCCGCGTCCGCACTCATCCTCCAGACCGGCCTCCCGCGGCGTGGGGACGGCCGGTCCGCCGCCCTGGTCGGCGACCTCGACATAGAGCATGCGCCGCTCATGCGCGCGCAGCACACAGAGGATCTGCTCGCTCCCGGTGTGCACCAGGGCATTGGTGAACAGCTCGGACATCACCAGCTCGGCGGCCTCGCAGACATCCTCCGCGAAGCCCCACTCCGGCGCCCGGGACCGCACCCGGTGGCGGGCGACCGCGACCGAGGCGCCTCTGGCGGGCAGCTGGAACCTCTCCTGACGGAGGGCGGAGTCAACGCTACCGGAGCTCAGGTGGTGGGCCATCGTCGAGCGCTGACGCAATGCCACGGCCATGTGCCTTCCGTCCGTCTACCTGTGGGGGCGTGAATGCCGTACGTGAATGCCGCAAGTGCGCGACACAGCAGTCACGTTGGACCGGTCACACCCGCCACTATCGTTGCTGCAAGCATCAGTTGGCAAGGCGCGATCTGCAAAATGCAGAATAGCCAGAGCACTCTGTTGTCCTCACCTCGTACGTGGCACACTGATCCCGACAAGACCGTCCCAGGAGGTACGACGTGGGTGAAGCGCGATCTGCCCCGACCGTCGGGCAGATGGTCCTCGGCATGCGACTGAGGGACCTTCGCGAAAAAGCCGGCGTCAGTTACGACCAGGCGGCCAGGGCGCTGCACGTCAACCAGACCACGGTGCGCAGGATGGAGAAGGCCGAAGTCGGCCTGAAACTGCCCTACGTCGAGAAGCTGCTGCAGACCTACGGCGCCGAGCAGCAGGAGATCGACTCCTTCCTCGCACTCGCCGAGGAGGCCAACCGGCCCGGCTGGTGGCACCGGTTCCGCGATGTGCTGCCGGACTGGTTCAGTCTCTATGTGAGCCTCGAGGGCGCGGCGAGCCGGATCCGCGCCTACGAGCCGCACTTCATACCCGGACTGCTGCAGACCGAGGACTACGCCCGCGCGCTGCTCTCCATCGGCTTCCCGCACGGGTCCGACCGGGAGCTCGAGCGCCGCGTGGCGCTGCGGATGGAGCGCCAGGAGCTGCTCAGCCGCCCGGACGCACCGCATCTGTGGGTCGTGATGGACGAGACGGTGCTCCGGCTGTCCATCGGCGGCCCCGAGGTGATGCGCGCCCAGGTCGACCGTCTGATCGAGGCGGTGCAAAGACCGAACATCACCCTTCAGGTGGTGCCGTTCTCCGCCGGCCCTCACCCGGGCATGGGCGGACCCTTCCAGCTCTTCCGGTTCCAGATCCCGGAACTGCCGGACATCGTCTACGCCGAGGGCCTGACCGGCGCCGGCTATCTCGACCAACGTTCCGATGTGGTCGCTTATCTGGAGGCCCTGGACCGCATGGGCACCCAGGCCACACCGGCGCGGCGGACGGAGAGCTTTCTCCGTGGGATTCGCAAGGAGCTCTGACTGTGGATCAGGTACACGTGTACAACGGCATGCCCGCCAAACACCTGGGCACCGAGGGCTGGGCCAAGCCCTGGAGCGGCCCCAACGGCGGTGCGTGCGTGGAGGTTCTGAGGCTGAACGACGGGCGGGTGGCCCTGCGTCAGTCGACCGACCCGGACGGCCCCGCCCTGATCTACACCCACCACGAAATCGAGAAGTTCATCCAGGGCGCCAAGGCCGGCGCCGCGGACTTCCTGCTCACACGCCCAGAAAACCTGACCACCTCGGCGGGTACCGCACCGGAACGGAGGGCCGCGTGACCGACTACGGACTCGCCCCTGACCAGATCGACACCACCAGGCCGCACCCGGCTCGGATGTACGACTTCTACCTCAACGGCAAGGACCACTACGAGGTCGACGCGGAGGCCGCCGGGCGGGTGCTGGAGGTCTATCCGACCGTCCGGCTCAACGCCACCGTCAACCGGGCCTTCATCCACCGAGCCACCCGCTGGCTGGCCCGGGAGGCCGGGGTCCGGCAGTTCCTGGACATAGGCACCGGCATCCCCACCGAGCCCAACCTCCACCAGGTGGCCCAGGCGGTCGTCCCGGAGGCCCGGGTGGTCTACACCGACTACGACCCCATCGTGCTGGCCTACGCCCAGGCGCTGCTCGTCGGCACCCCCGAGGGCCGTACGGCCTATGTGCAGTCGGATGTGCGCGATCCCCAGCGGATCATGAGCGCCCCCGAGCTGCATGAGACGCTGGACCTGGCCCAGCCGGTGGCGATCTCCGTGAACGCGCTCTTCCACTTCATTCCGGAGGAGGACAAGCCGTACGAGATCATCCGCGAGCTGATGGCGCCGCTGGCCCCGGGCAGCTATCTCATGCTGACCCACTCCACGCATGACTTCTCCGAGGAGACCTGGCGGAACGTCATCCAGGTCTACAAGGAGAGCGGGATCTCCTTCACCACCCGCTCCCAGAGCGAGGTCGGGGCCTTCTTCGACGGTCTGGAACTGGTCGAGCCGGGTGTCTGCGAGCCCCACGACTGGAAGCCGGACCCCGGGGAGCGGCCGGAGGACATCCGCAGCGCGGACATCAACATGTGGGCGGGAGTGGCCCGCAAGCCGTGACTCCTGCGGCGGGCTGTTCCCCCCCCCCCCCCCCCCCGGTTTGGCTCGCCCCCCCGCCCCC
>NZ_JAEEAP010000650.1 GCF_016103465.1 Streptomyces sabulosicollis
GCTCCGCCACGATCCGCTCCGCCCACCCCGAGGCCCGGTACGCCGCCATCGGGTCCGGGGCGATGCCCAGCTCCTCCCGGACCTCGGCCAGGAGCGGCCGTACGTCGGTGTTGTACGCGTCCATCAGGACCGCGTTGGCGCCGAGGACGTCGCCCTCGCGCTGGGCGGTGGCCAGGGCGTCGCGGTCGACCAGGAGGGCCTTCGCCGTGGCCTCCTGGACGTTCATCACGGAGCGGATGATCGCCGGGATCTTGGGCTCGATGTTGTGGCACTGGTCGAGCATGAAGGCGACCCCCGAGGTCAGCCCCCCGCCCCGGACCACCTCGTACATGATCCGGAAGAGCTGGAAGGGATCGGCGGCGCCCACCATCAGGTCATCGTCCGCGTAGAAGCGGGAGTTGAAGTCGAAGGCGCCGAGCTTCTTCTCGCGCAGGAGGAGCGCGACGATGAACTCGATGTTGGTGCCGGGCGCGTGGTGGCCGGTGTCGACGCAGACCTGGGCCCTGGGGCCCAGCTTGAGGCAGTGGGCGTAGGCGGTGCCCCAGTCCGGGACGTCCGTGGTGTAGAAGGCGGGCTCGAAGAACTTGTACTCCAGCAGCATCCGCTGGTCCTCGCCGAGGCGGTCGTAGACCGCGCTCAGCGCCTCGGCGAGACGGTCCTGGCGGGCCGCGATGTCGTCCTGTCCGGGGTAGTTGGTGCCGTCGGAGAACCAGAGCTTGAGGTCGCGGGAGCCCGTGGCGTCCATGATGTCGACGCACTCCAGGAGGTGGCCCAGCGCCTTGCGGCGGACCGCCGGGTCGGGATGGGTGACCGAGCCCAGCTTGTAGTCGTCGTCCTGGAAGACGTTGGAGTTGATGGCACCCAGCTTCAGGCCGCGTTCCTCCGCGTACTTGGCGAGCGCCCCGTAGTCCTCGACCGTGTCCCAGGGGATGTGCAGGGCGACCGTGGGGGCGACCCCGGTGGCGGCGTGCACCTGGGCGGCGTCGTCCAGCTTCTCCTGGGGGGTGCGCGGGACGCCGGGCTGGGCGAAGACCTTGAAGCGGGTTCCGGAGTTGCCGTACGCCCATGACGGCGTCTCGACCGCCTGGCTCTTGAGGGCCGCCTTCACGGCTGGAACGTCAGACATGAATCTCCTTCATGAAACGATTCAATAAACCTAGCCGCGCGGTCCGCCACGCGTCAAGAAGTGGTGGGTCCCCGACCCCACGGCGAACACCGCGCAGCCGTCCGCCATGCGCAGCAGACGGGCGCCGTGAGCGGTCACGTCCGCCGCGCGGCGCGCCGGGACCCAGATCCGGGCGGTGGTATTGACGGGGATGGACACCGTGAGGGTGAAGTCCCCGCCGCTGTCCCCGCCCTGGGACCAGCGGGTGGTGACCGGGCCGTAGAGGGATTCGTAGCGGCCCTCCGCGGAGCGCACCTCACCGCCCGGGCGGGGCCGGATGAGGATCTCGCGGAAGCCGGGGGCGGCCGGGGCGATCCCGGTGATGTTCTGGTACATCCACTCGCCGACCGAGCCGTAGGCGTAGTGGTTGAACGAGTTCATCCCGACGTCCTGGAAGCTCCCGTCCGGTCTGATCGAGTCCCAGCGCTCCCACATGGTGGTCGCGCCCCGGTCGATCTGGTACCCCCAGGAGGGGAACGTGCGCTGGTGGAGCAGGCGGTAGGCGACGTCGGTGTGACCGGTCTCGGTGAGCGTCGGAAGCAGCCGGGGGGTGCCGAGGAACCCGGTGGACAGGTGCCAGTCGCGGTCCTTGATGAGCGCGACGAGCCGGTCGGCCGCGGGTGTGCGGAGGGTGGCCGGGAGCAGGTCCATGGAGAGCGCCAGGACGTACGCGGTCTGGGTGTCGCCCTTGATCCGGCCGTCGGCGGACACGTACGCGCGGTTGAAGGCCGCCTTGATGCGGGTCAGGAGCTCTTCGTACGGGGCCGGATCCTCGCCCAGGACGTGTGCGGTGCGGGCCACGAGGTCGGTGACGTGGGCGAAGTAGGCGGTGGCGATGACGTCCTTGGGGGTGTCCGCCTCGACGCTGAGCCAGTCGCCGTAGCCCTCGGCGGGCCGCAGCAGGTCGGTGCTGTGCTTCTCCAGGTAGGCGATCCAGCGCCGCATGGCCGGCCAGTTCTCGCGCAGCACCCGGGTGTCGCCGTACGCCTGGTAGAGGTTCCAGGGCACGGTCACCCCGGCGTCGCCCCAGCCCGCCACGCCGTTGCCGAGGTCGCCGAGGTGGGGCGCCACATCGGGGAAGGAGCCCTCGTCGGTCTGGCCGTCACGCAGGTCCTGGAGCCACTTGGTGAGGAAGCGCGCGGACTCCATGGTGTACGCGGCGGTGCTGGAGAACACGTTGATGTCACCGGTCCAGCCGAGCCGTTCGTCCCGCGCCGGGGTGTCGGTGGGGATGGACAGGAAGTTGCCGCGCAGCCCCCAGGTGATGTTGGAGTGCAGCTGGTTGAGCATCGCCGAGTCGGTGTGGAACGCCAGGGTGAACGGGGCGGCGGTGTGCATCACCCGGCCGGTGATCGCATCGAGGGAGGGCTTTCCGGGGTAGCCCGTGACCTCGACGTAGCGGAAGCCGTGGAAGGTGAAGCGCGGCTCGTAGGTCTCCCGGCCGCCGCCCTTGAGGGTGTAGGTGTCGACGGGGCGGGCGGTGCGGAGATTGGCCGTGTAGGCGGTGCCGTCCGGGTTGAGTACCTCCGCGTGGCGGATCCGGACCTGGTGGCCGGCCGGGCCGGAGACCGTGAGGCGGACGCTGCCGACCATGTTCTGGCCCAGGTCGAAGAGGTGGACACCGGGGGCGGGTTCGGTGACCTTGACGGGTTTGATCTCGCGTTCCACCCGGGTCGGGGCGTCGGTCTGGGCCACGACCTCCGCGGTGATGTCCGAGGCCGTGACGGCGGGGCGCCAGCCGGTGTCGTCGAAGCCCGGTGAGGTCCAGCCCGGGGTCTCCGCGCGGGCGTCGTACTCCTCGCCCATCAGCAGGTCGGCGGTCAGCAGCGGGCCGGTGGCCGCCCGCCACTGCTGGTCGGTGGTGATGCGCTCGGTGCTGCCGTCGGCGTAGGTGACCTCCAGCTGGGCGAGCAGGGCGGGGTGGTCGCCGTACTGGCCCTGGCCGAACCAGGCGATGTTCCCCGCGTACCAGCCGGGGGCGAGGGTCACCCCGAGGGCGTTGGCCCCGCGGCGGAGGGCGTCGGTGACGTCGTGGGTCTGGTACGCCACGCGCTTGCGGTAGTCGGTCCAGCCGGGCGCGAGCTGGTCGCGGCCCACGCGGACGCCGTTGAGGTGGGCTTCGTAGAGGCCGAGGGCCGTGGAGTAGAGCCGGGCGCGTGCCACGGGCTTGGTGAGCTGGAAGGTGCGGCGCAGCTGGGCGGGGGCCTGGAGGGGGAACACCCTGCCCCAGGGCCCGGCGCCCCAGGCCGCCAGCTTCTTGGCGGCGGCCCAGCCGCTGTCGTCGTAGCCGGGGTCGGTCCAGGCGGTGGGGGGTTCGGTATCGGTCGTGCGCCAGGTGGCGTCCGTGTGGTGGTGGGTGGTGCCGTCCTCGGTGGTGAGCTCCAGGGTGGCCAGCAGCCCCGCCGGGCCCCGCTCGGCGTTGGTGGCCGCGATCGCCAGCGTGGCGGCGCCCTCGTCGAGGAATGCGGTGATGTCGACGGTGGCCGGATGGCTCCATGCCTTGAGGACGCCCAGTGCCTCGCGGGCGGCGACCTCGGTGCCGTTCACATGGGCGGTGAAGCCGTCGTCGGCCGCCACCACCAGCCGGGCGCGGCGGACGGTCCCCGGGGCGTGCACGGAGGTACGGAACCACCGGGTGGCCGCCGGGGCCTCGGCGGCCGGATCCCCCTCGGGAAACCAGATCCAGGAGG
Source organism: Streptomyces sabulosicollis (assembly GCF_016103465.1). GTDB lineage: Bacteria > Actinomycetota > Actinomycetes > Streptomycetales > Streptomycetaceae > Streptomyces > Streptomyces sabulosicollis. The sequence goes on from NZ_JAEEAP010000650.1 coordinate 3,856, forward strand.
CGCCCTCCAGGGACGGGGGCGCGGTCAGGGCGGTCGGCGCGGTGATCCAACGAGCCTGCCACTGGCCGGAGTTGAGCAGCCCCGTCTCCCACCAGGCGGGGGCGGACCACGGGGAGGGGCGGCCGTGGCCGTCCCAGACCCGCACCGACCAGTGGTACCGGGTGCGCGGGCGCAGGGCCGGGCCGTCGTAGGGGACCAGGACCGACTGGCGTGACGTCGTCCTGCCGCTGTCCCAGACGTCCGGCTCGCCGAGCCGGTCGGGGGAGGTGGCGACCCGGATGTGGTACGCGCTCTGGAGCTGATCGCGGG
>NZ_JAEEAP010000651.1 GCF_016103465.1 Streptomyces sabulosicollis
GGCCCTCCGACGGATCGAGACCCCTACGGCGGGCTGCCCCTCCCCGCCCCTTCCCACAGCGTCGATATGCGGCTCCGCCGCATGGCCCGGGGTCCAGGGGCGAAGTCCCTGGTTACGGGAAGGGGCGGGGAGGGGAAAGACCCGCCGAACGCCCATGGGACCCGGAACACGGGGGCCGACGCCACCGAAGGCCGGTCCGATCGCACACCCGCCCGGCCGCAGGGCCGCACACCCGCCCGGCCGCAGGGCCGCAGAGCCGCAGGGCCGCAGAGCCGCAGGGCCGCAGAGCCGCAGGGCCGCAGGCGCAACGCGACGGGCCGGGGTGCCGCGCTCCCGCGCGGCACCCCGGCCCGTCCACCGAAGCCCGGTGACTACTTCTTGCGGCGGCGGCCCTTCTGCGCCTTGCGCCGCTCCGCACGGGTCAGCCCGTCGGCCTCCGACCGGGGCGGCGGGGGCGTCTCACCGTTGGGGAAGTCGCCCTCGACGACGCCGCCCTCTCCGTCCACCGTCGGGGCGGAGAAGTGCAGCCGGTCCGGCCGCTGCGGGGCCTCCAGGCCCTTGGCGCGGATCTCGGGGCGGGCCGAGGAGCCCGAACCCGCGGACGGCGCGCCCGCAGGCACCGCGTCCTGCACGTCCTTCTCGAGGACGACCTGCTCCTCCGCCTCCTCGACCGGGACCTCCTCGACCTGCTGTTCGACCTGGACCTCCAGGTTGAACAGATAGCCGACGGACTCCTCCTTGATGCCCTCCATCATGGCCTGGAACATGTCGAAGCCCTCGCGCTGGTACTCGACCAGCGGGTCCTTCTGGGCCATCGCGCGCAGCCCGATGCCCTCCTGGAGGTAGTCCATCTCGTAGAGGTGCTCGCGCCACTTGCGGTCCAGGACCGAGAGCACGACCCGCCGCTCCAGCTCACGCATGATCTCGGAGCCCAGCTGCTCCTCGCGCGCCTCGTACTGCTGGTGGATGTCGTCCTTGATGGACTCCTCGATGAACTCGGCGGTGATCCCGGCGCGGTCGCCGGCCTCCTCCTCCAGCTCCTCGATCGTCACGCTGACCGGGTAGAGCTGCTTGAAGGCGCTCCACAGCCGGTCCAGGTCCCACTCCTCGGCGAAGCCCTCGACCGTCTCCGCCCGCACATAGGCTTCGATCGTGTCGTCCATGAAGTGGCCGACCTGGTCCTGCAGGTCCTCGCCCTCCAGGACGCGGCGGCGCTCGCCGTAGATGACCTCACGCTGCCGGTTGAGGACCTCGTCGTACTTCAGGACGTTCTTACGGGTCTCGAAGTTCTGCTGCTCGACCTGCGACTGGGCGGAGGCGATGGCCCGCGTGACCATCTTGTTCTCGATCGGGACGTCGTCGGGGACGTTCGCCATCGCCATGACGCGCTCGACCATCTGCGCCTTGAACAGCCGCATCAGATCGTCGCCGAGCGAGAGGTAGAAGCGGGACTCGCCGGGGTCGCCCTGACGGCCGGAGCGGCCGCGCAGCTGGTTGTCGATCCGGCGCGACTCATGGCGCTCGGTGCCCAGCACATACAGCCCGCCGAGCTCCTTGACCTCCTCGAACTCGGCCTTGACCGCGGCCTCGGCCTTCTCCAGGGCGGCGGGCAGCGCGGCGGCCCACTCCTCGGAGTGCTCCACCGGGTCCAGACCGCGCTGGCGCAGCTCGGCCTCGGCGAGGTCGTCGGGGTTGCCGCCGAGCTTGATGTCGGTACCGCGGCCCGCCATGTTGGTCGCCACGGTCACGGCGCCCTTACGGCCGGCCTGGGCGACGATCGTCGCCTCCCGGTCGTGCTGCTTGGCGTTGAGCACCTCGTGCGGCACCCCGCGCTTGGCGAGCTGCTGCGACAGATACTCCGACTTCTCCACGGAGGTCGTGCCGACCAGGACCGGCTGGCCCTTCTCGTGCTTCTCGACGATGTCGTCGACCACCGCGTCGAACTTCGCGACCTCGGTGCGGTAGATGAGGTCCGACTGGTCGATGCGGGCGAGGGGGCGGTGGGTCGGGATCGGGACCACGCCGAGCTTGTAGATCTGGTGGAACTCGGCGGCCTCGGTCATCGCCGTACCGGTCATGCCGGAAAGCTTGTCGTACAGGCGGAAGAAGTTCTGCAGGGTGATCGTGGCGAGCGTCTGGTTCTCGTCCTTGATCTCCACCCCCTCCTTCGCCTCGATGGCCTGGTGCATGCCCTCGTTGTAGCGGCGGCCCGCGAGGATACGGCCGGTGTGCTCATCGACGATCATGACTTCGCCGTCCATGACGACGTAGTCCTTGTCCTTCTTGAAGAGCTCCTTGGCCTTGATCGCGTTGTTGAGGTAGCCGACCAGCGGGGTGTTGACCGACTCGTAGAGGTTGTCGATCCCCAGCCAGTCCTCGACCTTGGTGACACCGGACTCATGGATGCCGACGGTGCGCTTCTTCTCGTCGACCTCGTAGTCCCCGGTCTCCTCCTGACCCTTCTGCGGCTCGGCGGCCTGCCCCCGGCTGAGCCGGGTGACCAGCTTGGCGAAGTCGCCGTACCACTTGGTGGCCTGGTCGGCCGGGCCGGAGATGATCAGCGGCGTACGGGCCTCGTCCACCAGGATCGAGTCGACCTCGTCGACGATCGCGAAGTTGTGGCCGCGCTGCACCAGCTCGTCCTTCGACCACGCCATGTTGTCGCGCAGGTAGTCGAAGCCGAATTCGTTGTTGGTGCCGTAGGTGATGTCGCACGCGTACTGCTCGCGGCGCTGCGCCGGGGTCATGTTGGCGAGGATGCAGCCGACCTCCAGGCCGAGGAACCGGTGCACCCGGCCCATCCACTCGGAGTCGCGCTCGGCCAGGTAGTCGTTGACCGTGATCAGGTGGACGCCCTTGCCCGACAGCGCGTTCAGATACGCCGGGAGGGTGCCGACCAGGGTCTTGCCCTCACCGGTCTTCATCTCGGCGACATACCCGAGGTGCAGCGCCGCGCCGCCCATCAGCTGGACGTCGTAGTGGCGCTGGCCGAGCACCCGCTTGGCCGCCTCGCGCACCGTGGCGAACGCTTCGGGCATCAGGTCGTCGAGGCTCTCACCGTCGGCGTACCGCTGCTTGTACTCGTCGGTGAGGGCACGCAGCTCGGCGTCGGAGAGGGACAGGAAGTCCTCTTCGATGGAATTGACCTGGTCCGCGATGCGGTGCAGCTTGCGCAGGATCTTTCCTTCGCCTGCACGCATGAGCTTGTTGAGGACGGACACGTAGGCTGGCTCCTTGCCGGTCGGGCCTGGCACGGTCGGGGGTGCGCTGGCGCGGCATTGTCAGGGGGCGCAGGCCCCGCCGCAACGGCCATCGTAAGACAGACCCCGGCACGCCGGGAGGTCCGTCACCACGAGGACCGGATGTCACCTCACCGTGTCAACGCCCGAGAGGCCCCCCAGGTGCCCTCCGATTCGCCGAAACCGCTCGCGGTGAGTGACGGCGGCGGCGCAGACTCGGGACGCATGGAGCCTGTCACCCTCACCACCGAGCGCCTGGTCCTGCGCCCCTTCCGCCCCTCCGACACGGACGCGGTCTTCGCGGCTTGTCAGGACCCGGACATCCAACGATGGACCAGTGTGCCCTCCCCGTACGAACGTGCGCACGCGGAGGACTTCACCGGCCGGATCTGCCCGGGGAACTGGCGGGACGACGTGACCTACGACTTCGCGGTGGTCACCAGGAGTGACGGCGCTCTCGTCGGCGCCATGGGGCTGGTCCGGCTGACCCATCTGCGCACCCCCGAGCGCCAGGCCGAGCTGGGCTACTGGACGGTGCGCGAGCACCGGCGGCGCGGCTACACGGGCGAGGCGGCGCGGGCCGTGATCGAGTGGGCGTTCACCCGCCTGGGAGTGGAACGCCTGGAGTGGTGCAGCGAGGCCGGGAACGAGGGCTCACGGGCGGTCGCCCTCGGGGCGGGCTTCCAGATGGAGGGGACGGACCGCGCCCGGATCGTCCACCAGGGAACCCGGCGGGACGCCTGGCGGGGCGCGCTGCTGCCCTCCGACTGGGGGCTGCCGTCCACGACGCCGTACCTGCCCGCCAAGGCGTCCGAGGCCACCAACGCGCCCCAGGGGGCCGAGGTGCCCGGCCGGACGTCCACGGCACCGTCGGCGGTCTGAGGGACGCCGTCGGCGGCCGGGGCGGGGGCCGGGCC
>NZ_JAEEAP010000652.1 GCF_016103465.1 Streptomyces sabulosicollis
ACGGCCGAGGACCATGACACGCCCGTGGCGGCCATCGGCTCGCTGCGCCGTGAGGAAGGCGGCCTGGAACGGTTCCTGACCTCCCTGGCCGAGGCCCACGTGGGGGGCATCGCCGTGGACTGGCGGACGGTGTTCGCCGGGACCGGTGCACACCCCGTGGAACTGCCCACCTACGCCTTCCAGCACCAGCGCTACTGGCTCACCTCGGCCACCGCAGCCCGTCCCATCGACGGCACACCGGCCGAAGACGCTGTGGACGCGCACTTCTGGCGGGCCGTGGAGCGCGAGGACGCCGAGGCGGTGGCCGCCACGCTCCAGGTCGAATCCACCGAGCAGCACGCCTCGTTGGGCACCGTCCTGCCCGCCCTCGCACAGTGGCGTCGGCAGCGCCGCTCCGAATCGACCGTGGACGAGTGGCGCTACCGCGTGATCTGGCGTCCCAAGAGCGGCACCCCGGCCGCCGCGCTCCAGGGTCCCTGGCTGCTGCTGGCCCCCAGCTCCCGCCCCGGCGACCCGCTGGTCACGGCCTCCCGCGAGGCGCTCGCGGCACACGGCGCCGATGCCGTGCTCGTCGAACTCGGCGCGGATGACGCACACCGCGCCACGCTGGCCGAGCGGCTGCGCGCCGCCAGCGCCGACCACCCGCTCGACATGCTGTCCGGCGTGCTGTCATTGCTGCCGCTGGACGAAGACCCGCACCCCGCACACCCCGTGGCCACTACCGGCCTGACCCTGACCCTCGCCCTGATCCAGGCCCTCGACGACCTCGGCGTCCGTGCCCCGCTGTGGTGCGCCACCCAGGGCGCGGTGTCCATCGGCAGCTCTGACCCGCTCACCAGTCCCGACCAGGCGGCGGTGTGGGGCCTGGGCCGAGTGGCCGGAGTGGAGTACCCGGACAGCTGGGGCGGGCTGATCGACCTTCCGCGCACCATGGACGCCCGGGCCGGGGCCCGGCTCGCCGGAGTGCTCGCGGACGGCGGCCCCGAGGACCAGGTCGCGATCCGAGCCTCGGGCGTGATGCTGCGGCGGCTCGAGCCCGCACCGCTCGGGAACACCCCGGCGCCGCGCACCTGGAAGCCCCGTGGCACGGTCCTCATCACCGGTGGCACCGGCGCCCTCGGCACCCATCTGGCCCGATGGCTGGCGCACAACGGCGCCGAACACCTGGTGCTCACCAGCCGCCGCGGGCTCGCCGCCCCCGGCGCCGAGGACCTGGTCGCCGAACTGGCCGAACAGGGCACTCGGGTCACCGTCGCCGCCTGCGACGCGGCGGACCGCGCGGCGCTCCGGCGCGTCCTCGCGTCCGTACCCGAGGACCGGCCGCTCACCGCCGTCATCCACGCCGCGGCCCATATCGACCTGGCCGGGCTGGCCACCACGACTTCGGCGGAGTTCGCCCAGGTCATGGACGCGAAAGTGGCGGGCGCGGCCCATCTGGACGAGTTGCTGGGCGACACCCCGCTGGACGCGTTCGTGCTGTTCTCCTCGGTGTCCGGGATGTGGGGCGTGGGCGACCACGGTGCGTACGCCGCCGCCAACGCCTACCTGGACGCGCTCGCCGAGCGGCGGCGGGCGAACGGCCTGACGGCCACCTCGGTGGCCTGGGGAGTGTGGGACGCCACCGGCGACAACATGCCCGAGGCCCTGGACCTGGACCAGCTGCGGCGGCGCGGACTGCGGTTCATGGACCCGGCGCTCGGCATCGCCGCACTGCGGCAGACGCTCGACCACGACCAGACCCATCTGGCGATCGCCGATATCGACTGGGAGAGCTTCATCCCGGTCTTCACCTCCGCCCGCCCCAGCCCGCTGCTGGACGAACTGCCCGCGGTACGACGCCTCCAGGAGGGGACCGACGCCGCCGGGGCGGTCGCGACCACATCGGCCGACACCTCATCGGGCCTGCGGCAGCGGCTCACCGGACTGCCCCCCACCGAGCGTGAGCACACCGTCCTGGAGCTGGTGCGCGCGCAGGTGGTGGCCGTCCTGGGACACGCCACCTCGGACGCGGTGGATTCCGAGCGCGCGTTCAAGGACCTCGGCTTCGACTCGCTGACGGCCGTCGAACTGCGCAACCGGCTGAACGCGGCCACCGGGCTGCGCCTGCCCGCCACGCTGGCCTTCGACTACCCCAGCACCGCCGTCCTGAGCGAGCACATCCTCACCGAGCTGACCGGGGCGACGGCCGAGGACGGCGAGGCGGCCGCCCCCTCCCTCCCGCAGGCGGCGGCAGGCGCGGCGGCGGCCCGGACCGTGTCCGTGGACACCGACGACGACACCATCGCCATCGTGGCGATGAGCTGCCGCTACCCGGGCGGGGTGTCCTCCCCCGAGGAGCTGTGGCAGCTCATCGTGTCCGGCGGTGACGCGATCGGCGGGCTGCCCACCGACCGTGGCTGGGACATCGAGGGCATCTACGACCCGGACCCGGACGCGCCCGGCAAGACGTATGTGCGTGAGGGCGGTTTCCTCTACGGCGCGGGTGACTTCGACCCGGCGTTCTTCGGCATCTCGCCGCGCGAGGCCCTCGCCATGGACCCGCAGCAGCGGCTGCTGCTGGAGACCTCGTGGGAAGCCTTCGAACGCGCCGGTGTGCCCGCGCTCGCGCTGCGCGGCAGCCGCACCGGCGTCTTCATCGGCTCCAACTACCAGGAGTACGGGCCGCGTGTGCATGAGGCGCCCGAGGGCTCCGAAGGCCACCTGATGACGGGGAGCGCGGCCAGCGTCGTGTCCGGCCGCGTCGCGTACGCCTTCGGTTTCGAGGGCCCGGCGGTGACGGTGGACACCGCGTGCTCCTCGTCCCTGGTGGCGCTGCACCTGGCGGCGCAGGCGCTGCGGAACGGTGAGTGCTCCCTGGCGCTCGCCGGTGGCGTCGCCGTCATGCCGAACCCCGGTGCGCTCATCGGCTTCAGCCGTCAGCGCGGCCTGGCGCTGGACGGCCGTTGCAAGGCGTTCGCGGGGGCCGCGGACGGCATGGGGCTCGCGGAGGGCGTCGGTGTGCTGCTGCTGGAGCGGCTGTCGGACGCACGGCGGAACGGGCACCGGGTGCTGGCCGTGGTGCGGGGCAGCGCGGTCAACCAGGACGGTGCGTCGAACGGTTTGACGGCGCCCAACGGCCCGTCGCAGCAGCGGGTGATCCGGGCCGCGTTGGAGAGCGCTCGTTTGTCGCCCGCCGAGGTGGACGCGGTCGAGGCGCACGGCACGGGCACGAAGCTGGGCGATCCCATCGAGGCGCAGGCGCTGCTCGCGACGTACGGTCAGGAGAGGGCGGGCCAGGACCGGCCGCTGTGGCTGGGCTCGGTGAAGTCCAACATCGGTCATACGCAGGCCGCCGCAGGTGTGGCCGGTGTGATGAAGATGGTGCTGGCGATGCGGCACGGTGTGCTGCCGAGGACACTGCATGTGGATGAGCCGTCGCCGCATGTGGACTGGTCGGCGGGTGCGGTGGAGCTGCTGACGGACGCGGTGGAGTGGCCGGAGACCGGCCGTCCGCGGCGTGCGGGTGTGTCGTCGTTCGGCATCAGTGGCACCAACGCGCACATCATCCTGGAACACCTCGTCGAGGAACGGCCCGTCGCCGCGCCGGTGACCGACGGACCCGCGGGGTCGGCGCTGGTGCCGTGGGTGGTCTCGGCGAAGTCCGAGGGCGCGCTGCGGGCGCAGGCGGAGCGGCTGCTGCCCTACGCCCGGGGTGAGGCCGGGGCGGACGCGTCGGACGCGTCGGTGGCGGACGTGGCGTTGTCGCTGGTCACGACCCGGTCGGCGCTCGATGAGCGGGCGGTGGTGCTGGCCGGTGACCGCGAGGGGTTCACGGCCGGGCTGAAAGCGCTGGTGCAGGGCGTACCGGCGGCTGGCGTGGTCCGGGGCTCACTGACGCCGGGCAAGTTGGCGGTGCTGTTCTCGGGGCAGGGCAGCCAGCGGGCCGGGATGGGCCGGGAGCTGTATGAGGCGTTCCCGGTGTTCGCGGATGCCTTTGATGAGGTGTGTGCGCGGTTCGACGTGGAGGTGGCGCGTCCGCTGCGGGACGTGGTGTTCGGGGACGCGTCGGGTCTGGACGAGACGGCCTTCACGCAGTGTGGGTTGTTCGCGGTGGAGGTGGCGCTGTTCCGGTTGGTGGAGTCGTGGGGTGTGCGGCCGGACTTCGTGGCGGGGC
>NZ_JAEEAP010000653.1 GCF_016103465.1 Streptomyces sabulosicollis
GTCGTCGGCAGCGTCAGATGTGTATAAGAGCCAGCACCGGGGCAGGGGCGGGGACTCGGCCCGCGGCGGGGCCAGGGCGACGGCCAGGACGCGGAGGCCGTCGACCCCACCAGCGGTGCGGTCAACAAGCGTGCGTTCGGCTCCCGCGGCGGCAACAAGCTGGAGCTGCTCGACGCGGCGAACGGCCCGCAGGGCGTACGGCTGGTCACCGGCGACGGAAAGCTCAGGATCAACCTCGACCGCAAGGGCACGGCCATCGTGGTGCACAGCGACGGCACGGTGGAGATCGAGGCCGAGGAGCAGGTGTCCATCAAGGCGGGCAGCGGGGTGTCCCTGGACGCGGGCGACGGCACGCTGGAGCTGGGCGGCGCCACGGTGAAGCTGACCGCCCGCGGCGGCGTGCAGGTGGACGGCGGCAACGGCCAGGTGAAGCTGTCCACCGGCGGCTCCGTGGAGGTGCGCGGCAACCAGGTGGCGGTCGCCGGAACCACCCGCACCGAGCTCAAGGGCGGGGATTCGCTCTCCGTCAACGCGCCCATGGTGCGCATCAACTGACACGGCACGACCCAGCGCAGAGACAGCGGACAGAGAAGCGACCGGGCAGGGGGCACAGCACATGCCAGCAGCCGCACGCGTCGGCGATCCCACCGGCCACCCCGGGACGATCGGCCCGCCCGGGGAGCCCACCGTGCTGATCGGCGGGCGGCCCGCGGCCACCGTGGGCAGCGCCCACCAGTGCGGTTCGCCCGCCGCGCACGGCCCGTCGCGGATCGGCCCGCCCGGCAGCTCCACGGTGCTCATCGGCGGCCGGCCGGCGGCGCGGGTGGGCGACACGGCGGGATGCGGCGCGCCGATCACCTCCGGGTGTCCGAGCGTGCTGATCGGAGGGTGAGGAATGGGTCGGCAGTTCATCGGCGCGGGCTGGGCGTTCCCGCCCCGTACGGACGCCACCGGATCGATCGCGCTGGTCCGGGAGGAGCGGGAGATCGAGGAGTCGATCCGGCTGATCCTGGCCACCTCGCCCGGTGAACGTCCGATGCGCCCCGAGTTCGGCTGCGCCCTCGGCGACTACGTGTTCGCGCCCGCGGACGCCGGTACGGCCGGCCAGCTGGCCTACGAGGTACGGCTGGCCCTGGAGCGGTGGGAGCCGCGGATCGAGGTGGCGGACGTCGCCGTGCGCTTCGACGAGGCGGACAACGGGGTGCTCTACATCGACATCAGCTATGCGGTGCGCGGCTCCAACGACCCGCGCAACCTGGTGTTCCCGTTCTATGTGATCCCGCACAGCGAGGAGGGCGGATGACGCTCCCCAGCCCCAACCTGGACGACCGGAGGTTCCAGGGATTGGTGGACGAGGCCAAGCGGCTGGTGCAGCAGCGCTGTCCGGAGTGGACCGACCACAATGTCTCCGATCCGGGCGTCACGCTCATCGAGGCGTTCGCCACCATGGTCGACCAGCTCGTGTACCGGCTCAACCGGGTGCCGGACAAGAACTACCTGGCCTTCCTCGACCTGATCGGGGTGCGGCTGTATCCGCCGACGGCGGCGCGCACCGAGGCCACGTTCTGGCTGTCGGCACCGCAGCCGGAGCCGGTGCGGATCCAGGCGGGCACGGAGGTGGCCACGGTGCGCACCGAGACCGAGGAGGCGGTGGTCTTCACCACCGGCCGCGACCTGTCGGTGGTGCCGTGCGAGCTGAACCACCTGGCCACCTGGCCGGCCACCGGCGATGCCACCAACCGCTCGGAGGAGCTGGGGCTGGGCCGCGACGTGCCCTGTTTCGGCCGTACGCCCACCCCCGGGGACTGTCTCTGCCTCGGCCTCTCCCAGCCGGTACCGGGCTGCGCGGTGGTGCTGCGCCTGGACTGCCGGGTGGACGGCGTGGGTGTGGATCCGCGCCGCCCGCCGCTGCTGTGGGAGGCGTGGGACGGGAGCGCCTGGGTCTCCTGCGAGGTGGAGAAGGACGACACGGGCGGGTTCAACAAGGCGGGCGAGGTCATCCTGCACGTGCCGGCCACTCACACCGCCTCGGTGCTGGTGCGCGAGTCCGGGGGGTGGCTGCGCTGCCGGCTGCTGGAGGCGGCGGCGGACCAGCCCACCTATGTGGCGTCCCCGACGGTGCGTCAGGCCAGTGCGTTCACCATCGGCGGCACGGTGGAGGCCGCGCACGCCGAGAACGTCGTCGAGGAGGTCCTGGGCCTGTCGGAGGGGGTGCCGGGGCAGGGCTTCCGGGTGGCGCGGCCGCCGGTGGTGGCGGGCGAGGAGCCGTTCGTGGTGGAGGTGGCCGAGGGCCACGGCTGGGTGGAGTGGACGCGGGTGGACAACTTCGCGCACTCCTCCCCGTACGACCGGCACATCACGCTGGACCCCAACTCGGGGCAGGTGGACTTCGGCCCGGCGGTGCGGGAGCCCGACGGCACCCTGCGGCTGTTCGGGGCGGTGCCGCCGAAGGGCTCCCCGGTGCGGGTGCGCGCCTACCGTACGGGCGGTGGGCACCGGGGCAACGTGGCGCGGGGCGCGCTGCGGGTGCTGCGCAGCTCGCTGCCGTATGTGGCGCGGGTGGAGAACCGGCGCCCGGCGCTGGGCGGGGTGGACGGCGAGACGGTGGAGAACGCACGGGTGCGGGGCCCGCTGACGCTGCGCACCCTGCACCGGGCGGTGGTGCCGCACGACTACGAGCAGCTGGCCCGCGAGGTGGCGCCCGACGCCGCCCGGGTGGCGTGCGTACCGGCGGGCGGGGCCGACGGCGGTGGCGGCGACGGGGCGGAGGACCCGGCGGGCGGGGTGCGGCTGCTGGTCGTCCCGGCCGGGCGCGATGACGAGCGGGGCCGGATCCGGTTCGAGGAGCTGATCCCGCCGCCGGACACCCTCGCCATGATCGCGGCCTATCTGGACGAGCGGCGCCCGATCGGCACCCGGCTGTCGGTGGGGCCGCCGTACTACCAGGGCGTCACCGTGGTCGCCTCGGTGAAGGCGGGGCGCGGGGTGTCCGCCGAGCGGCTGCGGGAGGCCGCGCTGACCGCGCTGTACGGCTACTTCAACCCGCTGACCGGCGGACCGGACGGGCAGGGCTGGCCGTTCGGGCGGCCGGTGCACTCCGGGGAGGTGTTCGCGGTGGTGCAGCGGGTGCCGGGGGTGGATCTCGTCGAGGACGTACGGCTGTTCCCGGCGGACCCGGTGACCGGGCGGCGGGCGGAGGCCACCACGAAGATCGAACTGGACCGGCACGCGCTGGTGTTCAGCTATGAGCACCAGCTGCGGGTACGGGAGGCATGAGTGCGCGGAACACTTCCCGGGCTGCCCACGGCCCATCCCCTGCTCCATCAGCTTCCCGCCGTCTATCTCGACCATCCGTTCCTGGAGCGGTTCCTGAGCGCGCTGGACGAGGTGCTGGCACCGGTGCTGCTCACCCTGGACAATCTGCCCGCGCACCTGCATCCGCGCACCGCGCCCGAGGACCTTCTGGCGTGGCTGGCCGGATGGGTGGCGGTGGAGGTGGACGCGGAGCGCCCGGTCACCCAGCGGCGCGCGGTGGTGGCGAGTGCCGTCACCCGCCACCGTCAGCGGGGCACCCGGGAGGGGCTGGCGGCGGCCGTGCGCGTGGAGACCGGCCTGGAACCGGACATCACCGAGAGCGGCGCCACGGACTGGTCCACCGAACCGGGCTCGCCACTGCCCGGTTCGGCGCGTCCGTGGGTGACGGTGCGGCTCACGGTTCCGGACGCGGACGCGGTGGCGCCGACCCGGCTGCGGCTGGAGAAGCTGCTCGCCGCGGAGGTGCCGGCGCATGTCGTCCACCGGGTGGAGGTCACGGCCGAGGGGACGGAGACGTCATGATCTGCCCCGACTGCGGACATCGCAACGAGGCGGGGGCGCACTTCTGCGCTTCCTGTGAGGCGTTCCTGGCCTGGGACGAGGAACCGGACCGGCGGCCGGGGCCCGCGACGCCGCCCGGTACGCCGCCACCCGCTCCGCCCGGTACGCCGCCGCCCACTCCGCCCGGTACGCCGCCACCCGCTCCGCCCGCCTCCGGTACGGGCGAGCGGCCGCGTTCCCCGGATGTGGCCCCGACCGCCACCCCGGTCACCGCTCCGGCCCCCGTGGGCCGGAGCGGTGACCGGGGTGGCGGTCGGGGCCACATCCGGGG
>NZ_JAEEAP010000654.1 GCF_016103465.1 Streptomyces sabulosicollis
GGTCGGGACCGGGACCGAAGCCGGGGCCGGGGTCGGGGCGATGCCGGTGGCCGGGGAAAGGAGGATGACGCGGTGGCGGCTGCTTCCTAAAGATAAGGCAATGTCCGGAAAATCCTTGCTGGAAGCGGCGATTCCGAAGTAGCGTCCTCCATCAGGGTCACGCACAGTGGGGGGGCCACTGCGCTGCGGTGACCAAGGGGGACTCGTGGCGAGCAGTGCCATGCCGTTCGCGGTGGACCGTTCCGTGCCCGCTCTCATCGTGAAGATCGGCCACTATCCGCTGCACCACGGTGGCGTCGGCGCCATCCGGTCCCTGGGGCGTCTCGGTGTCCCCATGTACGCGGTCACCGAGGACCGTTGGACCCCGGCGGCGCTTTCGCGCTATCTGAGGAGGGCCTTCGTCTGGCCGACCACCGGCGAGGAGCGGCCGGAGCGGCTGGTGGAGGGGCTGCTGCGGATGGGCCGGGCGATCGGCAGGCCGACGGTGCTGCTGCCCACCGACGAGGAGGCGGCGGTCCTGATCGCCGAGCACGCGGATCGGCTCGCCGGGGAGGGCCGCTTTCTCTTCCCGCGCGCCGAGCCCGAGTTGCCCAGGCGGCTGGCGAGCAAGCGGGGGCTGCACGAGCTGTGCGTCAAGCACGGGGTGCCCACGCCCGAGGGCGTTTTCCCGGACACCTATGCCGATGTCAAGGCGTTCGCGGCCAGCGCCCGGTTCCCGGTGGTCGCCAAGAACCGGGAGGCGTTCGAGCGGCGGAAGAAGCCCGCGGTGTGCGGCACCACGCGGATCGAGGGCCCGCGGGAGCTGATGGAGCTGGCGCGGCGGTGGGGGCCGCGGCCGGGGGTGGTCCTGCAGGAGTACCTGCCGAGGGAGGAGGCCGAGGACTGGATCGTGCACGCGTACTTCGACGCCCGGAGCACACCGCTGGCGATGTTCACCGGGGTCAAGGTGCGGTCCTGGCCGCCGCACGCGGGCATGACGGCCTGCGCCTATGTGGTGGAGAACGAGGAGCTGGCGCGGATGGCGGTCCGGTTCGTCCAGCGGATCGGCTTCAGCGGCATCGTGGATCTGGACTGGCGCTTCGACCGGCGTGACGGACGGTACAAGCTGCTGGACTTCAATCCGCGGATGGGCGCCCAGTTCCGGCTCTTCGAGAGTGCGGCGCGGATCGATGTCGTACGCGCCCAGCACCTCGATCTGACCGGACGCGCGGTGCCCGAGGCCGGGCAGCGGCCGGCCCGGCGGTTCCTGGTCGAGAACATCGACGGGCCCGCGCTGCTCGCCTACCGCCGCAGTGGCTACACCACCCCGCACGCCCCGGCGCGGGCGAGCGGAACCGAGCTCGCCTGGGCCGCGCGGGACGACATGAAGCCGTTCTTCACCATGCTGGCCCGCTCGCTGCGGCCCGGCGCGGCACAGCTGTACCGGCTGTGGCGCGCCAAGTGAACGCGACTACCTTGGGGGGATTCATGAACGATCCGGTAGCGGTCATCGGCGCCGGTCCTTACGGTCTGTCGACCGCCGCTCATCTGCGCGCCCGCGGACTGCCGGTCCGTGTCTTCGGGGAGCCGATGGTGAGCTGGCGGGAGCGGATGCCCGCGGGCATGCTGCTCAAGTCCACACCGGTCGCCTCGAACATCGACGCACCGCGGCCGGGGCACACCCTGCTCGACTTCTGCCATGCGACGGGCGGCCCGCGCTATGAGTCCGACTGGGACCTCATCCCCGTCGAGACCTTCTCGGCCTATGGGCTGTGGTTCCAGGAGCGGCTGGTGCCGGAGCTGGAGCGGGTCCGGGTGGTGGCGGTCGACCGGCGGGGCGGCCGGTTCGAGCTGAAGCTGGACTCGGGGGAGCAGTTCACGGCGCGGGCCGTCGTCGTCGCCAGCGGGCTCAGCGGGCTCGCCCACCTCCCTGGGGAACTGGCCGCCGCCGTGCCGGACGGACCCGCTCCGGGCGGCCCCGTCTCGCACAGTTCGCAACATCGCGACCTCGGGCGCTTCCGGGGGCGTGAGGTGGTGGTCGTGGGGGCCGGGCAGTCGGCGCTGGAGAGCGCGGTGCTGCTGGCCGAGGCGGGCGCCGCCGCGGTGCGGGTGGTGGCCCGGGGGCCGAGGGCGGTCGCCTTCGGCTCCCCGCCGGACCGCCAGCCCAGGCTGCGGCCGGAGTCGCCGTTCGGCCGCGCCTGGTCGCTGTACGCGCTGTCGTACCACGCCGTGGGTTTCCGGCGGCTGCCCGCGCCGGCCCGGGGGTATCTGGTGCGCAGGGTGCTGGGACCCAAGGGCGCCTGGTGGCTGAGGGACCGGTTCACCGGGCGGGTGCGGGTCACCCAGGGGCGGCGGATCAGCCGGGTCACGGTGGGGGACGACGGCCGGCCGGTGCTCACCCTGTGCGGGGACGGCCGGGTCGGGGAGCTGGCCGCCGACCACGTGATGGCAGCGACCGGCTATCGGATGAGCGTCGCGGCGCTGGACTTCCTCGGGCCCGGGCTGCGCTCCGAGTTGGTCACCGGCGCCGGTGGACCGTGGCTCGACGCCGGTTACGGCTCCTCGGTGCCGGGGCTGTACTTCACCGGGCTGCCCGCGGCGGCGAGTTTCGGCCCGGTGATGCGGTTCGTCTGCGGCACGGAGTACGCGTCGCCACGGCTGGCGAAGTCGGTGGCGGCCATGCATGGATGAGCGGGTCCCGCCCGCGGCCATCGGGCTGCCCGGGCCGGGTGACCGGCCCCGCTCGGCGGCCGGTGCGGCGGCCGGTTCTGCGGTCCGTCCGGTGGCCGGGAGCGGGCCGGGCGTGGTCCGGTCAGTCAGCCGAGCCGGGTCCGGGCGGGCGGCCGGGCGAGGTCCGCCCAGTCGGCCGGGCGAGTCCGTCAGTCGGCCGGGCGGGGTCCGGGGCATGAATGATCTGCGGCGATCGCGGTACTGCGATGTGAAGCGGTCGGTTCGGGAGAGATCGGTGAGAGGCGCACAAGGCGGGAAGGCGCCCACAGTGATCGATACCCGACCGGATACGCTGCCTGTTGGTGGAGGCAGCGACACATCGACATTCGCGTCATTCGTAGGCAGACAGGAGTACCCCGTGAGCTTCGTCGGGCCCTTGGGGCTGAGCGTGCGGGACCGGACTCTGGAAGCCGACACCCAGGCCGGGCTGACGGCGGTCGAAGAGGGCCTGCTGGAGGCCACGAAAAGCGATGTGCCCTTCATCACGGAGGCCGCTCAGCATCTGGTGCGGGCCGGGGGAAAGCGGTTCCGGCCCCTGCTGGTGCTGCTGGCCGCGCAGTTCGGTGACCCCCACGCGCCCGGAGTGGTGCCCTCGGCGGTGGTCGTCGAGCTCACCCATCTGGCGACGCTGTACCACGACGATGTGATGGACGAGGCGGAGGTGCGGCGCGGCGTCTCCAGCGCCAACGCCCGCTGGGGCAACTCGGTGGCCGTCCTCACCGGCGACTTCCTCTTCGCCCGGGCCTCGCACATCCTGGCGGACCTCGGCCCCGAGGCGGTGCGGATCCAGGCCGAGGCGTTCGAGCGGCTGGTCACCGGCCAGATCCTGGAGACGGCGGGCCCTCGCGACGGCCGTGACCCGGTCGAGCACTATCTGGATGTGCTGGCCGGTAAGACGGGCTCGCTGATCGCCGTCTCCGGCCGGTTCGGCGCGATGATGTCGGGCGCCGACGAGAGCGTCGTCAGCATCCTCACCCAGTACGGCGAGCGGCTCGGCATGGCCTTCCAGCTCGCCGACGATGTGCTGGACATCGCCAGCGACAGCCATGAGTCCGGCAAGACCCCCGGCACCGATCTGCGCGAGGGCGTGGCCACCCTGCCCGTGCTCTATGTGCGGGAGCAGGCCGAGGCGACCGGTTCGGCCGAGGACCGCGAGCTGTGCGCGCTGCTCGCGGGCGATCTCACCGATGACGCGCGCCATGCCGAGGTGCTGCGGCGGCTGCGTTCCCATCCGGCGCTGGAGCGGGCCCGCCGGGTCACGGTCCGCTACGCGGCGGAGGCCCGTTCGATGCTGGCGCCGCTGCCCGAGGGCCCGGCGAAGGCGGCCCTCGAGGGGCTGTGCGACGCGGTGGTCCACCTGTCTCTTATACCCATCTGACGCTGCCGACGCCTAGGCGAGTGT
>NZ_JAEEAP010000655.1 GCF_016103465.1 Streptomyces sabulosicollis
GTTCCGGGCCCGGACGGCGGCGGCCGCCCCGGGCGGATACGGCCCGGCCCCGGTCAGAAGCCCCGCGTGCGCTTGGCGGCGCGGCGGCCGGAGGGGTCGGTGGCCGCGCCGGGGATCTTCAGGAAGAGGCGCGCGGCCTCGCCTCCCAGGTTCACCCCTATGGCGATCGCCAGGGCCAGTGCCGCCGCCTGGGTGAGGTGCGGAATGCCGCGGTCCAGGTTGCCCTGGGCCAGCGCGAGCAGCCCGAAGTAGGTCGCGCTACCGGGCAGCAGCGGCCCTATCGCCGCCGTGACGTACGGCAGCGCGGAGGCGTACCGATACCGCGAGAGCAGCTGGCCGAAGAGACCGACCAGCCCGGCGGCCACGGTCGTGGCGGCCACCGGCGGAACGCCCGCGGTATCGGCCAGCGCGCCGTAGACCACCCAGGCGACCCCGCCGTTGAGCGTGGCGAACAGCACGGTGTGACGTTCCTGCTGGAGCAGGATGCAGAAGGTCAGCGCGAGCAGCATCGCCGCCAGGATCTGGATGTACGGCCGCTCCACATGGCGCAGCGCCGCCTCCGGGTTGAGCTTGGCGTCGAGCTGGAGCCCCCCGTAGAGCACCGTGAGCACCCCGCAGACGATGCCGACGATCAGATAGCCGACCTCCAGCAGGCGCGCCGCCGCGGTGATGTAGTAGCCGGTCAGCCCGTCCTGGACACCCGCGACCAGCGCCCGCCCCGGGATCAGCGCGAACAGCCCACCGGTGATCACGGCGGACGCCTGGAGCCCGGAGTTGGCGAGGCTGAGCGCCACCCCGATCGCGGCGGGCGGCATCGCCGCGGCCACGAACTGGTAGAACTCCGGAAGCCCGCGCCCGGAGGCCAGCCACGCCAGCCGGTCGCCGAGCATCGCGCCGAGGGCCGCCGCGAAGAAGACCGGCCAGTCACCGCCGACCAGCATGCTCGCCGCGCCGGCCAGCCCGCCGCCGGCCACGGTGAGCGCCCAGCCGGGGTAGGGGTGGCGGTTACGCCGTATCTCGGCGAGCCGCCGGTACGCCTCCTCCAGCGTGAAGTCGTCCCGCGAGGTGATGTCGTCCACGAGCCGGAAGACCGCGGACAGCCGGGTGTAGTCGGTGCCCCGGCGCCGCACGGTCCGGCTGGCCGTGACCGGGTCGTCGACCAGCGAGGGCTGGTAGCTGACCGACAGCAGGGTGAAGGTGACGGTCGGCTCGCAGCGGTCGAGCCCGTACGCGTGCGCCACGCCGAGCATCGCCGCCTCGACGTCCTCGGCCCCCTCGCCGCCCGCGAGCAGCAGCTCGGCGATGCGGAGGGTGAGGTCGAGCACACGCGGCACGGCCGGGCCCGTCTCGTCCTGCCGCTCGACGCGCTCGGGCGTCGGGCGGTCGCTGATCGGCATGCGCAGCATCGTGCGCATCCGGTCCTGCCAAGGGGCGTCCTTGGTCAGCCGGACGACGGGGATGCCGTTCGGCGGGGTGATGACGGGAAAGCCGCCGGTGGTCTGGTTGTTCGAGGGGGTCTTCACCCCCGGGGGCGGCACGAACGCCGAGCCCTCCGACTCGGTGGGCGCCTCCGCGGTCAGTCCGTCGGGGACGGCGAACTCCGATGTCGGGTGCTCGTCCTCGGGCGGCGGCGGCAGGGGGATGCCCAGGGGCGGGGTGAAGGCGCTGTGCGCCTCGTCGGACAGCGGCTTCTGCTGCTCCCCCGTGTCCGTCTCCGCCGCGCTCACGGCACGCGGCGTCTGCTGACGGTCCGACCTCACGTTTCCTCGCTCCTCACCAGCCCTCCCCGTACGGTTCCCAGCAGCCAAGGATGCAGCATCGGCGGCCACCGGAGCCCATTGTGCGGGGCGGTGACCGCCGAAGGGGAGGTGGGGGCGGTGTGGTGACGGGCGTGAAGCCAGGTGAAGGGGCCGCTCAGCGCTTGGCGTGGCGGCCGCGCGGCCCCTGGGAGGGCGAGCCCGCGGCCGGGCCCTGCGGCTCCGGCTGCGCGGCGGCCTCCTTCTTCGCCTTGCCGCGGGCCCGGAGGTACTCGATCACGATCGGGACGATCGACAGCAGCACGATCGCGATCAGCATCAGCTCGATGTGCTGGTGCACGAAGTCGACCTTGCCGAGTGCCGAACCGAGCAGCGTGACGCCGGTGCCCCACAGCACACCGCCGATGACGTTGAAGATGATGAACGAGCGGTAGTTCATCCGGCTCACGCCCGCGATGATCGGCGTGAACGTCCGCACGATGGGCACGAAGCGGGCGAGGATCAGCGACTTCGGCCCGTGCTTCTCGAAGAACTCATGCGCCTTCTCCACGTTCTCCTGTTTGAAGAGCTTGGAGTCGGGGCGCCGGAACAGCGCCGGCCCCACCTTCCGGCCGAAGAGATATCCGGCCTGGTCACCGAGGACCGCGGCGACCGCCACGGCCACGCACACCAGCCACAGATCCTGCTTGATCACATCGGTGGTCACCAGCAGGCCGGTGGTGAACAGCAGCGAGTCGCCTGGCAGGAAGAAGCCGATGAGCAGGCCGGACTCCGCGAAAACGATGGCCAGGACGCCGAGCAGACCGAAGGTCTCGATCAGATAGTCCGGGTCCAGCCACTGAGGGCCGAGCGCGAGGGTGGTCACGGGTGAGGCTCCTGGGTCGAGGAATGCAGGCTCGTGCGAGGCCCGGCCGCAGGGTTGGGGCGGACTGAGTGTTCTTCGCAGTGTGCCGCCCAAAGCTATCAACGCCGTGTGCGTGCCCTTGGTTCCCTCCGCCCAGGAGCCCCGCCCTCGATTCCCTCCGCCCACCTCCGCCCAGGAGCCCCGCCCCCTCGGTCGGCCACCCCCGGGGGAGGGGCGCGGCGGGGAACAGCCCGCCGCGGGGGTCACGATCCGTCGGACGCCCCCGTGCCGTGCCGCTCCGCGTTCGCCAGGATCGCGTCCCGGAGGTAGACGGCCAGCCCCGGCCGGGCCTTGTCGATGTTCTCCGTGAAGCGGTGGTCCGAGACGTACATCCGGCCCAGACAGGTGTGCAGCTCATGGCCGCACTCGTAGTGGTTGCGGCAGATCCACTGCCGGTGCTCCTCGGCGAGGTCCATCGCCGCCTCGGACTCCGACGGGGTGCCCGCGCCCATCAGCGCGATGAAGCGGTTGTTGATGTCGTCCCCCTCCTCCTGGATCCGCTTCCAGTCCTCCTTGGTGTACGAGGCCGCCCTGCGCTGGGACTCCCGGTACTCCTCGGTGTGCCCCCAGCGCTGCTCGACCTCCTCCTGGTACTGCTCCGGGTCGACGTCCCCGAAGACCTCGAACTTCTCCTCGGGGGTCAGGTTGATGCCCATCTTCCGTGCCTCCATGGCTCGTTCGACGGCGGCGGCCATATTCCGCAGCCGCTCGATCCGGTCGGTCAGCAGCCGGTGCTGACGCCGCAGGTGGGCCTGCGGATCGATGTCCGGGTCGTCGAGCAGCACCGCCACCTCATCGAGCGGAAAGCCGAGCTCCCGGTAGAACAGGATGCGCTGCAGCCGGTCGAGGTCGGCGTCGTCGTAACGCCGGTGCCCGGCCGCGCTGCGGGCGCCGGGGCGCAGCAGCCCGATCTCGTCGTAGTGGTGCAGCGTGCGCACCGTGACACCGGCGAAGTCCGCCACCTGTCCCACGGAGTAGCTCATGGCCGAATCCGCTCTCCTCTTTCGTTCGGTACGGGTTCCACGGTGCTCCCTCACGTCGCGTGAGGTGCAAGTCCGGATGGCGAAACCGACTGGGCGGCGCGGCGGACCGCTGCCATCCTGCCGATCGTGCTGGGGATAACCGATCTTTCGACGTATCTGGCCGGTCTGGCGCTGATCATCCTTCTGCCGGGCCCCAATTCGCTGTATGTGCTGTCGGTCGCGGCCCGCCGCGGCGCCCGTACCGGCTATCGGGCGGCGGCCGGGGTGCTGTGCGGCGACGCCGTGCTGATGGCGCTGTCGGCGGGCGGGGTGGCCTCGCTGCTGCACGCCAGCCCGGTGCTGTTCGCGGTGGTCAAGTTCGCGGGCGCGGGCTATCTGACCTGGCTGGCGGTGGGCATGCTGCGCGGGGCGCGGGCCCTGTGGCGCCGCCGGCCGGGGAGTGCGGGGGCGGCCCGGAGCGCGGCG
>NZ_JAEEAP010000656.1 GCF_016103465.1 Streptomyces sabulosicollis
GGTGGGGCGGCGGGCGGCGGGGGCCGCCACCTCGTCGGCGAGATGGCTCGCCACGCCCAGCCGTTCGCCGTACCGCGCGAGGGTGTCCGCGACGCTCGGGTCCGCTCCCGAGGCCAGCGAGCCCAGCCGTCCGGAGACGGCGGTCAGCGAGCCGGTCCGGCTCGCCAGCGCGTCCAGATGGTGCTGGACGGGATCGCGGCCGTCGCGTGGTCCGGTCGTCTCCAGGATCTGGCCGGTGACCTGCCGCCGGAACGCCTCGGCCTGGATCCGCACCGCCCGTGGCCCCAGGTCGGCCAGGATGTGCGAGGCGCGGGCGAAGAGGAAGTCGCCGGTGAGCACCGCCACCGTGCTGTCCCAGTGGGCGTCCGGGCGCGGGGCGCCGCGCCGTACGGGCGCCTCGTCCCGGACGTCGTCGTGGTAGTGGGTGGCCAGATAGGTCAGTTCGACGACCACGGCGGCGGGCACCACGCCCGGGGCGCCGGGGTCGCCGAACCGCGCCGCCAGCAGGACCAGCAGCGGCCGGAGCCGTCGCCCGGCCGTGCGCGTCAGCTCCCGCGCGGCCTCGGTGATGAACGGCACATCGCTCTTGGTGGCCTGCGACAGGCCCGCTTCCACCGCCGCTTGGCCGACCCACGCGGTTCAGGAGTCCGGCGTGGCCGGGACCCTGGCCCGGATGCGGCTCCCCTGTCCGGGACGGCTGTCCACGTTGAGCGTGCCGCCCACCTCACGGGCCCGCTCCCGCATGGAGAGCAGCCCGAGATGGCCGGGGAAGGAGCCCTTGCAGTCGAAGCCGACGCCGTCGTCGGCGACCGTCAAGGTGACGGCGCCCGGTTCGTTGAGCAGATGGAGCCGTACGTTCCGGGCCTGCGAATGCTTGGCGACGTTGTGCAGCGACTCCTGGGCGATCCGGTACAGGGCGTGCTTGGCCTCCGGTGTGGTCTCCGGTTCGGCGTCCAGCTTCGCCTCGGTGGCGATCCCGTACCGGGCCCGGAGCGCCTCGACATGCTGGGTGAGCGCGGCGACCAGGCCCTCGGCCTCCAGCGATTCGGGCCGCAGGCGGCACAGCAGGGTCCGGGTCTCGGCGATCGCGGCGTCCGCGAGCCGCCGTATGTACTCGATGGGTTCGGCGAGTTCGGCCAGTTCGGCGAGGTCCACGACCTCCCCGGCGGTTTCGGGTCCCGCAACGTCCTCCGCGGGACCGGCCGCCCCCGGCGCTTCCGCCCGGCTCGCCGTCTCGGCCCGGCCGTCCACCGGCTCCGCGCCGTCGATGTCGCGTTCCAGCATCTCGCGGGCGGTACGGGCGCCCAGCGCGATGCCGTAGAGCGCCTGCGAGACCGTGTCGTGCAGCTCGCGCGAGATGCGCTGCCGCTCCTCGTGGACGGCCCTCTCCTGGGTGGCCGCCCGCTGCCGGTCGCTCTCCACCGCGCAGGACGCATGCCCCGCGATCACCTCCAGGAGGGTGATGTCCGCCTCGCCGGGGTCGCGGCCGGGCGGGAAGTGGCAGCACATCGCGCCGATCGCGGTGGATTCGCGCAGCAGCGGCCAGGCGGCCACCGCGCCCCGCGCCGGGCCCTCGCCGTCCGCGCCCGTACGGCCGCCGCCGTGGATGACGGGGGCGGCCCCGGCGATCGCCTCCAGCGCCGGTTTCCGGGACGGCGGGGTGTGGCCGTGGCCGCCGCCGACCAGGCGCAGATTCGCCGACGGGCCGGGCTCCAGCAGATAGACCGTGCAGCTCGCGGCGCCGGTACGGGCCACCGCGCCCGCGGCCAGGGAGTCCAGGGTGCGCCGTACGCAGGGGGCGGAGGGACGGGGGAACACCGAGGGGCCGAACGAGCCCCAAGGAGAACCCGAGGGTCCAGCGGGCCCGGCGGACCCGGCACCCCCTGAAACCCCGGCACTCCCCGCAACCCCGGCAGCCCCGGCGAACCCCGAAGCCCCCGGTGAAGCCGGCGACCCCGGCGACCCGGGCGCCCTCGACGGCCCGGACGTCCCCGGTGGCCCGGACGCCCCCCAAGGCTCCGTAGGCCCCGGAGACCCCAAGGACGAGCCACCGGAACCGTTGGTGCCCGGTCCGGCGGCCGCCGACGCCAGCCGCCGCAGATGCTCCCGGTGCCGGATCTGGGCCACCGCGTGGCCCGCGGGCGCCGCGAAGAGCCCCACGGTGCTCACATCGGCGTGGGTGAGGCGCCGCCCGCCGCCACGGTTCGCCACCTCGATCACCCCCACCGGGTGGCCGCGCACCAGCAGCGGCGCGTCCAGCACCGAGGCCGGGACCGCGTGCCGTGGGTCCCGGCCGCGGCGGCGCGGCCGCCGTTCGTCGCCGGAGACCGTGGGCCGTCCGGCGCGGATCGCCTGGCGGGCGGGGGAGGAGCCGCCGGGCGTCAGCGGGCCGCTCGGCGCGGTCCACGGGGCGCCGTCGGTGGCTCGTATCGTCAGGACGTCGCCCGGCTCCAGCACCATCACCCGGGCCATGTCGGCGCCCAGGAGCTCACGCACCCGGCGGGCGATCAGCCGGAGCGTCGCATCGGCGGTCTCGCCCGCCAGGATGTGTTGGGTGACCTCGGCGAGCGCGGTGGCGCTCCGTCTCCGCCGGGTCGGGGTCCATCGTGTACTGATCACGCCGACCACCACTGCTCCTTCGTCGTCGACTCCACTGCTTCCGGAGGGGTGAGCTCACCCGCGGGCACCAGGCCGGACTGCACCGCGTAGACCGCGGCCTGGGTCCGGCTGTGCACCCCGAGCTTGGTCAGGATGTGGCTCACGTACGTCTTCACCGTCTGCTGGCCGATCCGAAGATCGTGGGCGATCTCCTTGTTGGCCTTGCCGCGCGCGAGCATGGTCAGCACCTCGGTCTCCCGCTCGGTGAGCTGCTCGGGGCCGCTGGGCTCCCTGACCTGGCCCATCAGCCGGGAGATCGCGGCGGGGGAGACATGGATCTGGCCCGCGGCCGCGGCCTTCACCGCGTTGCGGAGGTCGTCGGCCTCGGCGTTCTTCAGCAGGAAGCCGATGGCACCGGCCCGGACCGCGCCCATGACCATGGCGTCGTCGAGGGAGCTGGTCAGCGCCACCACCTCGACCTCGGGGAGGTCCTGGCGGATCTCCGCCGTGGCCGATACGCCGTCCATCACCGGCATCAGCAGGTCCATCAGGACGACGTCGGGGCACAGCTCCCGCGCCAGCCGTACGGCTTCCCGGCCGTTGGTCGTCTCGCCGACCACCTTGATGTCGTTGTCGAGCCCGAGGATCATGCGCAGGCCCTGCCGGACCACCGCATGGTCGTCTGCGATCAACACGCGAAGCGCCACTTGGTTCACCTGCCCATGGAGTACCCCGCCGCACGAGCGGAGACATACGCGGAAACGGTCGCGATCAGCGGTTCGAAGAGGGGAAGGGCCAGCAGGACGAGGACGCCCGCCGCCCATCCGCCCAGGACGTCACTCACCCAATGGGTGCCCAGGTAGACGGTGGTCAGACCGACGCCGACCGCCATCCCGCAGGCGACCAGCGCGCCCGTCCGCCGGTGGCGACCGGCGAGATAGGCGAGGGTGCCCCAGACGACGACGGCGTTGGCGGTGTGGCCGGAGGGGAAGACCATGCCGCCGTGGAAGAGCTCGGCGGACCCGGGGGTCCGGGCGTCGTACGGGCCCAGCCGCCCGGTGAGGATCTTGACGGCGCCGACGCTCATGTTGAGCAGCAGCAGCGCCACGCCCAGGACCAGCGGCGGACGCGGGCTCCGGGTCCGGACGCCGCGCCAGACGGCCCAGGCCAGGGCGGCCAGGGCGGTGGGGCCGCGCTGGCCCGTGATGACGAAGGCGTCCAGCACCGGCCGGACCCACGGCCACTGTTTGTACGGCTTGAACAGGGCCACCTGCCAGTCGAGCCGGACGAGCTGCGAACCGGTGAGGACGGCCGTGAGGACCGCCGCGTAACAGGCGGCGGCCACCAGGAAGGCGATCGTGTGTCCGCGGCTCAGCGGGCATCGGATCCGTCCAGGGACTCGCATGAGGAGGGAACCCATCTCGGCAGGCCCGCGATTCCATCCGAAGGGGGACTTCTCGTCCCATATGGCCCCGGATGGATCCCCGTACGGATGGGGGG
>NZ_JAEEAP010000657.1 GCF_016103465.1 Streptomyces sabulosicollis
GTGGGGGGTTTTCCGTGGGGGGTGGCGAACGCGGGGCTTGTGCGACGACGTCGTCGTCAGCCGTTGAAGGCGCCGAACGCCTTGGTGAACGCGAGCTCTTCCTGGTCGATCGAGCTGCAGGTGGGCGAGGCGGTGTCCTGCGGGCTGGGGCACTGCTTGTCGCGGGTCGCGGACCACATCGACAGCCAGGCCAGGCCCTTGGACTTGGCGAACTCCACCAGCTGGGAGGCGTCGTCCACCTTGAAGATCTCGTTCTTGACGTCATTGACGCCGATCATCGGGGTGACCGCGACGGCCTTCCACGCCTCGTCGTCGCTCAGCCCGAGCGCGTCCTTGATCTGGCCCTGGGTCGCCGTGGCGGCGTCGATCGCGTACTGGCCCATGTCGCCGTCGAAGGAGGCGCCGTAGTCCATCGCCATGATGTTGACGGCGGAGACCTTCACGCCGTTCTTCTTGGCGTCGGCGACGAGGTCGACACCGTCCTGGGTGAGGCCGGTCGGGAGCACCGGCAGGGTGAAGGAGACGTCCAGGTCGGCGTGCTGTTCCTGCAGCTTGGCTATCGCCTGGGCGCGGCGGGTGTTGGCCTCCTTGTTCGGAAGCGCGCTGCCCTCGATGTCGAAGTCGACCTTGGTGAGCTTGAGGGCGTCCACGACCTTGCCGTAGGCCGCGGCGAGCTCGTCCGCCGAGGTGCAGGCCAGGCCCAGCTCGGAGCCGGAGGCGCCGCCGAAGGAGACCCGGACGTCGCCGCCCTTCGCGCGCAGCGCTTCCGTCTGCTTGGCCACCTCGTTGTCACCGACCTCGGTGACGCCGCCCCACTTGGGGGTACAGCCGCCACCGGAGGTGATGAAGGCGAGGTTGAACTCCTTGACGCCGGTCTTGTCGGCGGTGCCCACCATGTCGTAGGCGGGGTAGAGCGAGGTGTCGATGTACGGGGCGAAGCCGCCCGTCGCCGCGGCGGCGGGCTTCTCGGAGGCGGAGGTCTTCTCGGAGACGGTTCCCGCGTTCGCCGCCCCGCTGAGCGCGAACGCCGTGCCACCGGCCACGACGGCGGCGGCGGTCGCGCCGATCACCTTGGTGGTCCGGCTCGCCTTGCGACGGTGCGTGCTGCTCATCAGGTGCCTGCCTTCGCTGTACGGATGTGGGGGGTTGGTGGTGCGGGCGACACGCTAGCGAGGGGAAGTCGGACAAACGGCAGGATCCGTGCACCGGCCACGGATCTTATGGCTGTCTTAAGGAACCCATCGGCGGTGATTAATGCTCCGCGGGCTCCTTGGCCCTGCCGCCGCCCCGGGTCCTCCTCTTGCGGCCGCGCCGCCGCTGCCCCGGGTCGGCGGCGTCGGCGCCGTTCAGCGAGAGCCACACCCGTACCTCGGTACCGCCCAGCACGGACCGCCCGATCCGCAGATCGCCGCCCGTGGACTCCGCGACCCGGCGCACGATGTCCAGGCCGAGGCCGGTCGAGCCGGGGCCGCCGTCGCCGTGGCCCCGGCGGAGCGCCGCGTCCGGGTCGGCGATGCCGGGGCCCGCGTCGGAGACCAGGATGATCACGCTGTCCTCGCCGTTGTGGACGTCGACCGCGAGCGCCGTGCCCTCAGGTGTGTGCCGGAAGACATTGCCGAGCAGGGCGTCCAGGGCGGCGCCCAGTTCGGGGCGGGCGACCGGCACCCTTACGGTGCGGTCGACCCCGGCCAGCCGCACCGTACGGTCCTCGTCCTCGGCGAGCGCGGACCAGAACTCCATCCGCTCCCGGATCACCTCGGAGGCGTCGCAGCCGGAGGGGATGTGGGTCTTCTGCTGGCGCGCGGTGCGGATGATCTGGTCGACCTCGCGCTCCAGCTGGGCGACGGCGGCGCGGGTCTGGTCGGCCGCCGGTCCCTCGCCCAGCGAGGCGGCGTTGAGGCGCAGCACGGTGAGCGGGGTGCGGAGCCGGTGGGACAGGTCGGCGGCCAGCTCGCGCTCACTGGCCAGGAGCTGGACCACCTGGTCGGCCATGGAGTTGAACGCGGCGGCGGCCGCCCGGAGTTCGGCCGGGCCGTCCTCCGGAACGCGCACCCCGAGCTCGCCCCGGCCCAGGTCGTGGGCGGCCTCGGCGAGCCGCCCGGCGGGACGCACCAGCCGGGTGCCGAGCCGGTCGGCGATGGCGACCGCGCCGACGATCAGCGCGAGGCCGACGCCCGCGAGCACCAGCCAGGACGTGGTGACCCCGCTGGTGACCACGCCACGCGGGACGTACACCTCCACCACCGCGACCTGACCGGTGCTCAGCGCGGTCGGCTGGAGCAGCGCGTAGCCCCCGGGGGCGTCGGACACCGAGGCGCGGCCGAGCCGCCGCGCGGTGGCCAGCTCGCCCCTGGGCGCACGGCTCTTGCCCAGGTCGTAGCCGCTCCCCCGCTCCCCCGGCTCATCGGGGACGTGCACCGCCATCCGCCCGTCCCCGCCCGCCTGGGTGCTGGCGACCGCGCGCTGCAGCCGCGCCCGCTCGGTGGTGATGGCGAGCGCCGGGCCGATGGTGGCGGCCTGCCGCTCGGCGTCGGCGAACGCCCGGTCCCGGGCCAGCTCCTTGACGACGAGTCCGAGCGGTACGGCGAAGGCGACCACGACCATGGCCGTGACCGCCAGACAGACCTTGACCAGGGCCCATCTCACGTGTGCTCCGCCGGGGGCTCCAGTTTGACGCCGACCCCGCGCAGCGTGTGGAGATAGCGCGGCCGGGCGGCCGTCTCGCCCAGTTTGCGGCGCAGCCATGAGAGATGGACGTCTATGGTCTGGTCGTCCCCGTACGCCTGCCGCCAGACCTCGGCGAGGAGCTCCCGGCGCGGCACCACGACACCGGGCCGCCCGGCGAGATAGGCCAGCAGGTCGAACTCCCGCCGGGTCAGATCGAGCGTCACCCCGTCCAACTGGGCCTGGCGGCGCAGCGGATCGACGGCCAGGCCCCCGACCCGGAGCACCGCCGGGGGTGCCGCCGCGCGGCCCGGCTCACCCGGCCCGCCCCCGCGCGCACGGCGGAGCACGGCGGTCATCCGGGCCGAGAGGTGGGCCACGGAGAACGGTTTGACCAGGTAGTCGTCGGCGCCGTCGTTGAGCAGCCGGACGATCTCGCCCTCGTCGTCACGGGCGGTGGCCACGATGACCGGCACATCGGTGATGCCGCGCAGCATCTTGAGCGCCTCCGCCCCGTCCAGATCAGGCAGGCCGAGGTCCAGGATGACGACGTCGAATCCGATCTGTGCCACCTCGCGCAACGCCTCCAGGGCGGTGCCGACGCTGCGCACGGTATGGGACGCCTCGGTCAACTGCCGTATGAGGGCTGAGCGCACGAACTGGTCGTCCTCGACCACAAGCACACTTGCCATGAGCGGCACCGTACGCCATTCGGGTGAGGCAAGATGAGGAAGATGCAAAGAGGTCTGGTCCAATGTCTGGCCTGGGTGCTGGCGACCGGCGCCGCGGTCACGCTCTCGTGGTACGGCGTGCGGACGGTGCTGACCGGCACGGCCTACGATCCGCCGCGCGCGCTGCCGATCACGGACGGCTCGGGGTCGGCGAACGGCGCCTGGTCCTCCTCGACGCATCGGCCCAAACCGCCCTCGTCCTCGGCCGCTTCACCGTCCTCGCCACCCTCGCCCTCGCGTCACGGGACGGACGCGGGGACCGGCGGGGACGAGGACAAGGGGTCCGGTTCGGCCGGGCGCACCCAGAAGCCGACACAGGCACCGCCCCGGCGGGAGGCGGCACGGCCACAGGAGAGCGGGGAGGTGCGCAGCTACCCGGCCAAGGGCGGCCGGGCGGTCTTCGACATCCGGGCGGCGTCGGCCGATCTGGTCTCGGCGACACCGGACGGCGGATGGCAGATGCAGGTGTGGAAGCAGAGCGAGTGGATCCGGGTGGACTTCGTCTCCGGGGCCGACACCACCACGATCTTCTGCACCTGGCACGACGGCCCGCCCCAGGTCCGTATCGACGAGCACTGAGGGCCCCGCGGGAGCTCCCCGGACCCGCCGTCGGTCGCGGGTATCCCTGTCTCTTATACAAATCT
>NZ_JAEEAP010000658.1 GCF_016103465.1 Streptomyces sabulosicollis
GCCGCGCCCCGCCCACGATCCGCACCACCGCCGATGGCGCTCCCGGAGCCCGGCCCTGGTGCCCTTCCGGGGTACGGCGCGCCCCCAGCCCCGCTCGCCATGGTTTTCCGTCCCCTCTGATCGGAGGACTTCCCCCATGCCGGATCAACGTCATGCTTCGACGCTCCCGCGACTGCTTGAGCGTGCGGCCCGCGACACGACGCGAGGCATCGCCTTCATCGGCGGCCCGTTCCTCTCCTACGCCGAGTTGCGGGAGTGCGCCTGCCGCATCGCCCAGGGGCTGCGGGAGCGCGGCACCGCCCCGGGCGACCGCGTGCTCATCGCGGCCAACGATCCGGAGATCTTCTTCCGCGCCTTCTGGGGGTGCCAGCTCGCCGGTGCCGTGCCGTGCCCGATCGCACCGCCGGCCGACCCCTCCCGGATGCGCGCCCAGCTCGAGCATCTGCGCACGCTCCTGGGCGACCCGTTGGTGATCGTGTCCAAGACGACCCATGGAGACCTGCCCGAGGTCGGGCTGCGGTCCGTGACGGTCGAGGAGCTGGGCCACGCCGCGGCCGATCCCGATCGGCTCCATGTGCCCGCACCGGACGATCTCGCCCTGCTGATGCTCACCTCCGGCTCCACCGGATCGAGCAAGGCGGTCAGGCTCACCCACGCCAACCTGCTGGCGGCGCAGGCCGGTAAGGCGGGGGCGCTGGAGCTCGGGCCCGACGACACCTCGCTGAACTGGATCTCGGTCGATCACATCGCCGCGATAGAGGCGCATCTGCTGCCTATGTGGGGCGGTGCCGCCCAGGTCATGACGGTGCCGGCCACCGTGCTGGCCGACCCCGTGGAGTTCCTCAGGCTGCTCACGGCTCATCGGGTGAGAGTGACGTTCACCCCCAACTTCCTCTTCGGGCAGCTCAACCAGGCACTCGCCGGGCGGCCCCCCGCGCGGCAGGAGGTGGACCTGTCGCAGGTGCGGCACATCATCTCCGGCGGTGAGGCCACCGTGACCGCCACCGTACGGACGTTCCTGGACACGCTCTCCGGCTACGGGCTGCGCGGAGATGTGATCGTGCCCGCGTTCGGGATGACCGAGACATGCGCGGGCAGCGTGTTCAACCGCGACTTCGCCACCCGCGACCTGGACACGGAGTTCCCCCCGCTGGGCCGCCCGGTGCGCGGCCTGCGGATCCGTGTCGCCGACGACGACGGCACGGTGCTGGCCTCCACCGACCGGCCCGGAGCCGCCGAGCCGGGGGAGGTGCAGCTGCACGGCCCGATGGTGTCCGACGGCTACTTCGGCAACGAGGGGGCCACCGCGCAGGCGTTCACCGCCGACGGCTGGTTCCGCACCGGAGACCTGGGCTACCTCGACTCCGACGGCCGGTTGACGCTGGTCGGCCGCACCAAGGACTCCATCATCGTCAGCGGGGTCAACTACTACAGCCACGACCTGGAAGCGGTCCTGGACGAGCTGGACGGGGTGAAGCGCGGACATGTCGCCGCGTTCCCGATACGGCCCGAGGGGGCCGACACCGAACAGCTCGCCGTCGCGTTCGTCCCGGCGGGCGACCCCGCCGACGAGAGCGCGGTGTACCGGTCCATCGTGGCGATCCGCAGCTCCACGGTGATGCACTGGGGGTTCCGCCCCCAGCTGATCCTCCCCGTCGCCGAGGACGGGATCCCCCGCGGCAACCTCGGCAAGATCCAGCGGTCCCGGCTGCGCGCGGCCGTCGAGAACGGCGGCCTGGACGAGGCGGCCCGCCGGTCGGACGAGATCAGCACCCGGTTCCTCGGCGGCCATGTGGCGCCGGAGGGCGAGGTGGAGACCGCGCTGGCCGGGATCTACGCCCGCGTCCTGGACACCAGGACGGTGTCGGCCACTGCCAGCTTCTTCGACCTGGGCGGTACCTCACTGGACGTGTTGCGGCTCAAGCTGGAGATCCAGGCCGCGTTCGGCATCGAGGACGTGCCGATGTCGACGCTCCTGCAGGCCCCGACCGTGCGCGCGCTGGCCGGCCGCCTGACCGCCGGGCAGGGCGCCGGCGGCGACGCCGCCTACGATCCGCTGGTGCCGCTGCAGATCACCGGGGACGGGACGCCGCTCTTCTGCGTCCACCCCGGCCTGGGGGAGGTGCTGGTGTTCGTCAACCTCGCCAAGTACTTCACCGGCGAGCGGCCCTTCTACGCGCTGCGGGCCCGTGGATTCGGGCGGGGAGAGACCCACTTCGCGTCGTTCGACGACATGGTGTCCACCTATGTGGAGGCCATCCGGCGGGCGCAGCCCAGCGGCCCCTACGCCGTCGCGGGATACTCCTACGGCGGGGCGGTGGCATTCGAGATCGCCAAGCGGCTGGAGGCCGACGGCGACAAGGTCGACTTCGTGGGCATCTTCAATCTGCCACCGCGGATCTCCGACCGGATGAACGAGATCACCTTCACCGATGGCGCGATCAACCTGGCGCTGTTCCTCGAACTCATCGACGCCACCGACATCGAGCGGCTGACCACCACCCTGCGGCCCCTGCCCGAGGCCGATCAGCTGGCCCACCTGATCGACCACGCCCCGAAACGGCGCCTGGCCGAACTCGACCTCTCCCTCGAGCGGTTCGCCGACTGGGTGCACCTCGCACAGAGCATGGTGCACCTGGGCCGCACCTACGAACCGTCGGGTTCGGTCGGGCGGGTGAAGGTCTTCTACTGCACTCCGCTGCGCGGCACCAAACAGGAGTGGCTGGACCACCAGCTCAGCCACTGGGACGAGTTCACCCGCGACCCCAACACCTATATCGAGGTCGACGGGGAGCACTACACCCTGATGAGCCCGCAGCATGTGCACACCTTCCAGGCGACCCTGCGGCAGGAACTGGCCCGCGCGCTCGGCTGAGACGGGCAACGGCAACCGCTGACACCACCAGGAGCCGCCGATCATGCAAGGCAAGAAGATACTCATCACCGGTGGGACCGGACAGGTCGCGAGGCCCGTCGCCGAATCGCTCGCCACCGACAACGAGGTGTGGTGCCTGGGCCGGTTCGGCGACCCGCACGCCCGCGAGGCACTGGAGGGCGCGGGCGCCCGCACCGCCGTCTGGGACATGGCCACCGATGACCTGGAGGGCCTGCCGCGCGACTTCACCCATGTGCTGCACTCGGCGGTGCACCGGGGCGACGGCAAGGACTTCGAGGCCACCGCGCGCGTCAACGCGGTCGGCACCGCACGCCTGATGACACACTGCTCGGCCGCCGAGTCGTTCCTGTACGTCTCCTCCGGCGTGGTCTACCACCGCGCCGATCGGACACATCGCTACCGGGAGGACGATCCGCTGGGCGGGGTGGCGCCGTGGCTGCCGACCTACCCCGTCGCCAAGATCACCGCCGAAGGGGTGGCGCGCGGCCTGGCCGAGACACTCGCGCTGCCGACGGTGATCGCCCGCCTCAACATCGCCTACGGGCCCTACGGCCACGGTGGCGTGCCCATGATCCTTTTCAACCAGATGCGCGCGGGGCAGCCCTGCGCGGTGCCCCGCGAAGGCCAGAACTACTGCAACCTGCTGCACACCGATGACGTCGTGCGCCAGGTACCGCTGCTGTGGGACGTGGCGCGGGCGCCCGCGCGGGTCGTGAACTGGGGCGGGGACGAGGAGGTCGGCATCACCGATCTGCTGGAGTACCTGTCCGAACTCACCGGAGTGCCGGTCCGGTTCGACCGCGGCGACCACAGCCGGGAAACGGCCGTCTTCGACCACGACGCCCGCCGTGGCCTGATCGGCGACTGCTCCATCGGCTGGCGGACCGGTATCGCCCGCACCGTGGCCGACCTGTTCGAGGAGTACCGCGACCGGATCGACGCCTACCTGGACGCGCACGGAGCCGGGACATCCCAGTGACGACGAGGAGTGGAGAACGAGCATGCGCAGGTCCGCAGATGTCGCCGCCCTTCAGCACGTGCTGACCGCCGCCCTCGGGTCCCCGGACCCGGTGTGCTCCCTGACCCGACTGGACCAGGGCGCGGGCACGTTCGCCGCCCTGGACCCCGCGGTGCTCGAGCGCCCGACCCTGGTGGGCGGCGGGTCCCCCTACCATCCGACCAGCCCCGCCC
>NZ_JAEEAP010000659.1 GCF_016103465.1 Streptomyces sabulosicollis
GCGTCTGTGTCTGTTTCTTTTTTTAATGAGCCGGCGACCACCGATAACTACACTCGACTAGTCGTCGGCAGCGTCAGATGTGTATAAGAGCCAGCGTCAGGACAGCCCTCGCGTCCGCCGTCGGCACCTGTGTCGAGAACTACGACTTCGTCGCCTACGGCACCGCCTCCGCCCTGTACTTCGGCGATGCCTTCTTCCCCAACTCGGACCCGGTGGTCGGCACCCTGCTGGCCTTCGTCACCCTCGGCGTCGGCTTTCTGATGCGCCCGATCGGCGGGGCCGTCGGCGGCTACCTCGGAGACCGCCACGGGCGCAAGCCGGTCCTGGTCGGCGCCCTGCTGACGATGGGCATCGCCACCGTCCTGATCGGCATGCTGCCCACCTACCAGCAGGTCGGCGTGGCGGCGCCCGTGCTGCTGGTGGCCATCCGCTGTGTCCAGGGGCTGGCGTTCGGCGCCGAGTGGGGCAGCGCCGTGATGATGACGTACGAGCACGCGCCCCGCACCCGCCGCGGCCTGTACTCCGCGATACCGCAGGCCGGCAACCCGCTGGGCATCGCGCTCGCCAACATCGCCTTCCTGCTCTCCTCCACCCTCGACTCCGACTGGGCCTGGCGGCTGCCCTTCCTGGCCAGCGCCCTGCTGATCGTGGCCGGAGTGGTCATCCGGATGAAGCTCACCGAGTCCCCGGAGTTCGAGGCCGCCCGGGCGAAGGGCACCACCGTCCGCAACCCGCTGCTCAGCGTGGTGCGCGAGGACTGGCGCAACATCCTGCGCATCATCGCCCTGCGCGTCGTGGAGTCCTGCGCCTACTACCTGACGGCCACCTATCTCCTCTCCTACATCACCGACCGCGACGACGGCGACCGTGGCGTGGCACTCGCCGGTGTGGTCACCGCCAGCCTGCTCGCCACCGCCACCACCGTGCTCTCCGGCGCGCTCACGGACCGCGTGGGCCGCCGCACCGTCTACCTCGTGGCCTGTGTGCTGGCCGCGGTCTTCGGCTTCCCGATGTACCTGATGGCCAACACGGGGGCTCCGGTGCTCATCGTGCTGATCTTCCTGATCGGCATCGGGGTGATCCACGCTGCGCTGACGGGCACCCAGGCCGCCTGGTTCGCCGAGCTGTTCAACACCGCCACCCGCACCTCCGGGGCGTCGCTCGGTTACCAGACGGCGGCGTCGGTGGCCGGTTTCGCGCCGTTCCTCGCCGTGCTGCTCGCGGAGTCCTTCGGCTGGGCGGGCCCCGCCGGACTCTATGTGTGCATCGCGCTGGTGGGGCTCCTCGGAGTGCTGTCCACCCGCGAGACCTGGCACCCCGGGCAGCGCACGGTCCTCCCGGCCGGCCGGCCACGGCCCGCTGCCGGTCGCGAGCGGAACCCCTCCCGCTGAGCCGGGGGGGGGCAGTCGGCCGGCGTGCCCGGACTCTGTGCCGGGCCCGCCGGCCGACGACGTCAGGGCTTGCGGGCCACCGCCCCGTACATCGCGATGTCCTCATCCTTGATGTCCTCGGTAGCGGTGGCGTCCGGGCGCCACTTGTGGACCTGGGTGAGACCGGGCTCGACCAGCTCGAGGCCGTCGAAGAACCGCTCGGCCTCGGCCTCGGTGCGCAGCCGCATGGGCATGTCGCGGGCCGCGTACTCACGGGCGACCCGGGCCACCTCGTCCGGCGCGAAGTCGGCGGTGCCGATGGACATCGCCAGGTAGCTGCCGGAGGGCAGCGGCTCCAGGAGGCGGTTGACGATTCCGTAGGCGTCGTCCTTGTCCAGGACGAAGTGCACGATGGCGATCACCGTCAGGGCGACCGGCCGGGTCAGGTCGAGGGTCTCGCGGAGTTCCGGGGCGTCCAGGATGGTGGCGGGCTCGCACATGTCCGCCTCGACGTAGGCGGTCCTGCCCTCGGGCGTGCTGGCGAGCAGGCCCTGGGAGAGGGTGAGGACGATCGGGTCGTTGTCCACGTAGACGACCCGGGAGTCCGGGGCCACCGCCTGGGCGATCTCATGGAGGTTGGGCGAGGTCGGGATTCCGGTGCCGATGTCGAGGAACTGCCGGATGCCCGCCTCCTCGGCCAGGTAGCGCACCGCCCGGTTCATGAAGTCGCGGTTCGCCCGCATGTGGATCGGCAGCGCGGGCCACTCGCGGGACATGGCGATGCCCGCTTCCTTGTCGGCCGGGTAGTAGTCCTTGCCGCCGAGGATGTAGTCGTAGATGCGTGCCGAATGCGCGCTCTCGGTGTCGATGCGGTCGGCCGACCATCCGTTGTCGCTCAAGGCGTCCCCTCCCGGTGGATCGTCAGTTCGCTGTGGGTGTGGCCCGGTCGCGCGGGCCGGGACGGGCCCGCGCGACCGGGAAGGTTACGGTGCCGTGGCACTAGCAGAGGAAGTCGGCGTCGCCCGCCTTCACACCCGCCAGAAACCGGGTCATCTCGTTCGTGGTGAAGACCAGTGCGGGGCCGTCGGGGTCGGTCGACTGACGCAGCGCCACCCGTCCGTCGCAGAGCTTCTTGGCTTCGACGCAGGCGCCTCCGGCGTCGTCGCTCCACGGCTTGGACCAGCCGTTGGTGCCGAGGTCGTGGGAGGGCATGCCGCTGCGTACGGGGTGGTGCACTTCAGAGCTCCTTGCGAATTGCGCCGAGGACGGCCTCGGTTTTCCTGGCGGGCACCGACTGGGCGCCCATCCGGTCCAGGACCTCGCGGTACACCACCACGTCTTCCTCCTTGTCCAGGTACACCGCGCCGACCAGGCCGCTGAGGTAGACGATGTCGGGCAACTCCGGGGCCCTGAAACGGAAGACGTGGAACGCACCGGCCCGCATGGCCGGGTGCGGACCGCTCCCGAACGGCATGATCTGCACGGTCACGTGGGGAAGGGCGCTGACCTCGATCAGATGGTCGATCTGGGCGCGCATCACGGCCGCGCCCCCGACCGGCCACCTCAGCACCGTCTCGTCCATCACGACCCACAGCCGGGGAGGGGATTCCCGGGACAGCAGTTCCTGGCGCTGCATGCGCAGGGCGACCCTGCGCTCGGTGGCCTCCGACGGGGCGTGCGGGTTTCCGGCGCTGAGCAGCGCACGGGCGTAGTCCTCGGTCTGCAGCAGTCCGTGGACGAACTGCGCCTCGTAGGCACGGATCTGCAGCGCCGCCTGCTCCAGGTTCAGATACGCCGCGAACCAGTCCGGCATCACATCGCGGTAGGTGTGCCACCAGCCGCGCTTGTTGGCCTCGCGGACCGACTTCAGGAAGGTGTCGAGCTCGTGCCGGTCGGTGACGCCGTACGTCTGGAGCAGCTTCTCCACGTCCGCGAGCCGGAGCCGGGCCACCTTGGCGGCTTCCATCCTGCGGATCGTGGAGTGGCTGACCCCGATCGCCGCGCCCGCCTGGTCATAGGTCAGGCCGGCACGCGTCCGCAGCTCCTCCAGCTGCCTGCCGAGGATCATGCGGAGGACGGAGGGGGCACCACCCCATGCGGTTTCCGC
Source organism: Streptomyces sabulosicollis (assembly GCF_016103465.1). Lineage (GTDB taxonomy): Bacteria > Actinomycetota > Actinomycetes > Streptomycetales > Streptomycetaceae > Streptomyces > Streptomyces sabulosicollis. The sequence goes on from NZ_JAEEAP010000659.1 coordinate 3,478, forward strand.
CGCCAACGCTCTACCTCCCCACACCGGGCTACGGCTGCAGTCTGTCACGGTCGCCGACCGCGCGAACGGCATCCCCCCGATGGCAACTTGCAATTTTCAACTTACCGCTTGCAAGTCGTTCGTCGCACCTGCCACAGTGGTCACACCGTCCGATCACGGTGGGAACGCTTGCGTGGGTACGTCCGTAGGCACTGCGCAGTGCGGGAACGGCACGGTCATGATGCGCAGGCAGACGAAAGGCGGCCGCTCGTGGCTCCCCTCGCCCTTCCCCTGACTCCCGTTCGGACGTCCCGGGAGCAGGACACCCACCCGGTATGTGCCTTACGGCTCCCGGCCACCGCCTCGTCGGTGCGCACGGTCCGCGCTGCCGTGCGCGAGCGATTGGGCGCCTGGGGCGTGCGCGCCCCGGTGTGCGACGACGCGCTCCTCGTGGTCTCCGAGCTGGTCACCAACGTGATCACGCACACGGCCAGCGATCACCTGGAGTGCAGGCTGAGCCTCGGCGCGGGACCTATCTCTTATACACATCT
>NZ_JAEEAP010000065.1 GCF_016103465.1 Streptomyces sabulosicollis
AGATGGGTATAAGAGACAGGCCCTCGCCTACGCGCTGGACCAGATCGGCAAGCCGTACGTCTGGGGCGCGGAGGGGCCGAACTCCTTCGACTGCTCGGGGCTGACCTCCTCCGCCTGGGCGCATGCCGGGCGGACCATCCCGCGCACCAGCCAGGAGCAGTGGCGCCAGCTGCCACGGGTTCCGCTCAGCCGGCTTCGCCCGGGCGATCTGGTGATCTACTACAAGGGAGCGAGCCATGTGGCGATGTACGCGGGCAACGGCCAGGTGGTCCAGGCGCCGCGCCCCGGGCAGCGGGTGAAGCTCTCCCCGCTCGCCTCCAACCCGCTGCGCGGCGCGGTGCGACCGGGTCCGGCCACGGGGGTCAAGAAGCGCTGACGGCCCCGGCGACGACCGGTGTCAGCGGAAGGACCGGACGGCCTCGGCCTCGCCAACCCGCTCCGTCTCGTCAACCGGCTCGGCCTCGCCAACCCGCTCGGTCTCGTCAACCTCAACCAGGTCGAGCTCGTCAACCGGCTCGGCGTCTCCGTCCGCGCACGTCCCGGCCTCGGTCACCTCGTCGTCATCGGCCGCGGCCCCGGCCGCCTCGGCCTCTTGCCTGACCGCGTCCAGATAGGCGGCCGTCTTCTCCGGCTCGTAGAAGAAGTTCTCGAAGTCGGAGGGGTCGTCGAAGCCGTTGGCGATGCGGTGGGCGACGGCGGGGAAGGCGGATCCGGCCCCGAGGAGGTTCACGATGTGCTCCGGCGGCGGGGCCAGCATGGCGTTGGTCCACTTGGTGACGTGCCGCGCGCTCTCCCAGTAGCGGTCGAACGTCGTCCGCATCCACTCCTCGTCGAACGGCCGGTCGCCGCGCTCGAGGATGCTCTCCAGGTAGGTCGCCGCGCACTTGGCCGCCGAGTTGGAGCCCTGGCCGGTGATCGGGTCGTTGGCGACCACGACATCGGCCACGCCCAGGACCAGCCCGCCGCCCGGCAGTCGCCCGATCGGGTGGCGCACGGTCGGGGCGTACCGCCCGGAGAGCGTGCCGCCCGCGTCCGTCAGCTCGACCTTGGTGGCGCGGGCGTACTCCCAGGGCGTGAACCGCTCCATCAGCTCCAGGACGCGCTCCAGGTGCTCCGAGGGGTCGGTGATGCCCTGGAAGGCGTCGGCCGGACCGCCCGGGACGCCCTCCCAGAAGAGGATGTCGGCGCGGCCGCTGGTGGTGAGCGTGGGCATCACGAAGAGCTCGCCGACGCCGGGGACGAGGTTGCAGCGCACCGCGTCGAAGTCGGGGTGTTCGGGACGCGGGCCCAGGCCGTGCACATAGGCGACCGCGAGGGCCCGCTGCGGGGTGTCGTACGGGGAGCGGGCGGCGTCCCGGCCGAAGAGCGAGACCAGTTCGCCCTTGCCCGCGGCCACCAGCACCAGGTCGTACTTCCTGGCGAGGACGTCCAGGTCGGAGACGGCGGCGCCGTGGATGACCACCTGGCCGCCGCGCTGCTCGAACGTCTCCATCCAGCCGGCCATCTTGATCCGCTGGTCGACGGACTGGGCGTGGCCGTCGAGCCGGCCGACCCAGTCGATGACCCGTGGATGGCCCCCGGGGGCCGGCGGCCCGGCGACCGAGACCCCGAGACCCTCGATCCGCGGCGTCCGCTCCTCCCAGAAGGTGAGCTCGAGGTCGCGCTCGTGGCCCAGCGCGGTGCGGAACATGCACTGGGTGGACATCACCCGCCCGCCGCGGATCTCATCGGCCGTCCGGTTGGACATCAGCGTGATCTCGTAGCCCTTGGACTGCAGGCCGAGCGCGAGTTGGAGGCCGGACTGACCGGCACCCACGATGAGTATCTTCCGCATGGCCGTCGACTCTCCCTCACGCTCGGGCCGAAAAGAGGAATGGTGCATTCCATCCCACGGGCGGAGCCGAGGTTACGTCACTCGGGTGACGCGTCAACCGCGTGCCTCACCAGCGCCAGCAGCGCGTCCACGACCGCGATCCGGCGTCGGGCGTCCATCATCACCACGGGCACGGAGGGCGCCACGGAGAGCGCGTCCCGTACGTCCTCGGCCTGGTAGAGCGGAGTCCCCTCGAAGTGATTGACCGCCACCACATAGGGCAGTCCGAGGCTTTCGAAGTAGTCCAGCGCCGGGAAACTCTCCTCCAGGCGCCGGGTGTCGACCATCACCACCGCGCCGATGGCCCCGCGCATCAGGTCGTCCCACATGAACCAGAAGCGCTGCTGACCCGGGGTGCCGAAGAGGTACAGGACCAGATCGTTCTCCAGCGTGATCCGGCCGAAGTCCATCGCGACGGTGGTGGTCAGCTTCTCGGGCGTCGCCTCGAGGTCGTCCACGCTCTCGCTGGCCTGCGTCATCAACGCTTCGGTCTGCAGCGGAGTGATCTCCGAAACCGCGCCGACGAACGTCGTCTTGCCGACGCCGAACCCTCCCGCTATCACGATCTTGGTGGCGATCGGCGCGCGGGAGCGGTCCGTCTGCCACCTTTGGAGCACCTCCTCGGCCCCGGGTATCCCGGCCCCGGGTATCTCCGACGTCGCCGGCGGGGTCGCCGTGATCGTCTCAGAGCCTGCGAAGTCCACTGAGCACCCTTTCGAGCAACGCGCGGTCCGGCTGGCCGGGACCCCGCCCGGTGCCGTAGACGCGAATCTTTCCCTGGTCGGCCAGGTCACTGAGCAGGACGCGCACCACACCGAGTGGGATCTTGAGCATCGCGGAGACCTCCGCGACGGAGCGCATCCTGCCGCACAGTTCGATGATCGCCCGGATCTCCGGCAGCATCCGGGCGTTCAACCCGCTGGGGGCCGGGTCGAGCCGTCCGTCCGGAGACTCCAGCGCCGCAACGAAGGTCTCCACCAGCAGCACATGGCCGGAGCGGGTGCGGCCACCGGTGAGCGAGTACGGACGTACGCGAGCGGGTTTACGGGCGGGTCGGCCGGACCCGGCGGCCGTCACTGTGCGTGCTCCAGCGACCTGCGTAGTTCATTGCGGAGTTCGGGGGTGAGCACATGTCCGGCCCGGCCCACGAACAGCGCCATGTGATAGGCGACGACGGTCATGTCGCAGTCGGGGGTGGCGTGCACCCCCAGCAGCGAACCGTCGCTGATCGACATGACGAACAGACTGCCCTCTTCCATCGCCACCATCGTCTGCTTCACGCCGCCGGCGTCCATCAGCTTCGCCGCGCCGAGCGTGAGGCTGCCGAGCCCCGAGACGATCGTCGCGAGATCCGCGCTGGACCCCTTGGGGCCGTCCTGCGCCGACGGATCCGCCGACGCGGCCGCTGCGTGGTGCCGCGTGTCGGAGGAGAGCAGCATCAGCCCGTCGGTCGAGACGACCACGACCGAGCGGACGCCCGGCACCTCCTCGACCAGGTTCGACAGCAACCAGTGCAGATTACGGGCCTCGCGACTCAACCCGTAGGTACTACTGGGCGCATTCACCCGCGTGCCTCCTCAACCGTGCCACCCTCGTTCTGCGCCCCCGTTTGCCCTGCTGGTCCCCCGTGCCGCCGCGCGGGCTCGCCGCGGGCGGCGATCTCGGCGGCGGCGTCACGGCGTCCGTCGCGGGCGCCGCGCTGGAAGCCACCGAGCCGGCGCCGCAGCTCCTCCGCGTTCACCGAACCGGTCCGCTCCCGTGCATCGGGCTCCCGGAGCGCCACGTTCCGCGGTCTGCGCTTGGGAAGCCCCTTGTCGGTGCGCACCGCCTCGTCGTCCGGGCGGGCGTGCTGGTCGGGGCCGATGGCGTACGGATCGGCGGACGGCGCACCGCCGCCTGCCCGCTCACCACCCTCCGCCGTCCCGCCGCCGGGGGACGGCGGGACGCTGTCTTCCGGGTCGTCATACGACGCCGGGGCGCCGTTGGCCGGGCCCCAGGCGTCCGCGCCGACCGGGCGTATGCCGTGGCCGCCGAAGTGCCACTCGCGGTCCGCCTGCTCGTCGGGGTCCGCGTGGTCGTCGCGGCCGTCGGCGTCCGCACGCCCGTCGCGGACCGCGCGGACCTCGCGGACCTCGCGAACCGCGCGGTCTTCGCGGCCTTCGCGGTCGGCGGGATCCGTACGGCCCGAGCGGCCACCGCGGTCCTCGGGGGCCCCATGGCTCTCGCGCAGGCGTCGGAGCGTCAGCTCCATCGTCCGCTCGACGGCCGGGACCTCCGGTTCCCCGGCCTGGGCGGCCTGGGGTGCCGGGGCCGCCGCGTCGTCCGTGCCGGGCCGTGCGCCGTCCTGCCCGGCTGCGGCCTGGGTCACCTTGGGGACGCGCTTGGGCAGGGCGGGCAGCGCACCGCCGTTCCCCGGGTTCGGATGGCCGCGCGGCGGCGTGGGCTCCATGGGGTAGTCCCGGCCCGTCGCCCCGGACCGTTCCCACCGCTCACCGGACAGGGCCCAGGGGGCACTCGGCTCCGGTTCGGCGGCGTCGACGGGCTCGGGCTCAGGACGCGGCGCGTCCTCGGGCTCAGGACGCGGCGCGTCCTCGGGCTCCGGCCCGGCGGCCCGCAGCCCCGGGTCCGGCCCGGCGGGCGGAGCGGGCGGAGCGGGCAGAACGGACGGCGCGGACGGCGCGACGGGCTCGGCATCGGTCCCCGCCACGGCCTCCTGGCCGTGCGCGGCCGAACGGGCCTGCCCCGGCAGCGCGTTGGAGTTCGCCTCCGCCTCCGAGCCCGGGAAGCCCAGGAAGGACGACGGTCCGGTGGCGCCGAACGTCGCGCCCACGCCCACCGGCGGGGCGGGCGGCAGCCCGGCGCCGGGCGGACCGGAGGGGAGGATCTTCGTCGGCAGGACGACCACGGCCGCCACCCCGCCCGGCTGCTGTTCGCGCAGCTGTACCCGGATGCCGTGGCGCGCGGCGAGCCGGGTCACCACATACAGCCCGAGGCCCAGCGGGTCCTCCGGCTGGGGCCCCTGGCAGTACTCCGGCACCGGGTCGGCGAGCCGGTTGTTCAGCTCCACGAAGCGCTCGGGCGTCATGCCGATGCCCTCGTCCTGGACGGAGAGCATGACCTCGCCGGTCTCCAGGAGCCAGCCGGAGATCTGGACCGCGGCATCCGGCGGAGAAAACGATGTCGCGTTCTCCAGGAGCTCGGCGATCAGGTGGCTGACGCTGTCCGCGGCGAACCCGGCGACCTGGGCGTGCGGCGGCAGCGCCTGGATCTGCACCCGGTCGTACCGCTCGACCTCGCTGATCGAGGCGCGCAGCACATCCAGCAGCGGCACCGGCCCCGGATGGGTGGCCTTCTGCTCGGAGCCCGCGATGACCAGGAGGTTCTCGCCGTAGCGGCGCATCCCGGTGGCCAGGTGGTCGAGCTGGAAGAGCGTTTCGAGGCGGTCGGGGTCCTGCTCCCGCTCCTCCAGGGACTCGATGATGGCGAGCTGGCGCTCGATCAGGCCCAGGGAGCGCAGCGCGAGGCTGACGAAGCTGCCGTGGACCCGGGCCCGCAGCCCCTCCAGCCGGGTGGCGACCGCGTCCCGCTCGGCGCGCAGCCCGTCCCGCTCATCGGCCAGCCGCTGCCGCTCGCCGACCAGCCGGGTGCGCTCGCGCTCGAGCCCGGCGACCCGCTCGTACGCCTGCGTGGCCTTGGCGTGCAGTTCGTTGACGGCCCGTACGGCGTCCGCGAACTCGTCGTCGCGCCCCTTGAACGCCACCGGCTCCTCGGCCGCCGGATCGGCCGCGACCCGGCGGGCGCCGAGCCGCAGCGCGGCCAGCGGCCGGGTCATCGAGCGGGCGCTGTGCACTCCGGCGCCGAGGGCCACCAGCAGGGCGGCGCCGACGATGCCAATGCGCAGCTCCAGGTCGGTGACCTCGTCGTCCCGCACCCGCGCGAGCTGGGCGGCCTCGGCGGAGGCCAGCGAGGACTGCGCGCCGCGCATCTGGTCGATCCGGGCGGCCAGGGCGGCCTCGACGCGGTCCTTCTGGAGGAAGAAGTCATTGCCCGCGAGGCGGTTCTGGTCGGTGAGCCGGGTGAGGTAGCGCTCGGCGGAGCTGACCTCGGTGCCGTTGACGGTGCGCTGGTACGCCTCGCGCATGGCGGCCGGGGCGAGCTGCTCGAAGTCGTCGAGCGCCGACTGCTCGCGGAGGTTGGTCCGCTGGGCGGCCGAGACCAGCGTGGGCTGGCCGCCGCCCGCGTCGAGTGCGGCCAGCAGCAGTCCGCGGGTGGCGGACGCCTCCTCCACCGCGCGGCCGAGCGGTGCCAGCGCGGCGGAGGCGCCGGACTCGGCGTCGGCCGGGAGCCGGCGGGCGAGGGTGTCGGTGATCCCGTTCAGCGCCTGGACGGTACGGGTGTAGGCGGTGAAGACGTCGAGGGCCGAGCCCTTGCCGGTCAGCGCCTCCTGGCGCAGCTCGGGGAGGGCGTCGAGGCGCCGCCGGACCGGGGCCGGAACCTCCCCGCGCACCTCGCGGATCCGGCGGTCGACCCGGGCCCGCATCTCCTCGGAGACCCCGCGGCCGGAGGCCGAGGTGCGGCCGTCGGCGACATAGCGGGTCATGGCGTCGCGCTCGTCGGCGAGGGCGTGGGCGAGGGTCACCGCGCCGCGGTTGGTCCCCGCGAGGTCGACGAGGCGCTGGGCGTCGGTGGTGTCGTCGAGGGCGAGCAGGACGGCGGGGGCCCCGGCTCCGAGGACGGCGACGGAGACGAGGGCGACGGACGTGGTGAGCCGACGACGGACGCGTGTGGTGTGCCGTCGCGGCGTCGCCTCGTCCTGCCGTGGCTCGCCGACCGCATCGCGCGTGGTGCCCCGAAGCCGTTTCTTCCGCACCGGTGCTCACAATCCATTCTCGCCCGACCGCTCTGGAGACCAGAGGTGACGACGGATCAACAATTGTGTTTCCCCACCTCTGGTAGGGATTCCGACCCTTTCAGGACGGGTCTGGGGCGGGTATCCATCACCCGCCCGGCCACCCGAACGAGTGAACCGCATTGCGTAGTTGACCACCAACTTTGGCGCGCGGCCATACCCTCCCGCCACCTTGCGCGAATTGGTAAAGACCTCGGCGCCCTGACAAGATGCCCACCCGCAGCTTCCCAGAAGTGTCAATCCCGCCCCAATCAGGCAGCCGGGAAACCGGCGAGGGGTTTGGTACGGACCAAGGCCCCGGCCCGGCCCTCGCGGCGGCGGTGATCGACAGGGATCCGGCAGACTGGCGGAATGCGCATCGAACTCGCGACCGCCCCCGGCGATCAGCAATATCCCAACGAGGACTACGCCTCGGTGGCCCTCCCCGCCTCGGGCAGCGGCGGTGCGCTGGTGGTACTGGACGGGGTGACCCCACCCGAGGGCGGCGACGGATGCGTCCACAGTGTGGACTGGTTCACCGCGCGGCTCGGCGGAGCACTGCTCGAACTGTCCGGTTCGCGCTGGGATATGCCCCTGACACAGTGCCTCTCCGAGGCGATCACCCGAACCGCCGCGGCCCATAGTTCAACATGTGACCTTTCTCACCCTCTTACGCCCCAGGCAACCGTCGTCGCGGCGCGCTGGAACGCGGAGCGGATCGAGCATCTGGTGCTGTCCGACTCGGTGTTGCTCATCGAGCGGACCCAGGACGGGGTGACCCCGGTCCTGGACGACCGCATCGACCGGCTGCGGGCCGAGGGCCGGCGGCTCGCCCCGCTGCGCAACGCGGCGGGCGGCTTCTTCACCGCCGCCGCCGATCCGGCCGTCTCCCGCAAGGCGGTCACCGGGGAGCTCCCGCGCGACGAGGTGCGGGCGCTGGCGGCGCTCACCGACGGGGCGTCGCGCTGGGTCGAGACATTCGGCGAGGGCGACTGGACCGAGTGCTTCGCGCTGCTGCGCAAGGAGGGCCCGCAGGCGCTGATCGACCGGGTGCGGGCGGCCGAGCACGCCGATCCGGAGCGTACGGCCTTCCCCCGCGGCAAGACCCATGACGACGCGGCCGTGGTCTTCGTGGAGCCCTGACCGCCGGGGGCGCCCGCCGGGGGCGCCGGGGTCCAGGGGCAGTACCGCCGTGGAGCCCTGACCGCCGAGGCCGCCCCCTCGGCGCGGGGTAGCGCGGTTGCCACACCCGCGTCGCCGGACGGACGCGGGTCGCCGATCCTGACGGGTATGAGCGCCCTACTCCTGCGCCGCGCGCGCCGTCTGACCCCGGTCGTCGGCCTCCTGCTCCGCGTTCAACCGGTGCAGCAGCCTGGCGAGTTCGGCGACCTCGCTGCGCTCCCACGCGGCGAGACGGCGGGCGTACCGCGCCCGCCGGGCGCCCCGCACGGCGCGGAAGCGGCTGCGGCCCTCCTCGGTCAACTCCACCAGAAAGGCCCGGCCGTCGGCCGGATCGGGCGTCCGCGTCACCAGTCCGAGACCCTCGAGGGCCCGGAGCTGACGGCTCATCGTGGCCTTTCCGACGCCCACGAAGCCCGCGAGGTCGGTGGCGCGCTGCGGACCGGCGTCCTCCAGCCGCATCAGCAGTCCATAGGCGGCGGATTCGAGCTCCGGGTGGACCTCCCGGGCCAATTCCCCCGACGCGGCACGGGCTCTGCGGAGGAAAACCGCCAATTCGCGCTCCAGAGCCAGGAATGCATGGTCCACACCAATGCCGCCCACGGTGCCACCCTCACCCCGCTCGGGGGGCAATGCCCCGTTGTTGTGCACGTCAGAGCCCTCTCCGGGTTTTCACTTCGTGAAAGTTTCTACCACGCGCGGCTGTTACCGCAGCTCCACCAGTATTTCGCAGGATTAGACCAACGGCATCACACTCTCCCCCTTCCGTCGACCTATCTACGCCCGTAGCGTCAGTCCTGACATGGTCATTCCAATCGGAGCACCTCTCCCCCCACCGAGGTTTCGGAGGCAACGCCATGCCCGTGCACAGACCTGGTTCGGCCCGACGCGCCCTCAGTGCGCTGATCGGTATTCTCGCCGCTCTCCTCGCCATGACCGTCGCACTGCCCGGTTCGGCGTTCGCCGCCCAGGGCCGGGGCGACAAGGCCATCCCCCATCCCGAGGACGACTGGGCGGGTTCCCAGATACTCAAGCACGAGGGCGGATCCACGACCGGTGAGGAACCGACGGGGCTGCTCGCCACCGTCGAGGGCGTGGACGTCAGCAGCCATCAGGGCAACGTCAACTGGGCGACGCTGTGGAGCAGCGGGGTCCGGTTCGCCTACGTCAAGGCGACCGAGGGCACCAGCTACATCAACCCGTACTTCGCCCAGCAGTACAACGGCTCGTACAACGTCGGCATGATCCGTGGCGCGTACCACTTCGCCCTGCCGAACAATTCGAGCGGCGCCGCCCAGGCCAACTACTTCGTCGACCACGGCGGCGGCTGGTCCAAGGACGGCAAGACCCTGCCGGGCGCGCTCGACATGGAGTACAACCCCTACGGCGCGACCTGCTACGGGCTGAGCGCGAGCGCGATGGTCAACTGGATCAAGGACTTCAGCAGCACCTACCGGGCGCGCACCGGCCGCGATCCGGTGATCTACACCTCGACCAGCTGGTGGAAGAGCTGCACGGGCAACTCCGCCGCCTTCGGCGGTGTCAACCCGCTGTGGATTCCGCGCTACGGCTCGTCCGTCGGGGAACTTCCGGCGGGCTGGGGCTTCCACACCATCTGGCAGTACACCTCCTCCGGTCCGACGGTCGGCGACCACAACAAGTTCAACGGCGCCATGGACCGGCTCCAGGCCCTCGCCAACGGCTGAGCCCCGCGTCGCGCCACCCCCCACACCCGGCGCGTCCCACCGCATGCGGTGCGCCCGCCCTCCGGCGTACGGACAGGTCTGTCTGTACGCTGGAGGGCGTCGGTCGTCCCACGGCCCCGGGTCGGCCCCGGTCGGTCCGCGGCCCCGGTCACCCCGAAACGGCCCCGTGTGTCCGCGTCAAGGAGCTTGATCATGAGCAGCGCCCGCCCCTCCGCCCATGAGCGGATCCTGTCCACCGCGACCGCGCTGTTCAACGCCCACGGGGTGCGCGGGGTCGGAGTGGACCGGATCATCGCCGAGTCGGGCGTGGCCAAGGCGACGCTCTACTCCCACTTCCGCACCAAGGACGATCTGGTGCTGGCCTATCTCGGCGCCTCGGACGCGCACTGGCGCGGGGCGCTCCGGGACGCCGCCGAGGCGGCCGGCGCCGACCCCCGGGACCGGCTCATCGGCCTCTTCGACGCGCTGGACTCGGCGACCGAGCGGGACGGCTTCCGCGGCTGCGCGTTCACCAGGACCGCGGGCGAGACCGAGCCGGGCACCGCCACCCACACCGCGACGGCCGAGCACAAGCGCGCCGTACGGGCCTGGCTGACCGGGCTGGCCCGGGAGGCCGGGGCCGCCGACCCCGAGCGGCTGGCCGTGCAGATCTCCGTGCTCGTGGACGGGGTGATGGCCGCGGCGGCGCTGGAGCCGAGGCCGGAGTTCGCGGAGGCGGCCCGGGAGGCGGCGCGGGCGCTGGTCGCGCAGGCGTGCCCGGCGCGGGTGTAGTACCGCCCGCGCACGCGGAAGGGCCCGGCCGCCACTCGGCGGCCGGGCCCTTCCGCCGTCTCGCGCCCCGGGTCGTCAGGCGGCGGTCAGCGTGCGCTCCCGCAGCACGCCGGAGGCCAGCAGATCGCGGTAGCGGTCCTGGTACGCGGCGAGTTGGGCGTCGCCGAGCCCATGGGTGCCGTGCACGATGAACGGCTCCTCGTAGACCATCCCGGTGATGTTGGCGGTGGCCTCGAAGGGCTTGAGCAGCTCGACGACCGGGTACGGGTGGGCCCCGCCCGGCCCGTACTGCTCCTTCATGCTGCCCGTCGAGGTAGCGATCAGCAGCGACTTGCCGCGCAGCGAGGTGCCGCCGCTGCCGTAGGCGAAGCCGTACAGGAACACCTCGTCCAGCCACTTCTTCAGCAGCGGCGGCACCGAATACCAGTAGAAGGGGAACTGGAGGACGACCCGGTCGTGCTCCAGCAGCAGCCGCTGCTCGCGCTCGACGTCGATCCGCAGATCGGGATAGGCGGCGTAGAGGTCGTGGAGCGTGACGTTCTCCACCGGCCGGGCCGCCTCGGCGAGGGCGGCGTTGACCCGGGATGCGGCGAGATCGGGGTGGGCCAGGACGAGCAGGGTGCGCGGCACGGGTTCCTCCGTGATGAAAGTCGTGATGGCAGCCGTAGCGACAGCCGCGGCAGGGAAGCGAACAGACAGGTCTGTCTGCTTACGGGAAGAAGCTAGCAGACAGACCTGTCTGGATGTCAACGAGGTCCGGGCGGGCGAGCGGGGTGAGCGCGCCGGAGGCGGCGCAGCGGACGACGGCCGCCCAGCGTGCCGGAGCACAGGCGCGCCGCCCGGCCCCACGGGAACCAGGCGGCGCGCGGCGGGTCAGTCGCGGGGGAACTCGTCGGTCTTGAGTGTGAGGCCGACTGCGGTCTCGGTCAGGTCGAGGTCCTTCCCGAAGGAAACGGACACCTCGGTGAGGTATTCGCCGTCCTTGGGGTCGGTGAACAGACGGCACCTGCCGGTGTACGGGTCGGCGATCAGATAGGCGGGGACTCCGGCCTGCGCATAGGTCGCCTTCTTCGAGCCGTAGTCATTGGCGCCCGTGCGCTTCGAGATCACCTCGGCGACGAATTCGACGTCCTGGTAGCGCCAGCGTCCCTTGGGATCCTTGACGGCCCCCTCGGCGATCAGTGTCACATCGGTCGCGAAACCATTGAGATAGCCGGGGTAGTCGATGCGGACATCAGACTTGATCCGCTTGCGCGGGTAGCGCTTCCGCAACTGGTCGTAGATGTCCGCGATGATGTCCCAGTGGGTGTCCCGCTGCGGCGACATGAAGATGTTCCCCTCGACAATCTCGACCTTGGTTCCCTCGGGGATGGGCATCTTCTCCAGCGCCTCGAACATCGCGTCCAAGGTGAGCTCGTCGCTGTTGTCGGGCATCTCGATCCTGTCAGTGTCGATCCGGTCAATCTCCATGACGGTCACCGTGCCGCTCCTCCCCGCCGCGCACCGAACGTATGCGGCCGGTTTGTCCAACGATACGCACGGCCGACAGGTCACGCGTGGCCCGGAACCCCGTTCGACACGGGGCTCCGGGCCACGGCGCTACCGGCAGCGTCCGTCACGCCGCTGCCGGAACCTCGGGGGCGGCCGTCCGGGCGGGTTCCAGGGCCAGCTCCAGGACCTGGCGGACGTCGGAGACCGGGTGGACGTCGAGCTTGTCCAGGACCTCGGCGGGGACGTCGTCCAGGTCGGGCTCATTGCGCTTGGGGATGATCACGGTGGTCACCCCGGCCCGGTGCGCCGCCAGCAGCTTCTGCTTGACGCCGCCGATGGGCAGCACCCGCCCGGTGAGGGACACCTCGCCGGTCATCGCCACGTCCGGGCGCACCTGGCGGCCGGAGAGCAGCGAGGCCAGCGCGGTGGTCATGGTGATGCCCGCGCTCGGGCCGTCCTTGGGCACCGCGCCCGCCGGGACGTGGAGGTGGATGCCGCGCTCCTTCAGGTCGCCGACCGGCAGCTCCAGCTCCGCGCCGTGCGAACGCAGGAAGGAGAGCGCGATCTGGGCGGACTCCTTCATGACGTCGCCCAGCTGGCCGGTGAGGTTCAGCCCCGCGCCGCCCGTCTCCGGGTCGGCCAGCGACGCCTCCACGAACAGCACGTCACCGCCCGCGCCCGTGACCGCGAGCCCGGTCGCCACGCCGGGGACGGCGGTGCGGCGCTCGGCCGGGTCCTGGGCGGACTCGGGGGTGTGGTGCGGCCGGCCGATCAGCGGGCGCAGCTCCGCCACGCCGACGGCGAAGGGGAGTTCGCGCTCGCCGAGCTCGTGCTGGGCCGCCACCTTGCGCAGCAGCCGGGCGATGGACCGCTCCAGGGTCCGCACGCCCGCCTCGCGGGTGTACTCGCCCGCCAGCTTGCGCAGCGCCTCGTCGGCCACCGTGACCTCGCCCGGCTCCAGACCGGCCCGCTCCAGCTGACGGGGCAGCAGGTGGTCACGGGCGATGGTGACCTTCTCGTCCTCGGTGTAGCCGTCCAGGCGCACCAGCTCCATCCGGTCCAGGAGCGCCTCCGGGATGGCCTCCAGGACGTTGGCGGTGGCGAGGAAGACCACGTCGCTCAGGTCGAGTTCGACCTCCAGGTAGTGGTCGCGGAAGGTGTGGTTCTGCGCCGGGTCCAGGACCTCCAGCAGGGCCGCGGCCGGGTCGCCGCGGAAGTCGGAGCCCACCTTGTCGATCTCGTCGAGGAGGACGACGGGGTTCATGGAGCCCGCCTCCTTGATGGCCCGGACGACCCGGCCGGGCAGCGCGCCCACGTAGGTGCGCCGGTGGCCGCGGATCTCCGCCTCGTCCCGGACGCCGCCGAGCGCGACCCGGACGAACTTCCGCCCCATCGCGCGGGCGACGCTCTCGCCCAGGCTGGTCTTGCCGACGCCGGGCGGGCCGACGAGCGCGAGCACCGCGCCGCCGCGGCGGCCGCCGACGACGCCGAGGCCCCGGTCGGCGCGGCGCTTGCGCACCGCCAGGTACTCGGTGATCCGCTCCTTGACGTCCTCCAGGCCCGCGTGGTCGGCGTCGAGCACGGCCTTGGCGCCCTGGATGTCGTACGCGTCCTCGGTGCGCTCGTTCCAGGGCAGCTCCAGGACGGTGTCCAGCCAGGTGCGGATCCAGCTGCCCTCGGGGCTCTGGTCGCTGGACCGTTCCAGCTTGTCGACCTCCTTGAGGGCCGCCTCGCGGACCTTGTCCGGCAGATCGGCGGCCTCCACCCGGGCGCGGTAGTCGTCGGACTCGTCCTCGGGGTCGCCGTTGAGCTCGGCGAGCTCCTTACGGACGGCTTCGAGCTGGCGCCGCAGCAGGAACTCGCGCTGCTGCTTGTCGACGCCCTCCTGGACGTCCTTGGCGATCGACTCGGCCACGTCCTGCTCGGCGAGGTGGTCGCTCAGCCAGGTGACGGCCAGCTTCAGCCGGGCCACCGGGTCGGTGGTCTCCAGCAGCTCGACCCGCTGGGCCACGGACAGGAAGGGCGAGTAGCCGGAGTTGTCGGCGAGCTGCGAGACGTCGTCGATCTGCTGCACCCGGTCCACGACCTGCCAGGCGCCGCGCTTGCGCAGCCAGCTGGTGGCCAGGGCCTTGTACTCCTTGATCAGTTCGGTGACGGCACCGGGCAGGGGGTCGGGCACGATCTCCTCGACCGTGGTCCCCTCCACCCACAGCGCGGCCCCGGGCCCGGTGGTCCCGGCCCCGATGCGGACGCGGCGCACACCGCGGATCAGCGCGCCGGGGTCTCCGTCGGAGAGCCGGCCCACCTGCTCGACGGTGCCGAGCGTGCCGATACCGGCGTAGGTGCCGTCGACACGCGGGACCAGCAGCACCTTGGGCTTGCCTCCGCCGCTCCCGCTGGAACGTGCGGCGGCCTGGGCGGCCTCCACCGCGGCGCGTACCTCGGTATCGGAAAGGTCCAGCGGCACCACCATGCCGGGGAGCACCACCTCGTCATCGAGAGGCAGCACGGGCAGGGTGAGCGGTGTGGACAGCGAAGCCATGATCTCCCCTTCGGCAGGCAAGTTGAGCCCTATGGACTCAATAAGTCAGTGTCCACTCAATGCGCGGAGGGGGCTCAGGTGTTCCCGGACGCTCGTTCGCTGTGAGCGAAGCGGCACCTGGCGTTGCCGTCCTGCCGCGACGGCGGCCGCCACCTGGCGTTTCGCCGTACGTACCGCCGGACGAACGGCCAGGAGACGGCGCCGAGCAGCAGCGCGAAGGCATGGCCCCACCCGGTGAGCGGATCCACGTCGACGAGGCTTCCGGCGACGAGCGCGAGGACGGCCCCGCCGAGCAGCGCCCACCGGCGCCGGGGCGGCAGCAGCCCGGCGAGCGCGGCGGCGCAGGCGATCAGCCCATAGCTGACCCCGTAGTCGAGGCGGCGCAGCGACGTGTCCGGGAGATGCCCGACGGCGACGGAGACGGCCACCGGGATCTCGGTGAGCAGCGTCGCCAGGACGTGGCCGAGCAGGAACACCCCGGCGGTGCGCACCCCGCCGATCCGCCGCTCCAGCGCGCCGAGCACCAGGGGGAAGGCGACCAGATACGGCGAGGTGATCCCGCCCACCGCCCACAACGCGCTGACCAGCAGCGTCAGCAGCGGCCGCTGGGAGAGGTTGGACACATCGGTGCTGGCGCCCGCGAGCAGATCGCGCACGGTGCCGGGGTCGCCGAGGCGGGTGTAGAGCCCGGTGCCGAGCAGGACGAGGGTGTAGCCGAGGGTGAACGGCACGGTGCGGAGCGCGCGGGGGAGCGAGCGCACCACCGCAGCGGCCGTGCGGCTCCCCCGCCCGGCCCGCGGGCGGCGCACCGCCGCCGTGCTGCGCCCGCGCTCCCGCCCGGCGTCCGGCACCCGCGGCGTGCTGGCCCCGGCGGCGGCCGGCCAGGCACAGCCCGCCTTCCGTGGCCGGTCGGCCCGGCGGGCACGCGGAACGACGGTGGCGCCGACCCGGGGCTCGCCCGGTCCGCCGTCATCCACCGCCCGCGCGCCCGGAACGGCCGGACGCCGAGCCGATGCGGCCGACGGGGGGTCAGCCGGTGCCGCGGGGGGCGCCGACGCTCGCGACGCCGCAGGCGCCTCAGGCTCCGCCGATGGCACAGGGGCCCCCGGCCCGGCCGACGCGGCAGGAGCCGCGCGCCGCGCCGACACCCCAGAAGCCTCGCCGGAGGCGTTCGCGTCCGTCCCTCTTACCGATGCCGACAACGCCCGCGCCCCTTTCTCACTCCCGTCCCCGGTTCCCCTGCTCTCCGCTTATCCGCTTATCCGCCACGACCGGGACAACAACCAGGGCGCCGTGAGTCATGTCACGGCGCCCTGGGCTGTGACGTGGACGACGCCGCTCCGCGCCACCGCACGGCACCCGGCCGCACCGTGAACCGGCTGGACCGGCGAGCGCGGGCGGCGCGAGGATGGCGGGGTCAGGAACCACCCGGGAGGACCCCACACCCATGCACCCGCAGCCGCCGTACGACCTCCACGCCGCCGACGACGACCGGCCGGTGACCGTCGACCGCCGGGAGGGCCCGTACGGCGAGGTGGTGCTGCGGCGGCGCGGCGGCGGGGGACCCTCGGCCGACGCCGTCTTCGAGATCATCGCCAATGGGTGCTTCCTCATGGACACCTCCGACGGCCGCTCCGAGCGGCTGCTCATCCGGGCCGCCCTCGGCGCGCTGCCCGCCGACCGGCCCTCCCCCGCCCTGCTCATCGGCGGGCTCGGCGTCGGGTTTTCGCTGGTCGAGGCGGTGGCGGAGCCCCGGTGGGGGCGGATCGCGGTGGTCGAGCGGGAGGCCGCGGTGATCGACTGGCACCGCGCGGGCCCCTTGGCGGCCGTGACCGCCGGGGCGCTGGCCGATCCGCGCACCGGGATCGTCCAGGCCGATCTGGTCGAGTGGCTGCGGACCCGCCCGCAGGCCGGTGCCGAGACCTATGACGCGCTGTGCCTGGACATCGACAACGGTCCCGACTGGACCGTCACCGAGGACAACGACGGCCTCTACTCCCCCACCGGGCTCGCGGCCTGCGCGGCGCGCCTCACCCCGGGCGGAGTGCTGGCCGTATGGTCGGCGCGGCCGTCGCCCGCGTTCGAGGAATCCCTCCGGAATGCCGGGTTCACACAGGTGCGTACGGAAGAGGTCGCCGTTGCCCGGGGTGTTCCCGACGTCGTGCATCTCGCGGTTCGGGGCGCGTAGCAAAGCCGCGTACGCTGGCTTTACGCTTGCTTGCCTACCAAACGCGGCTGAGCGATGACCAGGCGCGAGCCGCGGGTTTCACCGGAAGACGCAGGGGCGGGCGTATGGAGCAGACTCACAACGGTCACAACGGGACCGCCACGACCACCCCTGGCGCACAGCGCCGGGTCCTCGTCGTCGAGGACGACCCGACCATAGTGGACGCCATCGCGGCCCGGCTGCGCGCCGAGGGGTTCCAGGTCCAGACGGCGGGAGACGGTCCGGCGGCGGTCGACACGGCCGAGGCGTGGCAGCCCGATCTGCTCGTCCTCGACGTGATGCTGCCGGGCTTCGACGGCCTGGAGGTCTGCCGACGGGTGCAGGCCCGGCGGCCGGTGCCCGTGCTGATGCTGACCGCGCGTGACGACGAGACCGACATGCTGGTGGGGCTCGGGGTCGGCGCCGACGACTACATGACCAAGCCGTTCTCCATGCGCGAACTGGCCGCGCGGGTGCACGTACTGCTGCGGCGGGTGGAGCGGGCGGCGCTGGCCGCGCACACCCCGCGCAGCGGGATCCTGCGCCTGGGCGAGCTGGAGATCGACCACGCCCAGCGCCGGGTGCGGGTGCGCGGCTCGGACGTGCACCTCACCCCGACCGAGTTCGACCTGCTGGTGTGCCTGGCCAACACCCCGCGCGCGGTGCTCTCGCGCGAGCAGCTGCTGGCCGAGGTGTGGGACTGGGCGGACGCCTCGGGCACCCGCACCGTGGACAGCCACATCAAGGCGCTGCGCCGGAAGATCGGCGCGGAGCGGATCCGTACGGTGCACGGCGTGGGCTACGCCCTGGAGACCCCGGCGGCATGAGGAGGGCCCGCTGGGCCCGCAGGGTCCCCAAGGTCCGGGCGGGCCGGGCCCGCGAGGTCCCCAGGATCTGGGCGGGCCGGGCTCCCACGGTCTGGGCGCGCCGGGTTCCCAAGGTCTGCCGGCTGCCCGGGGTCCCCCTCAGCAGGCGGGCGTGGTCCCGCGCCACCTGGACCCGGGTCTGGGAGGCGCTGCGCCCCTTCGACCCGTACCGGTCGGTGAAGGCGGCGCTGGGGGCGCTGGTCGTCGGTTCGGTGATCATCACCACGCTGCTCGTCTTCGCCGCGATGCACTCCGACACCGAACTGCGCGTCATCACCATCTTCTCGATCATCGCCTCTCTGCTGATCACCCAGTTCGTGGCGAACGGGCTCACGGCCCCGCTGGACGAGATGACCGAGGTCACCCGGGCGATGGCAGGCGGCGACTACACCCGGCGGGTGCGGGCGGCGCAGCGCGGGGACGAGTTCGGCGACCTGGCGTCCGCGTTCAACCGGATGGCGGCCGACCTGGAGGCGGTGGACACCCACCGCAAGGAGCTGGTGGCCAACGTCTCGCATGAGCTGCGCACCCCGATCGCGGCGCTGCGGGCGGTGCTGGAGAACGTGGTGGACGGGGTCTCGGAGGCCGATCCGGAGACCATGCGGGTCGCGCTGAAGCAGACCCAGCGCCTGGGCCGCCTGGTGGACCAGCTGCTCGATCTCTCCCGCCTCGACAACGGGGTGGTGCCGCTGCACGCGCGGCGGTTCGAGGTCTGGCCGTATCTGGCCGGGATCCTCAAGGAGGCCGGCATGGCCAAGGGCGCGGAGTCCCATTCGGGCGCGCACACCCGTAAGGACGTCCATCTGAACCTGGACGTCTCGCCGCCCGAGCTGACCGCCCACGCGGACGCCGAGCGGCTGCACCAGGTGATGGCCAATCTCATCGACAACGCGGTGAAGCACAGCCCGGCACACGGCCGGGTGACCGTGCGCGCCCGGCGCGGTGACGGCCCCGAAAGCCTGGAGCTGGAGGTGCTGGACGAGGGCCCCGGCATCCCGGAGGCGGAGCGGCACCGCGTCTTCGAGCGGTTCAACCGCGGCGGGCTCTCCCCGGACGGCTCGGTGGACGGCCGGCGGCGGCCGGGGCCGGGCAGCGACGGCGGCACCGGTCTGGGGCTCGCGATCGCGCGCTGGGCGGTGGACCTGCATGGTGGGCGGATAGGGGTGGCGGAGTCCCCGCGCGGCTGCCGGATCAAGGTCAGCATCCCCGGACCTGCCCCGGAACCGAAACCAGGCACTCCCTGAGATCAAAGCTGAAGTAAAATTCCCCCTATCGCGCACATACGAGCGGCAGGGGTGCACGTCTGCGCCGCCCCGCGCCTGAGGAAACACGCGAAACCTCGTGTGTTTCCCGGTGCGTCATGCGCTGAAACCCGCCAATCAATGTGACTTGCGCGACGATGACCAGTGCGGCCTGCACGTAAGGGTCCAAGAGGCGTAGCCTTTATTCCCGCTGTCCACCACCTTAGGAAGCGGAAGAGGGCGGTTGCCGCCGTGTCGCCACAGTCCCCCAACACCTCGAGCGTCTCGACCGATGAACAGGACGGGCAGGGGAGTAACCCTGCCGCTGCCTTCGGCCCCAATGAGTGGCTCGTCGACGAGATCTACCAGCAGTACCTCCAGGACCCGAACTCGGTCGACCGAGCCTGGTGGGACTTCTTCGCCGACTACAAGCCGGGTCAGGACACCGGCTCCGCGGTGGCCGCGCCACCACAGGGAGTAGCCGCGAGCGCCGCCCCGGCGGCCCCGGCCCAGCCCGCCGCGGCGGGGCCGGCGGAGGCCAAGCCCGCCGCCCCGGCCGCGAAGCCCGCCGAGGCCAAGCCCGCCGCCGCGGCTCCGGCCGCGAAGCCCGCGGCGGCGCAGCCCGCGGCCCCCGCCGCGAAGGCCGCCCCCGCGGCCCCGGCCAAGCCCGCGCCGGTCAAGCCGACGCCGGCCGAGCCGACGGTCTCCAAGAAGGAGCCCGCCGCGCCCTCCGCCGGCCCCGAGCTGGTCACGCTGCGCGGCCCCTCCGCCGCCGTCGCGAAGAACATGAACGCGTCGCTGGAGCTGCCGACGGCCACCTCGGTGCGCGCCGTGCCGGTCAAGCTGCTGTTCGACAACCGCATCGTCATCAACAACCACCTCAAGCGCGCCCGCGGCGGCAAGGTGTCCTTCACGCACCTGATCGGCTACGCCATGGTGCAGGCGCTGAAGGCGATGCCCTCGATGAACTACTCGTTCACCGAGAAGGACGGCAAGCCGACCCTGGTCAAGCCCGAGCACATCAACCTCGGTCTCGCCATCGACCTGGTCAAGCCCAACGGCGACCGTCAGCTCGTCGTGGCCGCGATCAAGAAGGCCGAGACGCTCAACTTCTTCGAGTTCTGGCAGGCGTACGAGGACATCGTCCGCCGTGCCCGCGCGAACAAGCTGACCATGGAGGACTTCACCGGCGTCACCGCGTCGCTGACCAACCCCGGCGGCATCGGCACCGTCCACTCGGTGCCGCGGCTGATGCCCGGCCAGGGCCTGATCATCGGCGTCGGCGCCATGGAGTACCCGGCCGAGTTCCAGGGCACCTCCCAGGACACCCTGAACAAGCTGGGCATCTCCAAGGTCATGACGCTGACCAGCACCTATGACCACCGGGTGATCCAGGGCGCCGCCTCCGGCGAGTTCCTGCGGATCATGAGCCAGCTGCTGCTCGGCGAGAACGACTTCTTCGACGAGATCTTCAAGGCGCTGCGCATCCCGTACGAGCCGGTCCGCTGGCTCAAGGACATCGACGTCAGCCACGACGACGACGTCACCAAGGCGGCGCGGGTCTTCGACCTGATCCACTCCTACCGGGTCCGCGGCCATGTCATGGCCGACACCGACCCGCTGGAGTACCGCCAGCGCAAGCACCCCGACCTGGACATCGTCGAGCACGGGCTCACCCTGTGGGACCTGGAGCGCGAGTTCGCGGTCGGCGGCTTCGCGGGCAAGTCCATGATGAAGCTGCGCGACATCCTGGGCGTGCTGCGCGACTCGTACTGCCGCACCACCGGCATCGAGTTCATGCACATCCAGGACCCCAAGCAGCGCAAGTGGATCCAGGACCGCGTCGAGCGCAGCCACGACAAGCCGGAGCGCGAGGAACAGCTGCGCATCCTGCGGCGGCTCAACGCGGCCGAGGCGTTCGAGACCTTCCTGCAGACCAAGTACGTCGGCCAGAAGCGGTTCTCCCTGGAGGGCGGCGAGTCCGTCATCCCGCTGCTGGACGCGGTGCTGGACGCGGCCGCCGAGTCGCGCCTGGACGAGGTCGTCATCGGCATGGCCCACCGCGGCCGGCTCAACGTGCTGGCCAACATCGTCGGCAAGTCGTACGCGCAGATCTTCCGCGAGTTCGAGGGCAACCTCGACCCGAAGTCCATGCACGGCTCCGGCGACGTCAAGTACCACCTGGGCGCCGAGGGCACCTTCACCGGCCTGGACGGCGAGCAGATCAAGGTCTCGCTCACCGCGAACCCCTCCCACCTGGAGGCCGTGGACCCGGTCCTGGAAGGCGTCGTCCGCGCCAAGCAGGACATCATCGGCAAGGCCGGCACCGACTTCACCGTGCTGCCCGTCGCCCTCCACGGCGACGCGGCCTTCGCGGGCCAGGGCGTGGTCGCCGAGACGCTGAACATGTCGCAGCTGCGCGGCTACCGCACCGGCGGCACCGTGCACATCGTGATCAACAACCAGGTCGGCTTCACCGCCGCCCCGGCCGCGTCCCGCTCCTCGATGTACGCCACGGACGTCGCGCGCATGATCGAGGCGCCGATCTTCCACGTCAACGGCGACGACCCGGAGGCCGTGGTCCGCGTCGCGCGGCTGGCCTTCGAGTTCCGCCAGGCGTTCAACAAGGACGTGGTCATCGACCTGATCTGCTACCGCCGCCGCGGCCATAACGAGACCGACAACCCCGGTTTCACCCAGCCGCTGATGTACGACCTGATCGACAAGAAGCGCTCGGTGCGCAAGCTCTACACCGAGTCGCTGATCGGGCGCGGCGACATCACGCTGGAAGAGGCCGAGCAGGCGCTGCAGGACTTCCAGGGCCAGCTGGAGAAGGTCTTCACCGAGGTCCGCGACGCGGTCTCGGCCCCGGCCCCGGCCGAGGTCCCCGAGCCGCAGGCGGAGTTCCCGGTCACGGTCCAGACGGCCGTCTCCCAGGAGGTCGTCAAGCGGATCGCCGAGTCCCAGGTCAACATCCCCGACCGGATCACCGTCCACCCGCGGCTGCTCCCGCAGCTCCAGCGGCGCGCGGCGATGATCGAGGACGACTCGATCGACTGGGGCATGGGCGAGACCCTCGCCATCGGCTCGCTGCTGATGGAGGGCACCCCGGTCCGGCTCGCCGGCCAGGACTCCCGCCGCGGTACCTTCGGCCAGCGCCACGCCGTGCTGGTGGACCGCGAGACCGGCGACGACTACACCCCGCTGCTGTACCTGACCGAGGACCAGGCGCGGTACAACGTCTACGACTCGCTGCTCAGCGAGTACGCGGCGATGGGCTTCGAGTACGGCTACTCGCTGGCCCGCCCGGACGCGCTGGTCATGTGGGAGGCGCAGTTCGGTGACTTCGTCAACGGCGCGCAGACCATCGTCGACGAGTTCATCTCCTCGGCCGAGCAGAAGTGGGGCCAGACGTCCGGTGTCACGCTGCTGCTGCCGCACGGCTACGAGGGCCAGGGGCCGGACCACTCCTCGGCCCGGATCGAGCGCTTCCTCCAGCTGTGCGCGCAGAACAACATGACGGTCGCCGCGCCGACCCTGCCGTCGAACTACTTCCACCTGCTGCGCTGGCAGGTCCACAACCCGCACCACAAGCCGCTGGTCGTCTTCACCCCGAAGTCGATGCTGCGCCTGAAGGCCGCGGCCTCGAAGACCGACGAGTTCCTCTCCGGCTCCTTCCGCCCGGTGATCGGCGACGAGACGGTCGACCCGGCCTCGGTGCGCAAGGTGGTCTTCTGCTCCGGCAAGGTCTACTACGACCTGGCCGCGGAGCGGGACAAGCGCGGTGCGAACGACACGGCGATCATCCGCCTGGAGCGGCTGTACCCGCTGCCGGGTGCGGAGCTGCAGGCCGAGATCGCCAAGTACTCGGGCGTCCAGAAGTTCGTCTGGGCGCAGGAGGAACCGGCGAACCAGGGTGCGTGGCCGTTCGTCGCGCTCAACCTGATCGACCACCTGGAGCTGTCGGTCGGCGCGGACGTCCCCGCCGCCGAGCGCCTGGTCCGGGTCTCCCGCCCGCACTCGTCCTCGCCCGCGGTGGGGTCGAACAAGCGGCACCAGTCGGAGCAGGCTGCGCTGGTGAGCGAGGTCTTCGAGATCTGAGACCCGCGGCCCGTACGGAAGGCCCGGTCCCGCGCCCCTGGCATTCGCCTCGCGCGGGGCCGGGCCTTCCGGCGCATGCGGACCGTGCTCAGACCGGCAGCGGCTCGAAGTCCCAGACGGGCCGGGTGCGGTTGCGGGCCGCCACGGTCTCGGGGTGCTCCGGCCCCAGCACGGCCGTCAGGCCGCCGAGTGCCACCTCCTCGATCACCGCCGCCTCGTCCAGGCCGCCGCGGATCGTCCGCAGATCCGCGACCAGCCCGATCTGGGCCAGCAGGGTCAGCGGATGCCGCTCGCCCAGCGACTCGGCGGCGGCCAGCGCGGTCTCCCGGCTCATCGCGCAGGCGTCCTGGTACCGCCCCATGACGTGGTACGTGGCGGCGGTGTTGAGCGCGATCCCCAGCGTCCAGGGATGGCGTTCGCCGACGGCGGCGGTCATGTCCGCGAGCGCGGAGTCCAGCGGCCGCACCGCGAACCGCGTTTGCGCCGCCACCAGGATCTACACGATCGGTGGTTATGTTCCCAAGAGGCATACGGTGGGCCACCCCGACGGCGTCGGTGGAGGACTTCTCGTCGCCCGCGGTGACGAGGGTGTGACGTGAAGGTGCCGTCGGGCGACCACCCGGGGTGCCGTACGTCGGGCAGCGGCACTCAGGGCGGTGCTGTGATCTTCCAGAGCTCTGATTGCGTCCCGGTACACCCAAACTGGTCGAGCTGGTAATACCCGCCGGCCGAGGCCGGCTTCCCCTGGTCCATGCACTTACCGCTGGCATTGTTGACCAGTGTGGACGTGCCGGTGTTCTCGATGCTGACTTGCGCCCAGAGCTGGCCTGCAAGGTTCTGGCACGTGTACATGGTCAGCAGTGCGTGATCGCCGACACCATCGAGATGGTTCGTGAGGCACTTTCCCGCGTTCAGGTCTTTGAGCTGGAACCAGCCACCTTTTTCTGGAATCATTTCCCACTTCTGGTGGTTTCCACCGTGAAACGGGAACAGGACCACAGTCGAGCCGTCTGTTGTAGAGCCGTTGAACACGCTGGCGACCACGGTCGGATCCTTGACCGTGCGGAGAACCCACGTCTTCGCGGTGCGTTGGACGGCTGAGGCGTCGGCTGAGGCCGCAGTCGCCGGGTTCGCCGCCAGGGTGATGGGCAGCAGGGCCAGTAGGGCCGTGCCGTTAACCGCCCTAGAAGCGATAGACATGACGTCTCCTCCTGGTGGTGAATAGCCCGCCCCTTTTGACGTGACGTGCGGGAATCAGGATCAGAAAAGCGTGCTGGGTGTCCTGGTGAGATGATAGACGCAGAATCCCGCATCGAACCGGTCTGGATCTATGCTCGCAAGCCTCAACTCCCAGGGCAAGCCGAGGAGCGCTTGCCGTTTTCGAGCATGCATCAGGTCGTCAAAAAAGTTATCAGCGAGGTGTTCGGTCCGGCATGGGCATTGCTGGTTGATCGTCGTGCGCGAGTGTGGGTGTTGTCCTACAGTGGCCTAGACGTTGCCTTCTTGCGCACGTGCCAGCGGCGTGGCGACGTTACTAAGCCGCTGTGGTCGCCCACTATCCCGAGCCCATTTTCATGCCGTGGGTCAGGCACGACGCGTTGGGTATCGGGAGAGAAGTCGCGCATGGATGGCGCGAGGAGCCCGGCGGCTGCCGCGGCGTGGGCTGCTCATTCGCGCGCGTTCGCCAGTTCGTCAGTGTGACCTCTGACCCTCATAAAAGGTTCGGATGAATAGACGTGAGTGTTTCGAGGTGACGACATATGCCTGAGATCGCCTATTGCAAGATCCATCCCGCGATCGGGATAGCGCGGGTCGGGAACGGCGACGAGTTCTTCTACGCTCCTGAGACGCCGGATGAAATGCCCAAGGATCCAGGATTTTACAAGGACACGAACAGCACGGCGAAAATAAAGCGGCAGGCGGCGCGTTTCCGCGTCTACGGATACGATGAGAACGACCAGGTGACCGGTGAGGTCCTGGACGGGCTGGACGGCGCCACCGTCGAGTGGACGGCCCATCTGGCCAACACGAAAGCAGCGTGGTACGAATTCACGATCGCGCTGGATATTCCCGAGGCCCAGCGTCTGGACAAGGAGAGTTACGGCCACCGCAACGCGAAGATCCCCCGGGACGCGCTGAGGATCGACCCGGGCGCCCGGACGATCCAGGGGCGGAGCCAAGGTGATGCCCAGCACCAGTTCAACGGGACGATCTCGGCCAACCACCAGAACACCCCGGTCTATCTGGGTGAGCTGCGGACCGACGAAAAGGGGCGGCTGGTCGTGCTGGGCGGCAGGGGCGCCTCCGCGTCGTTCACCACGCCGCCGTCCGAGCTCACCACGTTCGGGAACAACGACGGCTGGCACGACGACATCTCCGACGGCCCGGTGACCGCCACAGTCACGGTGGGGGGCAAGCAGGTCGACGTGAGGCCGTCGTGGGTGGTGGTAGCTCCGCCCAATTACGCCCCGGATGTCAAGGGCATCGTGACCCTCCATGATCTGCTGTACGACATGTTCGTGCAGGGCGGTGCGCTGCCGTTCCCCGACAAGATCAGCTTCGCCGAGCATGTCGAGCCGCTGCTGTTGCGCTTCAGCCGGCACCAGTGGGTCAACGCCGGCTTCGCTGCCGAGTTCGGCTGGAGGGGTCCGAACGACTTCAGCTCCGCCGACCTGCCCGCGGGGTTGGGCAGCAACAAGCCGCAGTACCAGGAGCTGCGGCGGCGCGTGTACTACCAGATGCGCGACTACGACCGGGACGGCCTGTCGCCGCTGCCCTGGCCCTGGCTGTACGGGGACGCGATGGCAACGCCCGCGCAGTCGCCGCGCCAGTACAGCAGACTGACCGCGACCCTGGAGCAGATCCTGGAGCTGTGGGTGCAGGGCACGTTCGACGACACGGCGCCGTACCGGACCTACTCGTCACTGCAGGATGCGCCGGTCGGCCAGCAGCCGGGCCTGCTGGACCGGGCGGCCCTGGAGTACTGTCTGGCCGACGCGTTTCACCCTGGTTGCGAGGTCACCTGGCCAATTCGGCACGACACCCTCTACAGCGAGCCGTTCCGCATCCGCCACCGCGCCGACGCACAACCCGGGCCGGACTACGGCGACTACCTCCCGCCGGAGCGGGCCCTGTCGGCCACCGGCCCCCTGCACGAGCAGGGCCCGGGCGACCTGACCCGCTGGATGGGACTGCCTTGGCAGACCGACACCGCCAGTTGCCGCGCGGGTTATGAGCTGCGCGCGCACATCGGCCCCCGCTACAGCCCGTACCTGCCGACGTTCTGGCCGGCGCGCGTTCCCAACCACGTGCTGACGCAGGATGACTTCGACACCGTCACCTACGCCAGCGCGGACGACGACACACGGCAGCAGGCGTTCGAGAACCGCGCCGTCTGGTGCCGCTTCCTGAATCCCGACAAGAAGAAGGGGATGCAGGACATGATCAGCATGTGGCCGAAACTCGGCATCGTCGAGACCCACCCCTACACCGTGGGCGACGGCATGTTCCCGCAAGAGATCCTGGTGGAGTCAACCCCTGACCCCTCCCTGCCCACGGTCCCCGACCACCAGAACCTCATCAACGTCCATGTGCCCGAAGCCGCCGTCCCCGAGGCCGACGACGCCCACATCATGCAGGTCGGCCGGACCGCCGCACGGCGGGTCGCCGAGAGCACCGAGTTCGACGAGAAGCACATCTCGGCAGGGTATGTCGCCAAGGCCGACCCGTTCGGGAACCGCGGATGACCACAGCCCCAGCACCCCGCCGCCCCACCCCCACGGTGGCGGCCCAGGGCGGCTACGACGTCATCGTGGCGGGCGGCGGCCCGGCCGGGGCCGCCGCCGCCATCACCCTGGCCCGCGCGGGTCACAGCGTGCTGCTCGCCGACGCCGGCGCCGGACCGCCCAAGACCGGCGAGTCCCTCGTGCCCGCCGCCCGGCTCCTTCTGTACGACCTGGGCATCGACGCCCGGACGCTCGACGCCGACCACCGGCCCTGCCACGCCAACCTCTCCGCCTGGGGCTCGCCGCGCCTGCACCGGATGAGCTTCCTCGACGACCCCCACGGCCATGGCTGGCATCTGCACCGGCCCGCCTTCGACCGCTTGCTGCGCCGGCACGCCCGTGACCAGGGCGCCCGCGTCGCCGAAAGCGTCGCCATCGCCCACCCGACCGCCCGCCGCGGCGGCTGGCAGGTAACGACACGCGCCGGCGCCACCACCGGGACCGCGTGGTGCCGATGGCTGATCGACGCCACTGGCCGGCGCGCCGCGCTCGCCGCCCGCTGCGGCGCCCGCCGCATCACCTACGACCGGCTGATCGCCGTCCACCTCAAGCTGGCCCCGGCCGAGGCCGACGCGGAGGATGCCTCGCTCGTCGAAGCCGTCCCCGACGGATGGTGGCACACCGCGCCGCACAACCCGCCTCACCGCCTCATCACCTACTTCACCGACAGCGACCTCGCCCCCGCCGCCCTTGCCGCACCGCGGTCCCTGCTGGACCTGCTCACCACCACCCGCCACACAGCCAGGCGCGCACAGGGCCGCCCGCCCCTGCCCGGCGCCGAACCGCGCCGGTGCGCCGCCTCCACCACACGGCTGCAACCGGTCGCCGGCGACCACTGGATCGCCGCCGGCGACGCCGCGATCACCTTCGACCCCCTGTCCTCCCAGGGTCTGCTCACCGCCCTGTACTCCGGCCTGAGCGCCGGGCAGGCCCTCGACGCCCACCTTCGCCGCGAACCCGGCGCGCTCACCGCGTACACCACCGGACTGCGCGACACCTTCCACGCCTACGCCCACAACCACCGTGACGTCCACGCTTGTGAAACCCGCTGGCCGGACCATGCCTTCTGGCAACGCCGCCACACCACCCCCCACGCCGGCACCGCAACCCCAC
>NZ_JAEEAP010000660.1 GCF_016103465.1 Streptomyces sabulosicollis
GGGCCAGGCGGGTCGACCTCCCCACCTACGCGTTCCAGCGCGCCCGCTACTGGGTCGAGCCCCGGACCGGGCCCGCCGCCGAGGCGGCCACCGGCCCGGCGGAGGCGGAGTTCTGGGCCGCGGTCGAGAAGGCCGACCTGGACGCGCTGACCGCCACACTGGGCGCGGACGCCGACGCGCCGCTCAGCGAGGTGCTTCTGCTGCTCTCCACGTGGCGGTCCCGGCTGAGCGACCAGGCGCTGCTGGACTCGTGGCGCTACCGCATCGGCTGGCAACCGGTGGACGGACAGCGGACCCCCGCGCTCCCCGCCCGTCTGCTGGTGGCGGTGCCCGCCGACGCCCCGGCCACTGATGCCGGGGGCGCCACCGGCCCCGCCGACACCGAGGCCAGGCCCGCCACCACCGGAGCCGCCACCGGACCCGCCGCCACCGAGGCCATCACCGCCGGGCTCGGCGCGCTCGGCGTCGAGATCGTCCCCCTGCGCATCGGCGCGGACGACACCGACCGTGCCCGGCTCGCCGCCCGTATCACCGAGGCCCTGGGAGATGCCGGGGCGCCCGGCGGTGTGGTGTCCCTGCTGGCCCTGGACGAGACACCGCACCCGGAACACCCGGACGTCCCCACCGGGTTCGCCACGACCCTCGACCTGGTGCGGGCGCTGGGCGACGCGGGCATCGACGCGCCCCTGTGGTGTGTCACCCGCGGTGCCGTCTCCACCAGCGGCGCCGACCGTCTCGCGGCCCCCGCGCAGGCCCTCGTCTGGGGCCTGGGCGGTGCGGTCGCCCTGGAGCATCCGCAGCGCTGGGGCGGGTTGATCGATCTGCCCGGGACGCTCGACGAGGGCGCCCTCCGGGCCCTCGCCCGCGCCCTGACCGGTCAGGACGGCGAGGATCAGCTGGCCGTCCGCGCCTCGGGCACCCTCGCCCGGCGGCTCCGGCGGGCCGGGGCGACCCGCTCCGACGAGCGCTGGCGGCCCCGCGGCACCGTCCTCATCACCGGCGGCACCGGAGGTGTCGGGGCGCAGATCGCCCGTGGACTGGTCGACGAGGGCGCCGAACACGTGGTGCTCGTCAGCCGCCGCGGGCCCCGGGCCCCGGGCGCGGCCGCGCTGGAGGCGGAACTGGCCGAGCGCGGTGCCCGGGTGACCGTCGCCGCGTGCGATGTGGCCGACCGCCAGGCGCTGGCGCATCTGCTGGACACGGTCACCGGCGACGGCGCGGACCACCCGCTGACCGCCGTGGTGCACGCCGCGGGCGCACTGGACGACGCCACCATCGACGCGCTCTCCCCGGAGCGGATCGAGGCCGTACTGCGGCCCAAGGTGGCGGGCGCGCGCCATCTGCACGACCTCACTCGTGACCTGGACCTGGACGCGTTCGTCCTGATCTCCTCGATCGCCGGCACCGTGGGCGCCGCCGGACAGGGCAACTACGCGGCGGCCAGCGCGTATCTCGACGCACTCGCCCAGCTGCGCCGCGCGGGCGGCCTGCCCGCCACCTCGGTGGCCTGGAGCGCCTGGGCGGGCGGCGGGATGATCGACGGCGAGGTGGCGGACCAGCTGCGCCGCCGTGGCGCGCCGCCCATCGACGGCGCCCGGGCCCTGGAACTGCTGCGGCAGACGGTCGCACACGGGGACGGTTTCCTCGTCGCGGCCGACATCGACTGGGGCCGTTTCGCCCCTGCCCTGTCCACCACCCGCCCGCTGCCCCTGCTGGCCGACCTCCCCGAGGCGGGCGGCGCCGGGCAGGACCCGGCCGGGACGGAGCGGGAGGAGGCCGGTGGCGCCGCCGCGCTGCGCACACGCCTCGCGGAGCTGGGCCCGGCCGACCGCCACACCACGCTCGTGGAGCTGGTGAGCGAGCAGGCGGCCGCGGCCCTCGGCTACGCCGACGCGGGCGCGGTCGAGACCGGACGGGCCTTCAAGGAGCTGGGTTTCGACTCGCTCACCGCGGTCGATCTGCGCAACCGGCTGAACGCCGCCACCGGGCTGCGGCTGCCGGTCACCCTCGTCTTCGACTACCCCACCGCCGACGACCTCGCCGTGCTGCTGCGGGAGGAACTCCTGCCATCGGGCGGGGAGTCCGTGGACACCGCGGCGCTCGCCGAGCTCGACCGCGTCCAGTCCACCCTCGCCGCCCTGGAGCTGGACGACATCGAATCGGCCACGGACGACGAGATGTTCGAGCTGCTCGACGGGATGTTCGAGCTGCTGGGCCGGGATCTGACGGCCTCATGAACCGCCGCGCCACCGCCCCGGCCGCCACCGACGTTCCGGCCCTCTTGAGGAGCTGACGACCATGGACAACGAGAAGAAGCTGCGCGACTACCTCAAGCGGGCCACCGGCCACCTCCGCGCGGCACACCGCCGGATCCAGGAGCTGCAGGCCCCCGAACCCATCGCCATCGTGGCGATGAACTGCCGCTACGCGGGCGACATCCGGTCCCCCGAGGACCTGTGGCAGGCCGTCGCCGAGGGCCGGGACGGCATGGGCGACTTCCCGTCCGACCGCGGCTGGGACCTGCCGAACCTCTTCGACCCGGACCCCGACCGCGAGGGCCGCACCTACGCCCGCCAGGGCGGGTTCCTCAGGGACGTGGACCAGTTCGACCCGGCGTTCTTCGGCATCTCGCCGCGCGAGGCCCTCACCATGGACCCGCAGCAGCGGCTGTTGCTGGAAGTGGTCTGGGAGACCTTCGAACGGGCCGGGATCGACCCGGGCACCCTGCGCGGCAGCGACACCGGCGTCTTCATGGGCGCCACCGACTTCGACTACGCCCGCGGCCTCACCGAGCTTCCCGAAGGGCTCGAGGGCCAGATGTCCATGGGCGCCTCGGGCGCCATCCTCTCCGGCCGGGTCGCCTACACCCTGGGCCTGGAGGGACCGGCCGTCACGGTCGACACCATGTGCTCATCCTCGCTGGTGGCCCTGCACATGGCCTGCCAGGCGCTGCGCCAGGGCGACTGCTCGATGGCGCTCACCGGCGGCACCACCGTGATGTCCACGCCGAGCGGCTTCATCGAGTTCAGCCGCCAGCGGGCGCTGTCCACCTCCTCCCGCTGCCAGGCGTTCTCCTCGACGGCCGACGGCACCGCCTGGGGTGAGGGCGTCGGAGTGCTGCTGCTGGAGCGGCTCTCGGACGCCCGCCGCAACGGCCACACCGTGCTCGCCGTCGTCCGCTCCAGCGCCATCAACCAGGACGGCGCCAGCAATGGCCTCACCGCGCCCAACGGCCGCGCCCAGCAGCGGGTGATCCGCCAGGCGCTGGCCAACGCCACCCTGTCCGGGACCGATGTCGATGTGGTCGAGGCACACGGCACCGGAACGTCGCTGGGCGACCCCATCGAGGCGAACGCTCTGCTGGCCACGTACGGCAGGAACCGCCCGGCCGACCGGCCGCTCTGGCTCGGCTCGCTGAAGTCCAACATCGGCCACACGGCCGCCGCCGCGGGGGTCGGCGGCGTGATCAAGATGGTGCAGGCGATCCGCCACGGCGTGCTGCCCAGGACCCTGCACATCGAGGAGCCCTCGCCCAACGTGGACTGGTCCTCGGGCGCCGTCGAACTGCTCACCGAGGCCCGGCCGTGGCCGGAGACCGGGCGGGTCCGCCGCGCCGGGGTGTCCGCGTTCGGCGCCAGTGGCACCAACGCCCACGCCATCATCGAACAGGCCCCCGAGGCCACCGGACCGGCGGCCACCCCAACCGAGGGCGTGGCACCGGTGGCCACCCCAACCGAGGGCGTGGCACCGGTGGGCGGCGCGGCCGTGCCCTGGGTGCTGTCGGCCAAGACCGAGTCGGGCCTGCGCGGCCAGGCGGAGCGGCTGCTGGCCAGCCTCGCGGAGGGCCCGGAGCCGTCCCCGGCCGATGTGGGCTTCTCGCTGGCCACCACCCGCGCCCGCTTCGACCACCGCGCCGTGGTGGTCGGTGGCCGGGCCGATGACTTCCGCGCCGGGCTGACGGCGCTCACCCGGGCCGAGCCCGGTGGCCTCGTGGCCCAGGGCGTGGCGGGCCACGCCGGGAAGCCGGTGTTCGTGTTTCCGGGGCAGGGGTCGCAGTGGGTGGGGA
>NZ_JAEEAP010000661.1 GCF_016103465.1 Streptomyces sabulosicollis
AGAGGTGTATAAGAGACAGGCCCGTCCCCGTCCGCCCCGGGCTTCTCCGGACGGTGCAGCGCCGCCCGCCCCGCCTCGCGCGCCTCCGCCCCGCTCGGGGTCCGCCCGGCCCGCCGCGAGACGGGCAGACCGCAACCGGCCCGCACCAGGTCCTCCAGCCTCAGCCCGTACGCCCCCGCGAAGGTCTCGCCGGGGCTCTGCCCATGGTCGGACAGCAGCACGATGCGGTAGTCGCGCGGGGCGTGCTCGGCGACCTTGGCGATCAGCGCGATGGAGCGGTCGAGCCGGGCCAGCACCTGCCGGGCGTCCCGGCTGCGCGGCCCCGAGTGGTGGGCCACCTCGTCGTACGCCACCAGGTCGGCGTAGATCGCGGTACGGCCGGAGAGGATGTCCCCCATCACCGCCGTCACCACGACGTCCCGCTCCACGACGGTGGCGAACGCCCGGATGAACGGATACAGCCCGCCCCGCTTCACCCGGGGCCTCTCGCGGCGCAGCTTGGCGCGCGTGGACTGGCAGATCTCCCGGACCACCTCGGCGAGGAACGACACGGCGGTGCGGGTGGCGTTGGCGGGGTCGGCGAAGTACGCGAAGTAGCCGGAGCGGGAGCGGTTGTGCTTACCGCGCCGGGCCGCGACCGAGAGGACCAGCGCGAGCTGGTCGGCGCCGCCGGTGAAGAGGTTGCCCCGGCTGGCCCCGTCCACCGTGAGGAGTCCGTCGTGTCCCGCCCGGGCGGCCGCGCGGCGCTGGAGCACCGCCGCGCTGGTCGGCCGGTTGCTCACCATCACCTCCCCAGTCTTCTTCTCGTACCAGCGGAAGGCGGGCACGTCCTCGTTGGAGCCGTGCAGGATGCCGAGTTGGCTGGCGCCGGTCTGGCTGGACCAGTCGGTGCGCCAGGGGGTGACCCTGTGGGTGCTCCGGAGCCAGCCCGCGACGGTGGGCATCACCGGGGGCCGGTTCTCGCGCTCCCGCAGCGCCTCCCGGAGCACCGCGTGCCCCACCCCGTCGAGCTGCAGGAACACCGTCCCCGGGGGCTCTTCGCTCCCCCCGTCCTCACCGAGCCGCCGCCTGCGCCGCACGGCCAGCCGCGCGAGCCGCCGCCGGTAGGCGCCGTCGTCCCGCACGGTCAGGAAGGTGCTCGTGGCCGAGGACGCGGCGGACATCACGGCCGCCACCACGACGGCGGTCTCCGGTTCCGCGGCGCCGCGCCCGTCCGGGTTCACGCTGAGGGCGATCAGCAGCATCGAGCCGTTGAGCACGAACACCAGCAGCCCCAGCACCAGCGCGGGCATCAGCAGCAACGCCCGTACGAGCAGGGGCCACACCAGCGCGCTGAGCACCCCGAAGGCCCCCGCGCCGCTGGCCGCCGTGACGGCGATCTGCGTCGCGCTGTCGCCGTCACCTGACTTCAGGCGAAAGTCGGGGAGGATCCCGGCGAGCGCCAGCATCGTGAGCGTGGATACCGCCCACACCGCCGTCACCCGCAGCAGGGTTCCCCCCACGGTCTTCCATCGGGGCATCTGCACGCCGCGCCCTCACTTCGCGTCACCGGCCCGCACCATGTGCGCGAACCGGCTTCAAGCGTGGCACAGCGCCCCCTCGACCCGGCGGACAGTGGGTGACGAGGACGGATCGATTCCGCTTACGGCAGCCCATCAGTTCGCCAGGAGCGCGACGCGTCGCGCTCCGCTGGGCTCGGCTCTACGGGGACCAGGAGTCGGCCGGATCGTCCAGCCACACCCGCTGACCGGCGGGGCCTGGCCCGACCGTGAGGCCGAAGCGGGTGTGGTCCGGCCTGCCACGGCCGACCCACCACCCGTACGCGGCCTCCACCTCATCCCACAGCCGACGCTCCCCCGCCTGCCAGACGCGCGCCTCCGCCTCTCCCTCGCGGAACACGACGCACGCCCAGGAACGGTCGGTCAGCCCGTAGAACCACACGGGTCGCGCGCCCTCGTGCGGGGCGGCCACGACCTGTACGCAATGCCGTACCCGGAGCCCCAGCGCGAAGGGGAGGGCGGAATACGGCGGGGCGAGGAACTCCCCCTCGGGAATGCCGGTGGTGGACGCGTCGGCGCCACCGCCCTCGTCCGTGACGTAACGGTCGTGCGGTGGCAGCGACAGCCGCTGGCCGCGCAGCTTCATGAACTCGACGGGCCCGGCGAAACGACCCGACGCCGTCCCGTCCCGACGCACCACCAGCCGGGCCACCGCGTCGGCGTGGGTGTAATGCGTGCCCCAGGGGGCGACGATCAGGCCCCCGGGCCGCGTCTGCTCGATCCACGCCCCGGGGATCTCCCGGAGGCCGACGGTGGCCAGGACGCGGTCATACGGTGCGTTGCCCGCACAGCCCTTCGCACCGTCACCGAGGACGACATCCGGCCGCAACCCCGCTGCGGCCAGCCGCCGGCGCGCATGGCGCGACACGTCGGGGTCCACCTCGACCGTGGTGACCTTACGGTCACCGCAGCGATGCGCCAGCGCCCCGGCGGTCTCGCCCGTGCCCGTGCCCACGTCGAGCACGGCCATGCCCCCGTCCACGGCCAGGTCCCGCAGCAAGGCGTAAACGACGGAGGGCATGGAGGACGAGCTGGTCGGCACCCGCCCCGGTTCGGGGCCGGTGTGCTCGCCGTCGTCCCACTGCGTCACGATGGGCGCATCGCTGTCGGCGGCGGCGTACCAGGACTCCGGGCCCTCTGCCCTGTCGACGGCGACGGCTCCCTGTGCCCGCGTGTCGAACGGCCACATCAACTCCGGGAGAAACGCGACCCGGTCAACGGCGGCGAAGGTCGGCGCCCAGTCCTCCCCCATCGCCCCCGCACCGAGCAGCACCCGCCCCAACGCGGCCCGGCCGGGCCGGGCGACGCCCTCGAACTTCATACGCCGCTGGGCGGGTTCGGCACGCCGGGCCCACCGTCGGGGGTCGGCGGCGGATGCGGCCCGGGGTAGGGCTGGCCGGGCAGCTTGTCACCGTTCCCGCCGTCGTTTCGGCCCCGGATGATCCTCGACATCAACGCTCCCCCTCCGTCCAGCCGAGCGGCCCACTCCGCTCGGGTCCCGCCCCATGACCATAGGGCGAGCCATTGGAAACGCGCCTGAGCTCAGCCTTGGCCCCACGGCCCTGTGAGAGACTCGGGCGATGATTATCGAACGTGCGTACGCACACATCGGCTCGGGCTCGCGCGAGGAGGAGAAGTGGCCCTGGTCCGTGCCGTGCGTGCAGGGGCTGCTGGCGGATGGGTTGCGGTTCACCGCGCCGGTGACGTTTCTCGTCGGGGAGAACGGGTCGGGCAAGTCGACGCTGGTGGAGGCGCTCGCGGAGGGGTTCGGGCTGGACCCGTACGGCGGCTCGCACGACTGGCGATACGCCAGCCACCGTCCCAAGTCGGCGCTCGGCGAGCGGATCCGCTTCGACGCGGCGCCGCGCGGGCGGCGGATGCTGGGCAGTTGGGCGGCACGGAAGGGGTTCTTCCTGCGCGCCGAAACCGCGTTGGACGCGCTGGACCGGGAGGGTTTCGCCCCGCATTCGGTCAGCCACGGCGAGGGGTTTCTCGCCGCGTTCCGGGGCAAGTTCCTCCAGCCCGGGCTCTACGTCATGGACGAGCCGGAGGCGGCGCTCTCCTTCGCCTCCTGCCTGGAACTCATCGGTCACCTCGACGAGTTGGCGAAGAACGGCGGCCAGGTCATCTGCGCGACGCACTCGCCGCTGCTGACCGCGCTGCCCGGTGCGGACATCGTCGAGGTCGGCGAGCACGGGATGCGGCGGGTGGCCTGGAGCGAGTTGGCGCTGGTGGATCACTGGCGCCGGTATCTCGCGGATCCGCGGGGCTATCTGCGGCATGTCCTGGAGTGAGCAAGTGGGCACGCACTGGGGTCATGGCCCTGGTCGCGGCCGCGGGTGCAGGTGCGGCCGCGGGTGCGGTCGCGGTCGTGGTCGCGGGTGCCGGGGTCGTTTGTCGTCTGCGGCGCCGTTTCGCGCCTTCGGCGCATGTGAGCATGGGGG
>NZ_JAEEAP010000662.1 GCF_016103465.1 Streptomyces sabulosicollis
TCTGGTGAGTGTCGCGTGGGCTCGGAGATGTGTATAAGGGCCAGCAGCGGCATGGCAAAGGGCCGGGCCCCAGGAGAAGGCTCCTGGGGCCCGGCCCTTGCGATTGCCGAACGCTCCGCGCTACGCGGCCCGCGTCAGTTGTCGTCCTCGTCGATGAGGAAGCCCCGCATCGGGCTGGGCGCCTGCTGCATCGGCTGCGGACTCTGCGGCCGCACCGGTGCCATCGGCTGGGTCATCGCGGGAGACATCTGCTGCTGGCCACCGTAGGACGGCGCTCCACCGTTCTGGTTGTGGCCGCCCATGGACTGGTTGCCGCCCATGGTGTGGCCGCCCATCGTGCCGGCACCGGCCGAGGCCATGGAGCCGCTCATCGAGGGGGACGGCGGCAGCGAGGCGGTCGCCGGGGTGCGCGGCGGGGCGAGCGAGTCGTCGGCCTGGTTCTCCAGCTGGCGGAGCTGGCTCTCCAGGTACGACTTCAGCCGCGTGCGGTACTCGCGCTCGAAGCCGCGCAGGTCCTCGACCTTGCGCTCGAGCGTGGCGCGAGCGGACTCCAGGGAGCCCATCGCGACACGGTGCTTCTCCTGCGCGTCCCGCTCCAGCGCGTCGGCCTTGGCGCGGGCGTCCCGCTCCAGGCCCTCGGCGCGGCTACGGGCCTCGCCGACGATCTTGTTGGCCTCGGAACGGGCCTCCGCGATCGCCTGGTCGGCGGTCTGCTGCGCGAGCGAGAGCACGCGCGCGGCGCTGTCGCCGCCCGGGCCCTGCCCCGGCTGCGGCAGCTGCGGGCCACCGGGACCGCCAGGGCCGCCGGGGCCACCCGGGCCACCGGGACCGCCCATCGGGCCACCCATGGGGCCGCCGGGACCCATGGGGCCGTTCTGGCCCATCGGACCGTTCTGGCCCATCGGGCCGGGTCCGCCCTGCTGCATCGGGCCGGGGCCGTTCTGGCCCATCGGACCGGCCGGCAGCTGCGGGGCTCCGCCCGGGAGTTGGGGCGGGCCACCCATCTGCTGCTGGCCGGGCGGCACCGGCTGCGGCGGTCCAGATATGGCGGCGGGCACGGGTGCGCCGGGCCGCTCCTGCTGTTCGGGAGGCTTGCGCATGCCTTGTTGCTGGCTCTGGGCGGCGGCACGCGTCGCGGCGGCCAGTTTGGCACGCAGGTCTTCGTTCTCCCGCAGCAGCCGGGTCAGTTCGGCTTCGACCTCGTCGAGGAAGGCATCGACCTCGTCCTCGTCATAGCCTTCTCGGAGGCGGACGGTCGTGAACTGCTTGTTCCGCACGTCCTCGGGGGTCAACGGCATCTCTACTTCACCTCA
The DNA here is from genome assembly GCF_016103465.1 of Streptomyces sabulosicollis. Taxonomy (GTDB): domain Bacteria; phylum Actinomycetota; class Actinomycetes; order Streptomycetales; family Streptomycetaceae; genus Streptomyces; species Streptomyces sabulosicollis. The sequence goes on from NZ_JAEEAP010000662.1 coordinate 1,314, forward strand.
ACGTAGTCGTCGGCAATCGGCAAGACCGTATCGTTCACACCCTGCTCGCAAAATTGCTCACGACGGTGATCAGGATCCAGACGATGATCATCAGCACGAAGAAGGACAGGTCGAGCGCCACACCCCCGAGACGCAGCGGCGGAATGAACCGCCGCAGCAGCTTGAGTGGCGGATCGGTCACAGTGTAGGTGGCCTCGAGGATGACCACCATCGCCCTACCGGGTTGCCACGAGCGCGCGAACTGGAAGACGTAGTCCATCACGAGCCTGAAGATCAGCACGATCAGGTAGCAGTAGAGCGCGATGTAGATCACCTGTAGTGCGATGCCCATCCCGCGCGTCCCTCTCCCCTGGCTCGTACTCGGCCTTTCGGCCTCGGATGACTCGGTGTTGCCGGTTTGCCGTTTTTGCGTCTCAGCTCTGGTTGAAGAACCCGCCCTCTGCGATACGGGCCTTGTCCTCCGCCGTGACATCGACGTTAGCAGGAGACAACAGGAACACCTTCTGCGTCACCCGCTCAATGCTCCCATGGAGACCGAACACCAGACCGGCGGCAAAGTCGACAAGTCGCTTCGCGTCGGTGTCGTCCATCTCCGTCAGATTCATGATCACCGGAGTGCCCTCACGGAAGTGTTCCCCGATAGTACGGGCCTCGTTGTAGGTCCGGGGGTGCAGTGTGGTGATGCGGTACGGCTCCCGCTCGGACACAACCTTGGGCATGATCACTGGGGCGTTCTTCTCCAAGTTCTGACGTTCAGGTGTGATGGACGCCACGGGGGCGATTCGCGCGGGTCGCCCGGTTTCCACCGCGAGGGGAGCCGGTTCACGTTGTGCGGGAGGGTGGACGACTCGCACGGATTCGCCCCTTTCCGGCCGCGGTTCGGTCTCCACTACCTGATGCCGCCGACGGTCCCGCTCCCGCTCGGGCTCCGGCTCGGGCTCGAACTCGTCGTCGGGGTCGAATCCCCGGCCGTCGTACCCATCGTCCTCCACGAGGCCGAGGTAGACCGCCATCTTGCGCATCGCGCCGGCCATTCTCTGCGTCCTCCGCTCTGTGGTGGATCGGCTCCGCCACCGGATGCCATGGATCCACGTGGCCCGCCCGCCTTTTGACGGGAATGACCATATTTTCTTCTGTGGTCCGACTTCTTCGCGACGTTACCGGAGCCTGGGTCGGACTCCGAGTACCGCAGTGCCGACGCGCACATGTGTCGCCCCCGCCGCCACGGCTTCCTCGAGGTCCGAGCTCATCCCCGCCGAGACCATGTTCGCAGCCGGATGGGCCACGCGCAGGCGGGATGAGATTTCCATCAGCCGGTCGAACGCCGCCCGTGGCCGCCCCTCGTAGGGACCCGTCAGCGGGGCGACGGTCATCAGACCGTCGAGCCGGAGCCCTTCGGCCTCGGCCACCGACTCGGCGAGCCGTTCCACTCCGCCCGGTCCCACCCCTCCGCGCTCTCCCCGGTCACTGGAGTCCGCGTCGAGCGCGACCTGAATCAGGACGCCCAGCTCCCGCGCGGCCCCCACAGCCGCACGGGAGAGCGCGTCAACCAATCGCTTGCGATCGACAGATTGCACCACATCGGCATAACTCGATACCGAACGCACCTTATTGGTCTGCAATTGCCCGACAAAGTGCCAGATCAATGGCAGATCCGCGCATTCCGCGGCTTTGGGGGCGGCCTCCTGGTCGCGGTTCTCGGCGACGTGCCGTACGCCGAGTTCCGCGAGCAAACGGACATCGCTCGCCGGATAGGTCTTGGTGACCACGATCAGGGTCACCTCTTCGCGCTTGCGGCCGGCCCCGGCGCAGGCGGCAGAGATACGTTCCTCCACCCGGGCCAGGTTCGCGGCCAGTTCCGCCTTGCGATCCGTCACAGCTCAGCCGCCCCACCAGACATAGCTCGCGAGCCGCCCCGTGGTGTGCTCGCGCCGGTACGAGAAGTGGTCCGCCGACTCCAGGGTGCAGATGTGAGATTGTCCATCCTGCTCGTCCATCCGCACACCGGCGCACGCCAGTTGGGCCCGCACACCGGCCGCCACATCCACCGCCGGGGTACCCCAGCGGGTCTCGGCCCACGCCTCCGGCACCGCCTCGGCGACATCGGCGCGCATGTCCGCGGGGACCTCGTAACAGCGGCCGCAGACCGCGGGGCCGGTGCGGGCGACGATCCGGGCGGGCTCGGCGCCCTGTTCGGTCATCGCCCTCACCACCGCCGGGACCACTCCGGCGACCAGCCCCGGCCGGCCGGCGTGGGCGGCGCCGACGACCCCGGCCACCGGATCGGCCAGCAGCACCGGGGTGCAGTCGGCGGTGAGGACGGCCAGGGCGAGGCCCCGACGCCGCGTCACCACCGCGTCCACCGCCGGGATCTCCTCGTCCGACCACGGTCCGTCGACCACCGCGACGTCCCGGCCGTGCACCTGGTTCATCCAGACGACCGCCGCCGGGTCCAGGCCCATCGCCTTGGCGGCCAGCTCGCGGTTGGTCCGTACGGCCTGGGGGTCGTCGCCGACCGCCCCGCCGAGGTTGAGCTCGTCATACGGAGCGGCGCTCACCCCGCCCCACCGGTCGGTGAAGGCGAAGTGCGCGCCGCTCACGTCGTGCTGTTGCGCTATCACGTCTGGTTCACTTCACGTCGCCGTCGAGCCATGTTCCGGACGGCTCACTTCAGGAAGTCCGGGACGTCCAGCTCCTCGGCCTGGCTCTCCGGGTAGGGGCGGGCCGGGGGGACCTGGGGGT
>NZ_JAEEAP010000663.1 GCF_016103465.1 Streptomyces sabulosicollis
CCCCCCGGCTGATCGCCCCGCTCCTCGTCTGCGGGCTGATCGCCGCCGTGCCCCCGGCGTCCGCCGCTCCCGACCCCGGCCCCTCCGCGGCGGCCGACGCCACCGCCGGAGGGGACTGCACGCGCGGGCCGTCCGACGGCTGGGCGCTCTCCTCCAGCCGTATCGACCCCAAGGACAGCTCCCACGCGTACGTGGGCAACGGCTATCTCGGACAGCGGGTGCCGCCCCAGGGGACCGGGTACTCCGGAGGGGGCGACAAGACCGGATGGCCGCTGTTCACCTCCCGCTACGACGGTGCCTTCGTCTCGGGCCTCTACGCGCACAACGCGAAGACCACCGAGGACCGGCAGGTGGCCGCGGCCATCCCCACCTGGTCCACGCTGAACGTGGCCACCGGGGGTGACCGTTCGGAGACCTTCGGCCCGCAGACGCCCGCCGGGCGGATCTCCCACTACCGGCAGACGGTCTTCATGCGCTGCGGTCTGGTGCGGACCTCCCTCACCTGGACGGCGTCCGACGGGCGTGCCACGGACCTCACGTATGACATCGTCGCCGACCGCGCCAACGCGCACGTGGGCGCCGTAAGGATGCGGATGACCCCGCACTGGGGCGGGGACGCGACCGTCACCGATCTGCTCGACGGGCGCGGTGCGCGGCGGATGAGCGGAACCGGCGGTGGCGCCCATAAGGGCGGCACGGTCGATGTCGGCTTCCGTACGGATGGCACCAGGACCGAAGGAGCCGTCGCCTCCACGCTGCGCCCCGGCCCGGGCGTCCGGGCGGCCGGGGCGAGGACGGGCGACACGGAGGCCGGTGGGAAGGGTGCCGGTGGCACGGAGGCCGGTGGGAAGGACGCCGGTGGCACGGTGGCCGCGCGGGACCTGTCCGCGCGCCAGGCCCTCCGCTTCCCCGTCCGGCCCGGCCGGTCCTATGAGTTCACCAAGTACGTGGGCGTGGACACCGCGCTGACCTCCTCCACTCCGCGCGCCGACGCCCTCGCCGCCTCCCGCCGCGCGGCGGACCAGGGCTGGGACCGGCTGTTCGCCGCGCACCGCGCCGCCTGGGAGCGGCTGTGGCGCTCGGACATCGAGGTGGCCGGGCGCCGTCAGCGCGACCTCCAGGGCTGGGTGCGCTCCGCGCAGTACGGACTGCTCTCCGCCACCCGCGCCGGCTCCCGGAACAGCATCTCCCCGACCGGGCTGAGCAGCGACAACTACGGTGGGCTGATCTTCTGGGACGCCGAGACCTGGATGTACCCCGGGCTGCTCGCGACCCATCCCGGACTCGCCAAGTCGGTGGTGGAGTACCGCTACAAGACCCGCGCCGGCGCCCGCGCCAACGCCCGCAAGCTGGGCTACCCCGGCCTGTTCTACCCCTGGACCAGCGCGAGCAAGGGCGGGCTGTGGACCGAGTGCCACAGCTGGGACCCGCCGCACTGCCGCACCCAGAACCACCTCCAGAGCGATATCGCCGTGGCGGCCTGGCAGTACTACCAGGCGACGGGCGACACCGGGTGGCTGCGCGGCCGCGGCTGGCCGGTGCTCAAGGGGATCGCCGAGTTCTGGGCCGGACGCGCCACGCACAACGGCGACGGCAGCTACTCCATCAAGAACGTGGCCGGGCCCGACGAGTACAGCAATGGCGTGGACGACGCGGTCTTCACCAACGCCGGGGCCGCCACCGCCTTGCGCGACGCCGCCCGCGCCGCCCGCCTGCTCGGCGAGCCGGTGCCCGCCGCCTGGAACCGGATCGCCGACCGGCTGCGGATCCCGTACGACAAGAAGAGCCAGGTCTTCCAGCAGTATGACGGCTACAAGGGCTCGCTGATCAAGCAGGCCGACACCGTGCTGCTGATGTACCCGCTGGAGTGGCCGATGTCCGGTCAGGCGGCCGCCAGGACGCTCGACTACTACGCGGCCCGCACCGACCCGGACGGCCCGGCCATGACGGACTCGGTGCACGCCATCGACGCCGCCGCCATCGGCGAGCCCGGCTGCTCCACGTACACCTACCTCCAGCGCGCCATCAGGCCGTTCGTCCGCGGCCCCTTCGACACCTTCTCGGAGGCGCGGGGGGAGAAGGCGGGCGCGCAGGACCCCCTGTCCGGCTCCCCGGCGCAGGACTTCCTCACCGGTAAGGGCGGCTTCCTCCAGGTCTTCACCCACGGTCTGACCGGGATGCGGATGGACGAGGACGGTGTGCGGCTCGACCCGACGCTGCCGCCGCAGCTCCACGACGGTGTCACCCTGCGGGGGCTGCACTGGCGGGGCCGCGCCTACGACGTGGCCATCGGCCCGCACCAGACGACCGTAAGGCTGACGGCGGGCGCGCCGATGCGGATCGAGACCCCGCACGGCGGGGAGCGGATCGTGAGCCGGGGCGCGCCCGCGGTGCTCAAGACCCGCCGCCCCGACCTCGAGCCGACCGACAACGTCGCGCGCTGCGGTGAGGCGACGGCGAGCACGGAGGAGCCCGGGATGTACGCGGGCGCCGCCGTGGACGGCAACGCGGCCACCGCCTGGGTCCCCGACGCGGCCGAGGGCACGCTCACGGCCGACCTCGGGCGCGCCGTGCGGCTGGCGAAGGTCAGCCCGGAGTGGACCCGCACCCGCCCGGCCTCCCACGCGGTGCGGACCTCGCTCGACGGCCGCCACTGGCGCGAGGGGGCGACCGGCCCGGCCCGTTTCGTACGGGTCACCGTGCGGTCGGCGGACGACAAGAAGCGCGCGGGCATCGAGGAGTTGCGGGTGACCCGCGCCAAGTGAGCCCATGGGGAGCCGGGATGGCGCGGTGGGTGCCCGGCGGACGAGGTCCGTGCACGCAGGATCAAGACACTGTGCACGGGAGGCCAACGACATCCCGGCCCCGGCGGGCCCATGCTGATCAGTGACGGGTGAGCAGGGTTGTTACGGGGGGAGCCCCGCTCACCTGTTCGCCGCGAGCGCCCTATGGCGGAAGTCCCGCGGGGGCACGCCATAGGCGCCGCGGAAGGCACGGCTGAAGTCCGCGGCGTGGCCGAAGCCCCAGCGGGCGGCGATGACGTGGATGGGGGTGTCGCCCAGAGCGGGATCGGCGAGGTCGCGGCGGCAGCGTTCCAGGCGCTGGGCGCGGATCCACGCGGAGACGGTGTGCCCCTGCTCCTCGAAGAGGCGGTAGAGGTACCGGAGCGAGATGTGATGGGCCGCCGCGATCGAGGCCGGGGTGAGCCCCGGGCGGTGCAGGTTCTGCCGGACGAACTCCTGGATGCGTAACCACAGGGTACGCCGACGGCTCTCGGGGGTGAGCCGGTTCTCGGCGCGCGCCTCGGCACCGGCGTCGAGCTCATGCGCGAGCAGCGCGTTGAGCAGATCGACGGCGACGGTGCCGAGGCGCGGTGCGTCGGCCGGGCCGTAGGCGTCGGGCTCGGTGGCCAGCCGGGTGAGGAAGTCGGCGAGCATGGCCCCGATCCCGGACCGCCCGGACAGCCGCTGCCCGAGCAGCCGCTGGAGCTCGGCGGGCGGGAACGGCAGCAGCGAGGGGCGGAGGGTGACCGTCACCCCGTCGACCCTGCCGCGCTCGCACACCGCCAGATACGGCGTGGAGGTGGAGGTGAGCATGAACTGCCGGGCGCCGACCGTGGTGTCGGTGTCCCCGTGGCGGACGTCGCTCTCGCCGCGCAGGGTGAGCCGCAGATGGTAGAGCTCAGGGTCGGAGCGCCGGATGTGGGCCGCCGTCCGCTCGTTCCGCAGTGACGGTACGGAGGTGTAGGTCAGCATCACCTCGCCGATGCCCACTCCGCCCCGTACGGTCGCGCGGAAGTCGTGCTCATGGTCGCTGCGCAGTTCCATGGGGATCGGCGTCAGTTCGCACAGGGCGCGCCACGCCGCGAACCGTTCCGCGGGCGGGATGTCGTCGATCTGGGGCACCGTCACGATCATCACTCTTTCGCCTGGCCGGTGGTGCGCATTTCGATGGGCGCGACCTTAGACAGCCCTGCTAAGTGTTTGATGAACGGTCCGGTGTTGAACAGTCCGCTTCTGGGCGATTCCGCGAGCGCGTGTCCGGGCCGGGGACG
>NZ_JAEEAP010000664.1 GCF_016103465.1 Streptomyces sabulosicollis
GGGCGGGACCGGGCAGGGCCGTCGACGTGCGGAGCACGCTCCAGCGGATGCGCCGGCGCGGTGGACTGCCCGTCGCGTTCGGCGGGCTGTTCTCGGGCGCGCGGCAGTTCCGGATCTCGGAACTCACCGGTACCACGACCAACTCCCTGCGGGGGCTGGCCATCACACCCGGCAACGGCCTCGGCGGCAAGGTCCTCACCATGTCCCGGCCGATCTCGGTGGCGGACTACCCCACGTCGCGGGCGATCAGCCATGAGTACGACGCCGCGGTGGGTGCGGAGGGGTTGCGCTCGATGCTCGCGGTGCCGGTGGTGGTGCGCGGGCAGGTGCGCGGGGTGCTGTACGGCGCGCTGCGCCAGCCGCTGGTGCTCGGCGACCGCGCGCTGGGCTCGGCCGTGGAGGCGGCCCGCGAACTGGAACGCGCGCTGGAGCACGAACTGGCGCGGGAGCTGGCGGTGCGGGACGAGGCGCAGCGGCTGCTGACGGAGGCGCGGCAGCGGCGGTTGCGGGGACAGCCGCGGTGGGCGCCGCCGGCGGAGGAGACCGATCCGGCGGTGTGGGAGGAGGTGCGCGAGGCCCATGGCGATCTGCGGGCCCTGGCGCACCGGGTGCCCGACCCCCAGCTCCGGGAGGAGATACTCACCGCCTGCACCCGGCTGGCCAGGGCCGCGTCGGGGCGCGGCCGGGAGCGGGAGGGCCGGAGCGGGGTGGAGCTGTCGCCGCGCGAGGTGGACGTGCTGGCGTGTGTGGCGTCGGGGGCGACGAATACGGCGGCCGCGGAGCGGCTGGGGCTGCGGCCGGAGACGGTCAAGAGCTATCTGCGGTCCTCGATGCGGAAGTTGGGGGCGCATACCCGTCTCCACGCCGTGGTCGAGGCCCGCCGGGCGGGGCTCCTGCCGTAGCCCGCCGGGCGCCGGTCGAGCGGTCCGCCGTTCGCCCAGGGCGCACGCCGGTCATATGGGGCGATATCCTGCACTGAGGTCAGTGCTCGCGCCCCGAGACGACAGGAGTGGCACCGGTCCGAGCCCGAGCCCGCTATCCGTAAAGGACCGCCCATGTCCGACCGCCGCCGCACCCCGCGTCCCACGAAGCGCCACCCCTGGCTGCGCCCCGCCGGGGCGAACCGGGCCGATGCCACACCCCGCCCCGCCCCGGGCCCGCCGCGCGGCGAGCCGGCCGCGGCGGCCGACGGGACCCCGTCCGAGGCCGACGAGCGCAGTGTGGTGGACGCCGCCGTGTACCGCGACGGCCGCCGGGTCGGCACCCCCGTCTCCCTCGCCGCCACCTACCGGCGGCTGCGCGAGGAGACGGGCGCCATGGCGTGGATCGGGCTGTACCGGCCGAGCGAGGCGGAGCTGCTCTCGCTCGCCGAGGAGTTCGACCTGCACAAGCTGGCCATCGAGGACGCGATGGAGGCGCATCAGCGCCCCAAGCTGGAGCGCTACGGCGAGACGCTCTTCGTGGTGCTGCGCGCCGCCCGCTATCTCGACGCGCCCGAGGAGGTGGACTTCGGCGAGCTGCACGTCTTCGTGGGCCCCGACTTCGTCATCACCGTCCGGCACGGCGCCGCCCCGGACCTGTCCGCGGTGCGCGCCCGGATGGAGTCCACCCCGGAGCTGCTGGCGCTGGGTCCGGAGGCCGTGCTGTACGCGATCCTCGACGCGGTCGTGGACGGCTACGCCCCGGTCGTGTCGGGGGTGCAGAACGACATCGACGAGATCGAGACCGAGGTCTTCCGCGGCGACCCCGAGGTGTCGCGGCGCATCTATGAGCTCTCCCGCGAAATGGTGGAGTTCCAGCGCGCCACCCGCCCCCTGGTCGGGATGTTGCACGGGCTGATGGCGGGGTTCGACAAGTACGGCACCGACGAGGAGCTCCAGCGCTATCTGCGGGACGTCGCGGACCACGTCACCCACACCAGCGAGCGCGTGGACGGCTTCCGCTCGGCTCTCAGCGACATCCTCGCGGTCAACGCCACCCTGGTGACCCAGCAGCAGAACGCCGAGATGCGGGCGCTGGCCGAGGCGGGCTTCGAGCAGAACGAGGAGGTCAAGAAGATCTCCGCGTGGGCGGCCATTCTGTTCGCCCCCACCCTGGTCGGCACCATCTACGGGATGAACTTCACCCATATGCCCGAGCTGGACTGGGTGTGGGGATATCCGTTCGCGATCCTGCTGATGGCGGTGGTCTGCGTCAGCCTGTACGTCATCTTCAAGCGGCGCGGCTGGCTCTGACGGCGTGACACCTGTCCACTCGGCCCCGGCGGTTCAGGGGAATATTTCGATGAACCGCTGATTCAGCCGCTTTCCCTGGCCCCTCCCACCCGTTTGTGCTTCGATGCCCTGCGGCACGGCACCGGCAGGCGAGCGACGGGAGTGGGCCCATGGACCGGCGAGGGTTCCTCAGGGGCGCGGCCGCGCTGTCCACCGCGGGGCTGGTCACCGCCGTCGGCGGCACCGCCACGGCCACCGCCGCGCCGCCCCGGCCGACCGCCGCCCAGGACTGGCTGTCGGCCATCGCCGACGCCACCCCGGTCCAGCGGCTGACCCTGCCCGGAACCCACGACTCCGGCGCCCGCTTCGGCGGTCCGTGGACGGAGTGTCAGAACTTAACCATCGCCGACCAGCTGGCCAGTGGCATCCGCTTCCTGGACATCCGCTGCCGGGCCTTCGACAACGCCTTCCCCATCCACCACGGCGCCTTCTACCAGAACCTCAACTTCGACGACGTACTCGGCGCCTGCCGCGCCTTCCTCTCCGCCCACCCGTCGGAGACCGTGCTGATGCGGGTCAAGCAGGAGTACTCGGAGGAGAGCGCCGCGGAGTTCCGCCGGATCTTCGACATCTATCTGGACGACAAGGGCTGGCGCCCCCTCTTCCGCCTGGACAGCACCCTCCCCACCCTGGGCCAGGCCCGGGGCAGGGTGGTGCTGCTCGCCGACTCGGACAACATGCCGGGGGTGCGGTACGGCGACAGCGCGCTGTTCGACATCCAGGACGACTACATGGCGGAGCCGATCGGCAAGTACCCCAAGATCGAGGCGCAGTTCCGCAAGGCGGCGGCCCAGCCCGGCAAGCTCTTCCTCAACTACGTCTCCACCGCCGCCCTGCTGCCGCCCCGCTCCAACGCGGACCGGCTGAACCCGCGGGTGAAGTCGTTCCTGGAGGGCGCCGAGGCACAGGGCTTGACCGGACTCGGGATCGTTCCGATGGACTTCCCGAACACCGTGTCCGGCCTGGTCGACGCCCTCGTCCGGCACAATCCGGCGGGCTGACCGCGGGCGTCAGCGGCCGCGGTGGGTCCGGCGGAAGACGTCGACCGCCGGGTCCGCGTAGCGCACCAGCTCCAGCGCCTGCTCGGGGAACCACTCCCCCGCCTCGGGGTTGACGGTCCCGCGCACCGGGTCCAGGGGCCCGTCGGTGCCGCGCAGGCAGCGCCCGTCCGACTCGCCCGGCGTCTTCACCCACAGCGCGGCGTCCAGCAGCGCCTCGCCGGTGCGGGTGGTGGGGCGCCGGCCCAGGCCCCGGCCCGGCGGGTTGCACCACGACTGGACGTCGCCGTGCTGGTGCGTCGCGGCCCGCGGGGTCCAGGGGCCCTGTCCGTTGCGGCTGGTGTCGGTGACGTAGTGCTTCATACGGGCCGGGTCGTCCGGCACGTGGGCGCGCAGCCAGCGGCGGGCGTGCCGCCGCGACCAGCTCTGGTCGGCGCAGTCCTCGGGGTCCCCGCCCTCGTCGGCGTAGGCGAGGCAGGAGGAGATCAGCCGTCCGTACCAGACGCTGTCCTGGTCGGTCTGGTAGTGGGAGACATTGAGCGCGAAGCCGGTGGCGCGGTCGATCCCGGCCTTGATCAGCCGGGGCACGATGCTGCTGACGGAGTGCCAGCCGGAGTGGCCCGCGTCCAGGTACACCGCCGCGTTGCCGAGCGCGGTGAGGACGTCGACCGCGTAGTTGATCTCCGAGTAGCGGGCCTGTCTGTTATACACATCT
>NZ_JAEEAP010000665.1 GCF_016103465.1 Streptomyces sabulosicollis
GAGTGGAAGGGGAGACCGGCGTCGGCCACCAGGTCGAGGTCGTCGCCCTCGTCGGGGGGCAGCAGGGTGGCGCTGCCGTCGCTGACGGGGACGACGCCGAGCTCCAGCAGCTCGGCCATGGCGGCGGAGGCCGCCAGGTCGCGCACCTGGAGCTGATAGCGGGCGGTCGTGCGGTAGGTGCCGCCGGATTCGTCCCCGGTGCGCTGGAGGAAGCCGGAGTCGACCAGGAAGGCGACGGCCTTGCCGACGATGCCGGTGGTGGAACCGGCGAGCCTGCGCGCGTCCTTGGTGGCGCCGGTCGCGCTGCGCCGGGCGTAGACCCGCCAGGCGGACTCCAGGCCGGGCGCGCCGGTGGCGGGGTCGGTGTTCTCCCCCTGCTCCTCGGCGCGCTCCTCCAGCCGTCGGCACGCCTGGCGGACGAACGCGTCGACGCCGTTGACCGTGACGCGGCCGATGTAGCCGTCGTCGGCGAGGTCCTCGGGGCGGGGGAACGCCAGGGCGGCGACGGCGAGATGGGCCAGGCCGTGCAGGAAGCGGTCGGCGGAGTCGGTCGCGGCCCGGCGGGCGTAGTCGCCCATGCGGACGGCGAAGACGGAGTCCTCGGCGGCGGTCACCGCCATTCCGGCGCGGGTCGACACCTCCAGCACGATGAGCCCGAGCCCGGCGGCGATGGCGTCGGTGAGGCGCGCGAACGCCGGTTCGTCGCGGTGGCGGCGCAGCAGCTCGGCGTATTCGACATCACGCGCGGGCAGCAGCTTGGGCTGGAGTCCGAACGCCACCAGCCGTGCGGCGTCGGCCGCGTCGGCGGGTGTCAGCCCGGCCGCCGCCGGGGCGGGGGGCGCGTCCGGCGGTGTCATCCCGTCGATGTCGTACTCGGTCACGACTGAACCTCCTCGCGCGGGGTGGTCTCACGGTGGGCCGGGGCTGGTGCGGCGCCACCGCCCGGCGCCGCCGTGGCCGCTCGCCGTCGCGGACCGTCGCCCCCGCCGAGGCGGGCGGCCGTCGCGACGGCCGCCGGTGCGCCACCGCCCGGCGATGCCGCCCGGACGGCGGGTCGCGGCGGCACGGCCACCCGCGACGGGCGCCTAGGCGCGGACGACCCGCCGCGACGGCCAGAACCTTCCTGGCGGAGCCCGGCGGTGCCCGAACCACCCCAAGCAAGGCCACGGCGCAGCCCGGCGGTACACACACCACCCCAAGCAACGCCGCAACGCAGCCCGGCGGTACACACACCACCCAAAGCAACGCCGCAACGCAGCCCGGCGGTGCCCGAACCACCGTGGCCGGGGCCGCGTTCACAGCGGGTCGCCATCACGCCACCTCCGCGCGGTCGGCCGCCATACCGGCCGCGTCCAGCAGGGCGGTGCCCACTATCAGGTCGGCGCCGCCGAATTCGGGGTCGTCCAGCTCGGTGCCGTCGTCCACGGCGAACAGCAGCCGCTGCTCACCCTGGCGGTAGGCGGTGCCGACCGGGGGGCTGGCGGCGTGGACGGCCAGGAGGGCGATCAGATACGGCAGCTCGGGGTCGCGGCGGCGGGCGTCGGCGAGCAGCCCGGACAGCCGCCGCGGGGCGTCGGCGGGCAGTTCGAGCAGCTCCATGGCCACCGCCAACTGCTCCTCGCTGAAGCGGCTGTCGTCGGGGGTGGCGATGAGGTCCGGCTCGGGCATCTCGGCGCCGAGGTGCTCCCGCTCCACGGGCGGGGTGAGCAGCATCTCGACCAGGTCGCTCATCCGCACCGAGGTCGGGGTGCGCAGCCCCGTGCCGCGGGCGAAGAACGCGTCGGTGACCCGGCCCGCGCGCTCGAGGGGCAGCGGGAGCACGGGGGCCAACAGCTGTCCGTACAGGTCGTACCCGGAGCGCGGGGCCGGGGGCGCGAAGGCTTGGCGGTCCTGCTCGGCGCGGAACAGCGGACCGGCCTCCAGCAGCCGGGACTGCAGCTGGGTGTGGCGCCGGATGCAGTCCTTGACGATGTCGACGAGCTCGGCGGCGCGCCGCTTGTGCTCGGCGCCCTCGGCCTCGTCGCGCGCCTTGCGGATGTTGGTGAGGATCGCGTTCTCGTGGCGGTAGCGGTCGGCGACATGGTCGAGCGCCTCGCTGATCAGCTCGGGGACGGTGCTCAGCCAGTCGACGGCGCGGACGTTGCGCCGGGTGGCGTCGAGGGTGCGGCGCAGCGTCTCCGAGTACTGCACGGTGCGGTAGCGGGCCTGCTCGGCGGCGAGTTGGGCATCGGCGAGGCGGCCCCGGCTGATGAGGACCTCCAGCTTGACCTCGGCGGCGATCTGGGCGCTGGTGACGTCGGTGTCGAGGGCGCCGACCAGCACGTTGACCGCCTCGTCGGTGGTGCGCAGATAGACGCTGCCGCCGGGCCCCGGCACCTCCTCGATGAGCTTGAAGTCGTAGTCCCTGCGGACATAGACCCCATCGGGCCCGAAGGTGCCGTAAACGGCGCGGAAGCCGCGGTCCACGCTGCCGACGTTGATCAGGTTCTCCAGCACCCAGCGGGCGACCCGGTCGTGCTCGGCGGCGGGCCGCCCCGGGGCCTGGGCCGCCACCCTGGGCAGCAGCCTGGCCACTATCTGCTCGTGGTCGGCGCCGGTGTCGAAGTCCATGTGGAGCGTGACGAGGTCGATGGCGGCGAGGGCGACCTCCGCCATCGCGTACACCCCGTACTCCCCCGCGAGGTTGGCCTTGCGCGCGTCCAGGTCGTGCAGCGGCGCGGTGCAGGCGAGCGCGCGCAGCCGCCGGGCCAGGCCCTCGTCGGCGGCCGGGCCCGGGGCCGGCCGGGCGGCCCCGTCAGCGGTGTTGAGCTGGGGCGCTGTCGCACCCGGGGGTGGAGATGTCACGTCGCACAGAGTAGGCGGTCGCACCGACAACGTACGAAACGGCACGGAGATCCCGCTATGGCATACCAGATCCCTCGCGCGTGCACGCGCGTACACCGGCGCGTCCCCCGCACCTCACCGGTCCGTCAGTCTACGGCTCCCCGGCCGGTGGTCCGTCCAGGGCGAGCGCGGCGAAGGTGGCGAGCCAGTGGTCGCCGGTGAAGTCCCCCGAGACGGTGGCCGGGAGCCCGGCGGCCAGATGGTCACGGGCCGCCGTCCGCAGCACGTCCGCCCGCGGATCGCCGTGCGGCAGGGCGGCGGCCAGGCGGCGGAGCGCGGCGGCGCGGCTGAGGATCAGGCCGAGCAGATGACCGATCTGCGGATCGGCGGGGTCGGAGACGATGGGCGGGGTGAGCACGGTGACGGGCGCGCCCCATTCGACGCCGGGGAGGAAGCGTTCCAGCCAGCGCGCGAACTCCTCCTCCGGCAGCACCCGGCAGATCGCCTCGGCCTCGGTGAGCGTGGGCGAGAGGAAGTCCTGTCCGGAGGGCTCCCAGTGGACGGGGGCGTCGCGGTCGTCGCCGAACCAGTCGAGGACGGCCTCGGTGACCGGCTCGACGAGCCCCTCGGCACCCGCGGCGGCCGCGCTGTCCAGGACCAAGCCGAGGGCGAAGGCGCTGTTGGTGTGGACGCCGTGCCGCACGGGGTAGGTGGCGCGTTCCAGCCATGCGCCCAGCAGCGCGCACACGGCGTCGGCGGCCGGTTCCAGGGCCTCGGCCCAGCGCTCGCCCGCGGCACCCGGGAGGCTCCGGCACTCGGCGGTCAGCGCGAGCAGCCAGGCCCATCCGTAAGGGCGCTCGAAGGAGGGGTTGGCGCGCAGATAGTCCGCCTCGACGGCGAGGGCCTCGGCCGTGAGGTGCCCGTCCAGTACCGCGGTGACCTCGTCGGCGCGGACGCGGTCGGGGCAGCGGCGCAGCAGCCGGACCAGCAGCCAGTGCATATGGACCGCGGAGTGCCAGTCGTAGGAGCCGTAGAAGGCGGGGTGGTGCCGGCGCGGCTCCACCAGGTCCTCGGGTCCGCGCAGCAGATGCGCGGGGGCGTTGGGGTAGGCCCGGGTGACGTTGGCGGCGGCGAGGGTGGCGAACCGGGCCGCGTACCGGCCGAGTTCGCCCCCTGTCCGGTCCGGCCCGCCCGACTCATGCCGCTTGCCCGGCCCACCCGACT
>NZ_JAEEAP010000666.1 GCF_016103465.1 Streptomyces sabulosicollis
GTGTACGGGTGGCCCGGAGCCGCGAAGACCGCGTCCGTCGGGCCCTCCTCCACCACCACCCCGCGCCGCAGCACCACCACCCGGTCCGCGATCCCCCGCACCACCGCCAGGTCATGGCTGATGAACAGGCACGCCAGCTCGCGCTCCCGGCGCAGGTCGTCCAGCAGGCGCAACACATCGGCCTGCACGGACACGTCCAGCGCCGTGGTGATCTCGTCCGCGATCAGCAGATCGGGCTCACCGGCCAGCGCCCGCGCGATGCCGATGCGCTGGCGCTGGCCGCCGGACAGCTGTGCGGGGAGCCGGTCGGCGAAGTCGGGGTCGAGGCGGACGTCGGCGATCAGCTGACGGGCGCGCGACGCCGCCTCGCCGCGCGACCCCGCCGTGCCGAAGAAGCGCAGCGGCCGCCGCACCGCATCGCCCACCGAACGCCGTGGATTGAGCGCGGTGTCGGCGTTCTGGAAGACGAGCTGGACGGTGCGGCGCAGGGCGACCGGGCGCCGCCGTGCGGGGGCGGCCAAATCCCCCTCACCATCGGACGAGCCACCGGACGAGCCTCCGGACGCCCGACCCGACGCCCCACCGGACGTGGCTTTCATCGTTCCGCCCGACGGCACCCGCAACCCCGCCAACGACCACGCGATCGTCGACTTGCCGCTCCCCGACTCGCCCACCAGCGCCAGCACCTCACCCCGCCGCACGTGGAAGGAGACCCCGTCCACGGCGCGGCTGGCCCCGTAGTCGATCGTCACCTCTCGTACGTCGACCACGTCCACCGCCGCGTCCACCGCGTCCGCCCTCGGCCGGATCTCCCGCGTACCGTCCTCCCCCACCACCGCCAGCCCCGCATCCGCGATGCGCGGGACGCTGGCCAGCAGCCGCCGGGTGTACGGATCGGCGGGGGCGGCGAAGAGCCGCCTGGTGGGGGCGGCCTCGACGACCCGCCCGGCGCGCAGCACGCACACCTCGTCGGCCATCCGCGCGACCACGCCCAGGTCATGGCTGACCAGGACGGCGGCGAGGCCGAGTTCCTCGCGCAGGGCGCCGACCAGGTCCAGCACCCCGCGCTGGGTGATCACATCGAGGCCGGTGGTGGGCTCGTCCAGCACCAGCACCTTGGGCCGGGCCGCGATCGCCATCGCGATGGCCACGCGCTGCTGCTGCCCGCCGGAGAGCTCATGCGGATAGCGGCGGGCGAGCTCGCGCGGGCGCGGCAGCCGCACCTGTTCCAGCAGGTCCGTGACGGGCACCTCGCCGCCCGCCTCCGCGATCTGCCGCCCGATCCGCATGGAAGGCGTCAGGGCGTGGCCCGCGTTCTGCGCGACCATCGCGACCGTACCGCCGCGCAGCCGCCGCAACTCCCGCGCGGAGAGCCCGAAGACGTCCTCGCCGTCCACCACGACTCGCCCGCCGGTGATCCGGGATCCGTGCCGCAGATGCCCCAGAAGCGTCGCGGCGACCGTCGACTTGCCGCTGCCGGACTCGCCGACCAGGGCCAGCGTCCGGCCGGGGCTCACCTCCAGCGACACCTCCCGCACGACGGGCACCGCGCGCCCGCCCGAGCGGTACGCCACGGACAGCTCGTCCACGGAAACGACCGGGGCCCGATCAGCCCGTTCCTGGGGAGCCATCAGACGCCCTCCCTGATCCGGTCCACGCCCCACGCCTTCGACAGGCCGTCGGCCGCGAGGTTGAGCCCGATCACCATCGTGGCCAGAGCGATGATCGGCGCGAGGCTGGCCATCGGCACCACGGTGATGGCGGTGCGGTTCTCCGAGACCATCAGCCCCCAGTCCGGGGTGGGCGGATCCGCGCCGAAGCCGAGGAACGACAGCGAGGAGATCAGCAGCACCACCCACGACGCCCGCATCGCGAACTCCACGCACACCACATCGCTGATGTTGGGCAGCACCTCGCGCCGCAGAATCGCCCAGGTGCCCTCGCCCCGGGCCCGCGCCGCGGTGACGTAGTCCTGCGGCACGACGGCGAGCGCGGCACCCCGCACCACCCGCACCACCTGCGGAACGCAGACGACGCCGATGGCCAGCACGATGACCGAGGACCCGGTGCCCAGCGCGGTGACGATCACCAGCAGGACGAGGATCGCGGGGATGGACAGCACCGCGTCCAGGACGCGCATGAGCACATCGTCCAGCCAGCCGCCGCGCAGCGCGGCCGCGCAGCCGAGCACGGTGCCGAGGGCGATGGTGAGGAGGGTCGCGGTGACGGAGACGCCGAGCGCGTACCGCCCGCCGTACAGCACCCGGGTCAGCACATCGCGCCCGTACTGGTCGGTGCCCGCCCAGTGGTCGGCGCTCGGCCCGAGCAGCGCGTGCGAGGCGTCGCCGGTGGTGGGGTGGTACGGCGTGAGCAGCGGGGCGAGCAGCGCGACCACCACGTGAACGGCGACGATCGCGAGCCCGACGACGGCCGGGCGGGAGGAGCGCACCGTGCGCCAGGTGCGGGCGGCGAAGCCGGGCCGTACGGGCGCGGGGCCCGCGGCGGACGACGGGGCTAGGCCAACAGGCTCCTTCACGGAGCTCATCGGATCCTCCACGGAGCTCATCGGATCCTCCCTCCTCGGGTGCGGAGCTTGGGATTGAGGGCCATGGTCCCGAGGTCGGCCGCGAGGTTGCAGACGACGTAGACGACCGCGCTGATGAGGGCGATGGCCTGGATGACCGGCAGATCGCGGTTCTGGACGGAGGTGAGCATCAACTTGCCGATGCCGGGGTAGTTGAAGACGTTCTCGACCACGGCGACGCCGCCCACCAGCCAGGCCACATTGAGCGCGATGACGTGCAGCGTGGGCAGCAGGGCACTGGGCAGCGCGTGCCGGGTGACCACGCGCCAGGTGGTCAGCCCCTTGAGCCGGGCCGTGGTGACGTATTCGCTCGCCATGACGTCGATCACCGACGTACGGGCCATCCGCACGATGTACGCGGACATGACGATCGCGAGCGAGGCGGCGGGCAGCCAGACCGCCGGGAGCAGCTGCCCGACCCCGGCCCCCGGCCCGTACAGCACCACGGCGGGAAGCACCGGCACGGTGACGGAGAAGGCGAGCACCAGCACCGTGGCCACGACGAATTCGGGGACGCTCATCCCGACCAGGCTGACCGTGGAGATCAGGTGGTCGGGCCAGCGGTCGCGGTAGAGCCCGGCGACGACGCCGAGGACGACGGAGCCGGTGACCGCGAAGAGGACGGTGACGACGGCGATCAGGGCCGAGTTGCCGAGGTACTGGGCGACCTCGCCGCCCACCGGCTTGGTGGTGACCAGCGAGGTGCCGAAGTCGCCGTGCAGGGCGCCCTTGATCCAGTCGGCGTAGCGCTCCCAGGCGGGCTGGTCGAGACCCATCTGCCGGCGCAGCGCGGCGACCGCGTCGGGCGTGGCGTCCCTGCCGAGCACCTGCGTGGCGACATCGCCGGGCAGCGCCTGGACGGCCAGGAAGACCATCACCGAGGAGAGCAGCAGGGTGCCGAGCGCGGCGACCACGCGGCGGACGAGGAAGGAGAGCATGCGCCTCATGCCCCCTTCAGGCCGATGCGGAGGTAGTCGAACTCGAAGCCGTGCTCGGCGTAGCCGCGTACCCTCCGGGAGATCCCGACGAGCCGGTCGGCGAACATCGGAGTGATGGCCCCGCCCCGCTCGATGACGAGCGTCTGCGCCCGTCCGTACAGCTCGCGCCTGCGGCCCTCGTCGGTCTCCCGGCGGGCCCGGTCGAGCAGCGCGTCGAACTCCTTGTCCGACCAGGCGGTCTCGTTGTACGAGGAGCCGCCGCGGAAGACCTGGTTGAGCAGTTGGTCGACGGGGCGCCCGGTGTACCAGTAGGTGGCCATGAGCGGCTTCTTCATCCAGACCTGGGTGTAGTACGAGTCCGCGGCCGCGGTCTTGACCCGGATCCGGATGCCCGCGCGCCCGGCCGACTCCTGGTAGGCGAGGGCCATGGGCGTGAAGATCGGGTCGTAGGAGGAGGTGTAGAGGTCCACCGCCAGCCGCTCGTGCCCGGCCCGCTTCAGCAGGTGGCGGGCCTTCTCGGGGT
>NZ_JAEEAP010000667.1 GCF_016103465.1 Streptomyces sabulosicollis
GCCCAACCCCCGCCCCGATCCATGCCGGGGGCCACCGGCGAGCGCCATCGTGTCGTCGTCCTGGTCCTCCCCGGGGTGATCCCCTTCGAGCTGGGCATTCCGTACCGGATCTTCGGCAAGGCCCGCTCCGCCGACCGCCGGCGGCTGTACGAGGTGGTCACCTGCACCCCCGAGCCCGGTCTGGTGTCCACGGATGCCGACTTCCCGATCGCCGTGGAACTCGGACCGGAGGCCCTCGCCGAGGCCGACACCATCGTGGTGCCCGCCTCGTACGAACTCGGCCCGGTCCACGAGGAGGGCCGGATGACGGAGCCGCTCGCCTCCGCGCTCGCCCACGCCCGGCCGGGCGTGCGCTGGGTGTCCATCTGCACCGGTTCGTTCGTGCTCGCCGCCGCCGGTCTCCTCGACGGCCGCCCGGCCACCACCCACTGGTCCAGCGTCGACCACTTCCAGCGCCTGTTCCCGACCGTCAAGGTCGATCCGAACGTGCTGTTCGTGGACGACGGCGATGTGCTCACCTCGGCCGGTGTCGCCTCGGGGATCGACCTGTGTCTGCATCTGCTGCGGCGCGACCACGGCACCGCCGTCGCCAACGACGTCGCCCGGCGCAGTGTGGTGCCGCCCCACCGCGACGGCGGCCAGGCCCAGTACATTCCGCGCCCGCTGCCCGAGCCCCAGCAGGCCACCACGACGGCGGCCCGCGCCTGGGCGCTCGGCCGGCTGGACCGGCCCATCGCGCTGCGGGAGCTGGCCGCCCAGGAGTCGATGAGCGTACGGACGTTCACCCGCCGCTTCCGCGAGGAGGTCGGCGTCAGTCCGGGCCAGTGGCTGACCCAGCAACGGGTGGAGCGGGCCCGGCATCTCCTGGAGGGCACCGACCTGTCGGTGGACCAGGTGACGCGCGAGGCGGGTTTCGGCTCCCCCGCGTCGCTGCGCCAGCACTTCCAGGCGGTCGTGGGCGTCTCCCCCAGCGCCTACCGCCGCACCTTCCGCACGGGCGCCGACGCCGGTACGGTCCCCGGCGCCGACGCCCCTGCGTAACCCCGCTCAGCGCGCTCAGCCCGCACGGGCCGCTCGGGCTGGCCACTCACGCGCGTAGGCCCGCTCAGCGCGTCACGGCCGCCGTGACCGGCGGCGCCCACGGCCAGGGGAACGGCGATGGGAGAACGGGGGGAACGTCAGAAGGTGAGCACGGCGCGCGCCACCCGGCCGTGGTGGGCGTCGTCGGCGGCCTTGGCGAAGTCCTCCAAGGGGTAGGTCCTGCTGACGAGCTCGTCCAGCAGCAGCCGCCCCTGCCGGTAGAGATCGGCGTACAGCGCGATGTCGGCCTGCGGCCGGGAGGAGCCGTAACGGCAGCCCAGGATGGACTTGTCCAGATACATGGACGAGACGCGGAAGGCCGCCTCGGCGTCGGCGGGCGGCACGCCGAGCAGCACCGCCTGGCCGTGCCGGTCGAGCAGATCGACGGCCTGGCGGATGAGCCGGGTGGAGCCGACGCATTCGAAGGCGTGGTCCGCGCCGGTCGGCAGGATCTCCCGTACGGCGTCGGAGGAGGCGACGAAATGGGTGGCGCCGAAGCGCCGGGCCATCGGCTCCTTGGCGGGGTTGGAGTCCACGGCGACGATGGGGGACGCCCCGGCGATCCGGGACCCTTGCAGCACATTGAGCCCGACGCCGCCGCTGCCGATGACGACGACCGACTCGCCCCGCTCCACCTTGGCGCGGTTGAGCACGGCGCCGACGCCGGTGAGGACGGCGCAGCCGATGAGGGCGGCGGGGACGAGCGGAACGTCCTCGGGGATCGGTACCACCTGGACGGCGCTGACGAGGGTGTGTTCGGCGAAGGCGGAGTTCGAGGCGAAGTTGTACAGCCGCTCGTCGCCGCGGCGGAACGGCCGGGTCGGCCGGCCGATCGCCGCACGGCACATGGTGGGACGGCCCCGGGCGCAGTCGGCGCAGGTCCCGCAGTTGGCGAGGGTGGAGAGGGCCACGTGGTCGCCGGGTGCGACATGGGTGACGCCCGGTCCGACCTCCTCGACCACGCCCGCGCCCTCGTGGCCGAGGACCACGGGGAGGGGGAAGGGGATGGTGCCGTCCACGACCGACAGATCGCTGTGGCACAGCCCGGCGGCGGCGATGCGCACCAGCACCTCGCCGGGGCCGGGGTCGCGCACCTCCAGGTCCTCGACCACGCGCGGCGCGGTGCCGTCGAAGACGACGCCTCTCATCCTCATCACCCTTCCGGTGCCTCAGGCCACCCAGACCAGCGACTGGAGTTCGCTGTACGCGTGCAGGCCGAACGAGCCGCCGTCGCGGCCGACTCCGCTTTCCTTGAAGCCGCCGAACGGTGTCTCGGGGTGGCGCTGGACGGTGTTGATGCCGACGTTTCCGCTGCGCAGACGGGCGGCGAGGGCCCAGGCGCGGCCCGCGTCGGCGCTGAAGACGTAGTCGTAGAGGCCGTAGGGCGTGGCGTCGGCGATCCGCACCGCCTCGTCCTCGTCGTCGAACGGAAGGGCCACGACGACCGGCCCGAACAGCTCCTCCCGAGCGACGGTCATCGCCGGGTCGGCGTCGGCGATGAGGGTGGGGGCGACGTAGAAGCCGGGCTTGAGCGCGGGGCGTTCGCCGCCCACGACGATTCGGGCACCCTGCTCACGGGCGCCGGAGACATACGCCTCGACGCGGTCGCGCTGCGCGGCGGAGATCAACGGGCCGACGACCGTGGAGTTATCCACAGGGTCCCCGATCTTCAGTGACTCTGCGTAGTGTGTGAGTGCGGCGATGACCTTCTCGTACAGCGATCGATGTACGAGGACACGGGTCGGCGCCGTGCAGATCTGCCCGCTGTGAAAGGAGAAGGTCGAACCGACCGCTCCGACCGCCGACGCGATCACTCGCTCGTCGGCGTCCCCCAGGACGATGGCCGCGCCCTTGCCCCCCAGTTCCATCAGGGTGCGCTTCATCGACCGCCCCGCGGATTCGGCGATCTTCTTCCCCACGGCGGTGGATCCGGTGAAGCTGACCATGTCGACACCGGGGTGCGCTACCAGCGCCTCCCCGGCGGCCGCGCGCGAGCCGGTGACGACATTGAAGGCACCGTCCGGGAGCCCGGCCTCCTTGAGCAGGGGGCCGAGCTCGAGACAGCACAGCGGATCTTGCGGCGCGGGTTTGGCCACGACGGTATTGCCCATGGCCAGGGCCGGGGCCACCTTGCCCGCGAGATTCGTGAGAGGGAAGTTGTAGGAGGTGATGCAGCAGACGACACCCAAGGGTCGGCGGACCGCGGCCGCCCCGACCAGCCCGCCGGGCGCCAGCGGGGTGGCGGCCACGGGCAGCGGGGCCAGCGGCACCGTGTCCGGTTCGAGGGCGCCGCGCGCATAGCGGCGGAAGCGGTCGATCGCCGGGGGCACCTGGAGGGACGAGGTGACGCGCAGCGTCGCCCCGGTCTCCGCCTGGACGAGGGGCACCAGGTCCGGGGCGTGCTCGGCGATCAGATCGGCGGCCCGGTCGAGTACGGCGGCGCGCTCCCCTGGGGCGGTGCGCGACCAGCCGTCGTACGCGGCGCGGGCGGCCCGGACGGCGGCGTCCACATCGGCCGGGTCGGCCTCGGGGGCATGGCCGACGGTTTCCTCGGTGGCGGGGTTGATGACGGGGTAGTGCCCGTTCCCGGGAGCCCGCCACGAGCCGCCGATCCAGTGCGCGTAGGTCTTCGTCATCGGCGTGATTCCTTGGGGAGGTGAAGTACGCGCTCGGCGATGATGGTGCGCTGGATCTCGTCCGAGCCGCCGTAGATGGTGTCGGCGCGGGAGAAGAGGAAGAGACGCTGGAAGGCGTCGAGTTCGTACGGCCGGCCGGCGGTCCAGCGCGCCGGGCCGAGTGCGGCCGCGGCGCCTCTCACCTGCACGGCCAGCTCGCCGAGCCGCTGATGCCAGCCGCCCCACAGCAGCTTGGCGACGCTGGGCGCGCCGGGGTCCTGCGGGCCGGAGTGCCGCGGGCCGGGGCCGGGTGAGCCGGGGGCCCTGGGGTCCGCGCTCCCCGGGGGG
>NZ_JAEEAP010000668.1 GCF_016103465.1 Streptomyces sabulosicollis
ACTCCGGATCCAGCGGAACAAACGCACCACCGGCCTTCCACACCGCCAACTCCGCCACCACCATCTCCACCGACCGCGGCAAACACAGCGCAACCCGCGACTCCGCACCGACGCCGACCCCGGTCAAAAGCCGCGCCAACCGATTCGCCCACCGATCCAACTCCCCATACGACAACGCCTCACCACCACACCGCACCGCCACCACATCCGGCGCCGCAGCAACCCACCCCTCAATCCGCTCCACCACCGAACCGCCACCCAACGCCACCTCGGTGGCATTCCACTCCGCCACCACCCGCGACCGCTCCACCTCCCCTACCACATCCAGCCGACCGACCAGCGTCTGCGGCTCGTCCGCCATCTGCCCCAGTACCCGGAGCACCTGGTCGAGCAGCCCCTGGGCCGTCTCCTCGTCGAACAGATCCGGCCGGTAGCTCAGCCGCATGCCCAGACCGCCGCTCGGGCCGACCACCAGGCCGAGTGGGTAATTGATCGACTCCCGGAGTCCATGCTCGGTGAACTCCAGACCGCCCGGCCCGCGTCGATCGACCCCCTCGCCGGTCTGCTCGTCGCCCGACGGCTTCCGCGCATTCGTGCCCGAGGGGAAGCTCTCGAAGGCCATGATGGTGTCGAACGTCGCCCCCGGCCCGGCCTGCCGCTGAATATCGCTGAGGCTCAGATACTGGTAGTCCACCAGCGCCGCCTGCTCCGCCTGGAGCTCCGTCAGCATCTCGGCCACCGGCCGCGCCGGATCGAATCGCACGCGTACGGGCACGGTGTTGATGAAGAGCCCCAGCATGCTCTCCATGCCGGGCAGGTCCAGCGGCCGTCCCGCCACGCTGGCGCCGAACACCACATCCCGTCGGCCGGTCAGCGTGCCGACGACGAGGGCCCAGGCGGCCTGAACCACGGTGTTCAAGGTCAGTCCCTGGAAGCGGCGCGTCAGGTGGCGCAGCGCCTGGTCCAGCTCCTTGCTCGCCCTGCCGGACACCATGGCGGAGTGGGCCGGCGCCCCGTTGTACTCGGCCGGGGCCACCAGCGTCGGTTCATCCGCCCCGGCCAGCGCCTTCCGCCAGGCCGCCATGGCTTCTTCCTTGTTCTGGCGGGCGAGCCAGGCGAGGTACTCGCGGTACGGGGTGACCGGCGGCAGACCACGGGCGCTGCCCCCGGCCTCGTAACACGCCCACAACTCCCGCATCAGCACCGGCAGCGACCAGCCGTCCAACAAGATGTGATGCAGCGTCACCATCATCCGGTACTGATCCGGACCGACCCTGACCAGCAACACCTTCAGCAACGGCGGCACCGCCAGGTCGAAGCGCCGCTCCCGCTCCTCGACCCCCAGCCGCTCCGACTCCGCCCTGGCCGCATCCGCGTCCAGCCCGGACAGATCCACCTCCCGCCACGGCAGGGTCACCCGGCGCATGACGAGCTGGACCGGGGCCCCGGAGGCACGCCGCTGGAATCCGGCGCGCAGGCTCTCGTGGCGGTCGAGCAGCGCCTGCCAGGACGCACGCAGCACGGCGGAGTCCAGCTTGCCCTCCAGGCCGCTGATCATCTGCTCGACGTAGACGTCGATGCCCTCCTCGTCGTACACCGCATGGAACAGCAGGCCCTCCTGCAGCGGCGACAGCGGCCACACCCCCACCAGAGCGGAGTCGGTCATCTCAAGCTCCTTCGTCCATCTGCTGCGCTGTCGCTTCGAACTCGTCCAACTCGCTCTGGCTGATGTCCACCAGCGGGAAGTCGGAGGGGGTGTGGCCACCGATACCGGTGTCGGCGTCGGCGTCCGTGGTGTGCGTGGCCAGTCCGGTGAGCATCGCGGCCCAGCCGTCGACCAGGCTCCGGGCGGCCGACACCGCCAGCAGCTCGGACGGCCAGGACACGATGAGGGTGAGCTGCGGGCCGTCGGGCAGATCGTGGACGACGCCCATGACCTCCAGGGCGTGCATGACCGGGATCCGGCCGTTGGCGCCGCCGCCCCGGCCGCCGTCGCCGACGGTCTGCCAGGCATGCTGCTCGGCGGGCTGCTGCTCCTGTGCGCTCGGGCTCTGCTGGCCGGGGAACCGGCCGAGGTAGTTGAAGCCGATCTGGGCGGTGGGCAGGTCGGCGAGTGCGGGCGCGGTTTCGGGGTTGAGATAGCGGAGCATCCCGTAGCCGAGCCCATCGCCGGGGACGGCGCGGAGCTGTTCCTTGATGCGCTTGATCGCCCGCCCCGCCGCAGCCCCACCGGAGCGCAACTCCACGAAGTCGACGACGCCCACGTCGAGCCGCACCGGGTAACTGCTGGTGAACCAGCCCACCGTGCGCGTCAGGTCCGCGCCCTCCGCCAGCGGGACCCGACCGTGGCCCTCGAGATGCAGCAGGACCCCGGCCGTGTCCTGGCCCCGGCGGCGGCGCCACTCGGCCAGCGCCGCGGTCAGTCCGGTCAGCAGTACGTCGTCGACACCCGCATGGAACGCCGTCGGCACGCTGGTCAGCAGCGCCGATGTGACCTCCGTGGACACCTTCACCGACAGCTGCCGCACGGTGGCGCCGAGGTCCCGCCCGGGATCCACGGGCCGCGAGGTGAGGAGGGGATCGGCGCCGTCCAGGAGCCGGGTCCAGGCGGGGAGTTCCGCCAGTCGCCGCCGGCCGGTGGCTTCGGCCCGCAGGGCGCGGGCCCAGTGCCGGAAGGAGGTGGGCACGGGCTCCAGCACTACCTCACGGCCGGCGGCCAGCTCCGCGTACGCCTCGGCCAGATCGGGTACGAGGACACGCCAGGAGACGCCGTCCACCACCAGGTGGTTGAGGAGGATCAGCAGCCGTCCGGGGGTGTCCGGGCCGAGGTCGAACCAGACCACCTGCGCCATCACCCCGGCCTGCGGATCGAGCCGGTCCGCGGCGGCCCGCGACTGCTCGGCGATCAGACGCTCCAGGTCGCCCCCGGCCGCACTGGCATCGACCCGGTGCACCCACGGGGCCACGGACACGGTCGGGGGAACGAGGAGACGAGCGGCGGGCCTGGTCTCCAGCCGCGCCCGCAGAATGTCGTGGTGATCGACCACCGCCTGCACGGCGCCGATCAGCGTCTCCAGCCGCATCCCCGCCGGAGCCACGACCACCGTGGACTGGAACTCCGCGCCTATGCGCTCCGCCCCGGCCCGGTCCAGCAGCTCGTGCATCACCGGGGTCAACGGCACCTCACCCGTGCCCGGATCACCACCCCCCGCCGGGCCACCGGGAGCAGAGGCATCACGGACCACCAGTGCCAGCTCCGCCGGAGTGCGCCGCTCGAACACCTGCCGGGCACTCACCACCAGGCCCGCCTTACGTGCCCTCGACACGAGCAGCATCGACATGATCGAGTCACCGCCGAGCTCGAAGAACGACGCATCGGCGCTGACCCGCTCCACGCCGAGCACCTCGGCGAAGAGCCCACAGAGGATCTCCTCGGTCGGGGTGGCCGGACCCCGGCCCCTGACGGTGGTGGTGTCAGGGGCGGGGAGCGCGGCGCGGTCCAGCTTGCCGTTGACCGTCAACGGCAGCGCGTCCAGCACGACGACCGCCGGGACCATGTACTCCGGCAACCGCCCCGCCGCGAACTCCCCCACCGCCGCCACGTCCAGCTCCCCGCTGGGAACCACATACGCGACCAGTCGCTTGTCCCCCGGCCCGTCCTCACGGACCACCACCGCCACCTGACCCACACCCTCACAGGCCCCCACCACCGCCTCGATCTCACCGGGCTCGACGCGGAATCCACGGACCTTGACCTGCTCATCGACCCGACCCGCGAACACCAGATCACCATCGGCCGTCCACTTCGCCAGATCGCCACTGCGATACATCCGCCCACCCGGCGCGGCGAACGGACACGCCACGAAACGCTCCGCCGACAGCCCCGCCCGACCGACATAACCCCGAGCCAGACCGGCACCGGCGATGTACACCTCGCCCGCCACACCCACGGGCACCGGCTTCAGGAACTGATCGAGCACATAGACACGGGCGTTGGGGAGGGGACGGCCAATCGGCGGGGCCTCCT
>NZ_JAEEAP010000669.1 GCF_016103465.1 Streptomyces sabulosicollis
CCCGCGCGGACCGCGGACTGGGGTTCGCCGGAGGCGACCGCGGCCGGGAGGGCCACCGGCGACTCCGGGTGGGCGTCGAGGTCGACGAGGACGAAGCGGCCGGGGTGTTCCGACTGGGCCGAGCGCACCAGACCCCATACGGCTCCGTGGGCCACGTCCGGGACCTCTTCGCCGGGGGCGGCCGCGACCGCGCCGCGGGTGACGAACACCAGCCGGGAGGAGGCGAGGCACTCCTCGGAGATCCACCGCTGGATCAGCGCCAGCGCCCGGTGGGTGGCCGCGTGGGCCGCCTCCGCCACGTCCCCGTCGTCCGGGGTGACGCACGGCACCAGGACCGCGTCCGGTGCCTCCGCCGTCTCGTCGTAGGGCACCGCGTCCACGGCCGTGGCGAGCCCGAGCGGGTCGTCGCCGAGCACGGCCCAGGTGGCCGGGGCCGCGGTGGTGTCCGCGGCGGGGGCCGCGGGCCACTCCAGGCGGAACAGCGACGGGTGGAGGGCGGAGCGGCCACCGATCGGTTCGGGCGTGTCCACCGCGCGCAGCACGAGCCGGTCGACCGAGGCCACCGGGGCGCCGCTCAGGTCGGCCGCGGCGACCGCGTACGCGTCGGGGCCAGTGGGTGTCAGCCGCACCCGCAGCGCCGTGGCGCCCGTGGCGTGCAGGACGACACCGCTCCATGCGGCGGCCAGCCGTGCCCCGCCGCCGTCCGGGGTTTCCACCGCGTCGAGCGCCGACTCCAGCAGCGCCGGGTGCAGTCCGTAGCGCGCGGCGTCGGCCTCCTCGGCCTCGGTCAGCCCCACCTCGGCGTAGAGGTCCGCACCGAGCCGCCAGGCGGCGACGGCGCCGCCCGCCACCTCCACCGGGACGGCGTCGGCCGGGGGCCACGCGGCGAGGCCGGTGTCCGTGGCCGGGGCGCCGGTGCCCAGGACCGCCGTGGCGTACCGCGTCCACGGCTCGTCGGAGTCCGCGCCCTCGGCGCGCGCGTGGACGGTGAGGGCGCGCGAGCCCTCTCCGTCCGGCGCGCCGACGCGCACCTGGATCACCGCGGCGCCCTTCTCGGGCAGCACCAGCGGTGCTTCCAGGGACAGTTCCTCGATCCGGTCGCAGCCGACCTGGTCGCCCGCCCGGATCGCCAGTTCGGCGAGGGCGCTGCCGGGGAGCACGGCGGCGTCGGGGCCGGTGCGCTCGGTCAGCCAGGGGTGGTCCTGTGCGGAGATCCGGCCGGTGAAGAGGTGGTCGTCCGCCCCGGCCAGCGGGACCGCGGCGCCGAGCAGCGGATGCCCGGCCGCGGCGAGCCCGGCCGCGGCCACATCGCTCGCCGCCACCGGCTTGTCCAGCCAGTACCGCTGCCGCTGGAACGGATACGTCGGCAGCTCCACGGCGAGCTCACCGCGCCCCGGCGCGTCCCCGAACACGGCGTCCCACGCCGGCTCCACACCCTGGACGTACGCCTCCGCGAACGAACCGGCGAAGCGCTCCGGGCCGCCCTCGTCCCGGCGCAGCGTGCCGACGACGGCGGCGCTTCCGCCCGCGTCCTCGATGGTCTGCTGGAGCGACATGGCGAGCATGGGGTGCGGGGCGCACTCGATGAACGCCGTGTGGCCGTCGGCCAGCAGCGCCCGGGTGGCCCGCTCGAAGTCCACCGGCTCGCGCATGTTCCGGTACCAGTAGTCGGTGTCCAGCTCCGTGGTGTCCAGCGGTCCGCCGGTCACCGTGGAGTAGTACGCGATCCGCGAGGCACGCGGCCGCACCCCCGCCACCTCGCGCAGCAGCCGCCCGCGCAACCCGTCGACCTGCGGGGAGTGCCCGGCGGTATCCACGCCCGGCACCCGTCGGGACTTCACCCCGTCGGCGGCGAGCTCGGCCATGAAGGCGTCCAGGGCCTCCGGGTCGCCGGAGACGGTCACGGTAGCGGGGCTGTTGACGGCGGCGATGCCGAGCCGTTCGCTCCACGGCCGCAGCCGCTCGGCGACCGTCCCGGCCGACGCCAGCACCGAGAGCATGCCGCCCTTCCCGCTCAGCTCGGCCCACGCCTGGCTGCGCCGTGCCACCACCTTGGCGGCGTCCTCCAGCGAGAGCCCCCCGGCCACGTACGCGGCGGCGATCTCGCCCTGCGAATGGCCCACCACCGCGGCCGGTTCGACGCCGTGGCCGCGCCACAGCGCCGCCAGCGACACCATCACCGCGAACAGCGCGGGCTGCACCACGTCGATGCGGGACAGCGACGGCGCGCCCGGCACACCGCGCAGCACATCGCGCAACGACCAGTCCAGGAACGGCTCCAGGGCGTCGGCGCACTCCTCCAGCCGCTCCGCGAAGACGGGTGCGGCGTCCCACAGCGGGAGTGCCATCCCGATCCACTGCGAACCCTGTCCGGGGAAGACGAACACGGTCTTCCGCCGACCGCCCGCCGTGCCCTGGACCACCTGCGGCGCCGGGGTGCCCTGCGCGAGCGCGCCGAGGCCGTCCAGGAGCCGCTCACGGTCCCGGCCGAGGATCACCGCCCGGTGGCCGAAGGCCGTGCGGGTGGTGGCGAGGGCGTGGCCGAGTGCGGCGAGGTCGGTGCCGGGGTGGCCGGTCAGGTGGTCCCGCAGTTGCTCGGCCCGGGTGCGCAGCGCCTGTTCGGTGCGCCCGGACAGCACCCAGGGCAGCACGGGCAGCCCCGGGGCCGCCGGGCGCGGCTCGTCGTGGCCGGCGGCCGGTTCGGCCGGGGCCTGCTCCAGGATGGCGTGTGCGTTGGTGCCGCTGATGCCGAAGGACGACACGCCCGCGCGCCGCGGCCGTCCGTTCTCCTGCTCCGGCCACGGACGGGCCTCGGTCAGCAGCTCCACGGCCCCGGACGACCAGTCGACATGCGGCGAGGGTTCGTGTACGTGCAGGGTCTTGGGCAGGACGCCGTGGCGCAGCGCCAGCACCATCTTGATGACCCCGGCCACGCCCGCCGCCGCCTGGGGGTGGCCGACGTTGGACTTCAGCGAGCCCAGCCACAGCGGCCGGTCCTCGGGGCGGTCCTGGCCGTAGGTGGCCAGCAGCGCCCCCGCCTCGATGGGGTCGCCGAGCGAGGTGCCGGTGCCGTGTGCCTCGACCGCGTCCACCTCGGCCGCGGTCAGTCCCGCGTCGGCGAGCGCCTGCCGGATCACCCGCGCCTGCGCCGGTCCGCTCGGGGCGGTGAGGCCGTTGCTCGCGCCGTCCTGGTTGGTGGCGGAGCCACGGACCAGCGCCAGCACCTGGTGGCCGGCTGCCCGCGCGTCCGACAGCCGCTCCAGCAGCACCATGCCCACGCCCTCGCCCCAGCCGGTGCCGTCGGCGTCGGACGAGAACGCCTTGCAGCGGCCGTCCGGCGACAGCGCCTTCTGGCGGCTCAGCTCCACGAAGATCCCGGGGCTGGACATCACGGTGGCGCCACCGGCCAGCGCCAGCGAGCACTCGCCCTGGCGCAGCGACCGCACGGCCATGTGCAGGGCCACCAGGGACGAGGAGCACGCCGTGTCGACGGTGACCGCCGGACCCTCGAGGCCCCAGGTGTAGGCGATCCGGCCGGAGGCGACGCTGGTGGTGCCACCGGTCAGCAGATAGCCCTCGAACCCCTCCGACGCCTCGTCCATCCGCGGCCCGTAGTCCTGCGGCATGGCGCCGACGAAGACCCCGGCGTCGCTGCCCTTGAGCGTGGTGGGGTCGATCCCGGCACGCTCGAACGCCTCCCACGCGGTCTCCAGCAGCAGCCGCTGCTGGGGGTCCATCGCCTGGGCCTCCCGGGGGCTGATGCCGAAGAAGGCCGGATCGAACTGGTCGGCCTCATAGAGGAATCCGCCCTCGCGCACATAGCTGGTGCCGTGGCGGGCCGGGTCCGGGTCGTAGAGCCCTTCCAGGTCCCAGCCCCGGTTGGCGGGGAAGCCCGCGATGGCGTCCCGTCCCTCGCTGACCAGCTGCCACAGCTGTTCGGGGGTGCGCACCCCGCCGGGGAGGCGGCAGCTCATCGCCACGATGGCGATCGGGTCGTCGTCGCCGGTGGCGAGGGGCCGGGG